>JAJPXZ010000056.1 GCA_021205245.1 Planctomycetaceae bacterium
CCATTGGAGCGCGCGCGGGTTCTGATGCAGGATGGCGAACGTCTCCACATCGCGGAGGGTAACACCGGCGTCGATTGAATTAAACCAGCACTCGAAGTCCGTCATGTCGGCGGCTATCGTGGCCGGCGCTTCCATTCCCGGCTCCATCCTGATGAGGGCGGCGCGTTGGTCCCCGCCGGGCATTCTTTCGCCCACTCCCTGAAGGGAGACGCTCCTCTTCCCGACGTTGTCGCCATCGCCGATAGTTATATCGACAAAAGTTTTCTTTCCGGGATTGTCCAGTAAAGTCGACAGGGAGGCGAGGCTGACGCGGCAGGATTCCTGTATGGTGGAGTCGTAGAGCTGGCCAAGAAGTTGCTCCGCCCGGTCATTCGCCCAAACAATCGCGCCGTCGTCGACTGTCACACCCAGCACCGCATCGCGCGATTGGGCCAAAAAACGAGTGAGAAAGGCAAAATGATCGCCGGTAAACGCGGTCATGGTGGTATGCCGTCCTTTGCAAAGGCCACTCTCCGAGGACATCATGATAACCACAACTCGATTATAATCAAGAACTAAAATCAAACTTCATGGCGCGTAATATCGATCTTAAGTTCTCCTTACCAAAAGTGTTACGTCTACCTATACTGTAATCCATAATTACAGGTATAGTTGATCGAACCGTACTGATTTCTGTCCAAAACCAGTCATGATATTTCAAACATCTTATCATTACGTGGATTATGGGGAGTGGTGCAAAATAAATGGCATGGAGCGTCTATTCCAGCCCCTTCGGGTTTTCGAATAGGTGTGGGACCCAAAGCGTAGCACGATTAATACAGAGCGTTGACAATCGCGCCATCCGCGGCGATGCCGAAGGTTTGCACCGATGAAAAATATATCGAAGTGGACAAAAAATCGTGCTCTTGAAAAGCGGCTTTCCGCCCTTAGATCTTGTCAGGGTTCTCGAGTTTTTCCAAAGTTGGATGACTTTGGCTGACGTTCAGGACCACGCCAACCATGGCGCAGGTGACCACCAGACTTGAGCCGCCGTAACTCACCAGCGGTAATGTCACCCCGGTTGTCGGAAAGAGGCCGGTGACCACATAGACGTTGAGGGCTGCCTGCCAGCCGACGATGACTGCCACGCCGGTCGCCACCATCCTGCCAAAGCGGTCGGAAGCGGTCCAGGCGATGTGCAAGCCGACCAGAGCGAACAGAAGGAACAACAGCACCAGTGTCGCCGATGCGGCAAAGCCCCCTTCCTCGGCGATGACGCCGAAGATAAAGTCGTTGTGCTTTTCCGGCAACAGATTCAGGTCTGTAATCACCCCATTGCCAAGCCCCAGGCCTGATACCCCGCCTGAACCGATGGCGGTCAGGCTCATCATGAGCTGGTAGGCTTCGTTTGACTCGTAGCGCTCAGGGTCGAAGAAGGCGTTGATGCGCGCCTTCTGGTACGGCTTCATGCCGTACTGCCACATGGGGAAAATCGACGCCAGCCCCATAGCCACCGCCCCAGCCAGATGCGAAAACCGGGCCCCCGACGCCCACAACATGGCAAACAGAATCGGCGGGATGGTCAGTGCCGTCCCCAAGTCGGGCTGGAGCAGAATGAGGAACATCGGTCCCAGGGTAAGTGCGAAGGGGATGATCAGCCCATGGAGCATGTGCTGGTTTTCCCGTTTTCCGAGATGCCGCGCCAGCGCAAGAATCAGCGCCAATTTGAACAGTTCCGCCGGCTGCATGCCAACCGGCCCGACGCGGAGGTACGAGTGGGCATTGTTGATGGGCGGAGCGAAGAGCACCACCAGCAGGAGCGCAACTGTCCCGGCGTAAATCCAGTACGCCCACTTAATCCAGAAATGGAAATCAATAACCGTGAACGCGGCGAGGACCGCGAATCCGATAGCCAGCCAGACCAACTGCCTGGCAAAGTCCCCAGGCGTCGCCGAACTTCTCAGAAATGGCAATCCCAGCCCGATAATGGCCAAGGCCACGAGGAGAAAGACCCAGTCCACCCGCCAAAAATCGATCTTACCCAAGTGTCCCCTCCTCCTGCCGGGGCATGGGACGCTCCGGCAGATTAAACCACATGCGCATCAATTCCTTGGCGATAGGCGCGCAGACGCTGCCGCCGCCGCCGCCGGCTTCGGGCAGGAACACCACCACCACCAGCTCCGGGCGGTCGAACGGCGCGTAGCAGGAAAACCATACGTGCGACGTCTGTTTGACAGCACGTCCGCCGACGACCTGGCTCCATTCCGCCGTTCCGGTCTTGCCCGCGACCTCCAGCAGAAAGCCGCCGCCCGGGGCGGGAAAACTGGCATAGATACCAGTTCCGAATTCGTCCGTGCCGGGTTTACCCTGCACCGTCTCCCACAAACCTTGACGCACCGTGGCCATGGCTTCCCGGTCAATCGCGATCTCGGCCACCGGCTGATCGAGGCGGAGCGCTTCGTGCATCAGTGCCTCTTCGGCCGGGGTCTGCGGGTCGACCGGCGGAATAAGGAGGTGCGGCCGCACCACCCGGGCAGCCCTGCCGTCGGCATTGGCAAGGGCGGCGAACGAGACAGCCACCTGCAAAGGCGTTGTCGCCATGCCCTGCCCGATGGACAGGTGATAGGTATTGCCGGTGGCCCAGCCGCGCCGGGTATAGGCGTTACGGGGGATGACCCCGTTCGCCTCGCCCGCAATGTCGATGCCGGTTTTATGGCCGAGACCAAAACGGGTGTACCATTCGTAGAGCCGCCTGCCGCCCAGCGCTTCGCCGGTATGGTAAAAATACATGTTGCACGAATGCATCAGGGCCGATTCCAGGTCCAGCCAGCCGTGTCGGCCAAGGCAGGTAAAACGTGCGCCGCCAAGCATCATGACGCGCTCGCAATTAAACTTCTGCCCCGGCATGATCACGTCTTCACTCAGACCCGCCAGTCCCACGATAGGCTTGACCACCGACCCGGGCGGATAGATGCCTGCCACGGCACGGTCCACCAACGGGAGGCGCGGATCGCCGGCCAGTTTGGTGAAATCACGGTTGAAAGTATTGGGGTCGTACGACGGCACCGAGACGAGGGCATGGATGCGACCGTTGTAGGGGTCCATCATGATGGCGACGCCGGAGGGTGTCCATCCTGCCAGACGCGGTTCGCCGGTAAGGCGCTTGATGTGTTTTTCCAGTATTTCGTACGCCTGTTTTTGCACATCCAGCTTGAGGGACAGGCGCAAGTCGACGCCGTTTTCGGCCTTTTCCACATCGCCCTTCGGCTCGAAACGGCGGCGACCGGTGTCGGCGTCGCGGGTGAGGCGGAGCCGTTGCAGCCGGTGTTTGCCCCGCAGCACCTGGTTATAGTACTGCTCCATTCCGCCCCGGCCGACTATCTCGTTGGCCAGGTATCCCTGGCTCTTCAGCATACGGCCGTTTCGCTTGATCTCGCGCAAACGAACGATAAGCTCCTCGTCGGAGACGGGATTGCGTTCGTTGTCCGAGAGGATGGAGAAAAACACCCGCCCCGCCTTTTCGATTATGCCCGTCCCCGGCACGGCGACATCGCCGTCCCAGCGGCCACGGAGAATTTCGTACTCTTCGGCGGTGAGTCGTCCTACTGAGCCAGTGATGTGGCCCATGATCTTACCGGCCGGATACACCCGCTTGCCGCCGGTGCGGATTTCGGTGGCGTTCCACATTTCGTCGTCATAGGGGTTGGCGCGGGCGGCGCGAATTTCCAGGGCGAGGGCAAAGTCGATGTCCTCCATGGCGAGGCGCGGGTAGACAAGGTCGTCCCGCGACGCCGGCCGGGCCGCAAGAACCGCCCCGATAAGGCGGTTCGCCACATCTTCCCGATCCATCTTCAGACGGGACGCGAGGTCGGCTACCAGCGGATTCGCTTCCGCCAGGGCGGCGGCGGCGAGGCCGCGCTCAAAGTTGCGGTCGTCCCCTCTCGCGGCGGCTATTGCCAGCATTTGGTCAGGGGTCAGGGGCATGAGGTTCGACACCACCTGGCGGCGGCGGTTGACCCGTTCAATGCGGGCCGGATAAATCCACAAGTCCTGGGGCGGCTGGTCTTCGGCAATAATGTTGCCGTCGGTGTCGACGATGCGGCCGCGCCGGGGCGCTTTTTGTTCAATATGGCTGAGGCGCTGGTCACGGTAGGCGGAAAGAGCGGCCGACTGGTTGAACTGCAGATCGACGAGGCGATACAGCGCGCCCGCGAACATCAGGGCAAACACGGCGGATATCAGGTAGAGGCGAAAACGTAGCACTCGGGGTTACCCTCACACAATCTAAAAGCCGCTCCTTTCCTTCCAGGGGCGGAACGAGTCGAGGCTCAGGATCAGGCTCATAGGCACATAGGCTGCCAGGGTCAGGACGGCATCCCCTAATGACAGCAGGAAGACCCTGTCTATAAGCTTATAGGTCAAGGGGCCGTAATCAAGGGAGTGCTTCAGCATGGCGACGAGGAATGCGGTGACGGCGGCCAGGAGGCACTGGTAGGCGTAGTTCCGCTGGTAGGCGAGGATTCGCCACGACAGGGTAAAATAGCCGATAAGGAGGAAGGCGAGAGCGGCCGATCCCAGCCTTGGGCCAACCAGGAGGTCCCGTATCAGCCCACAGGTAAAGAAGGCGACGACGGCCTGGGTCGGCGGCGTGTGAAGAGCGGCGATGAAGGCCAAACACCAGAACCAGTCCGGCCTGATATCCAGTTCAGGATACCAGCCGCCAGCCTCGGCGAAGATATGGACAAAGCCCACCAGTATCGCCACCGGCACCAGCGCATACCAGCGGACTTCATGGTCGTACATCGCATTTCCTCGAAGTTAATCACGTCTTACCAGCACCGAAACAAAATCCAGAGACGCCAAATCGGCAGCGGGCCGAAGCTCGCCTTCCAGCGTCCCGCCCTCGTCTCCTTCAACAAGCTGCCCAACCAAGGTGCCAAGAAGCAAGCCTTCCGGTATGGACCCTTCGAGCCCGCTCGTCATCGCCACCCAGCCCTCTTTCGCGGCAGTTGCAGTGGAAAAAATAACCCCGGCCACGCGTCCCGCCCCGACGCCCCGCACGGCACAGAGGAGGCGCGGCCGTTCGGTCGAACCGCCTACCTCGCCAAGCCGGGCGGAAATATAGCATCCGGGCGAGGACAGGGACAGACAGAGTGACGCATCGGCTTCGCTTTTCACCACCACCCCCACCACAGCCGCTCCTACCACAACGGCCTGGCCTGCTTCGACACCGTCCCGGGTGCCGACGTCTATGGTGAAGGTATCGAGGGTGTTGTCGGGTCCGAGGCGGATTACCCGGGCGGCGACGATGCGTTGCCGGTCGACCTTTTCATCGGTGACACCGAGTTCGCGCAGGCGGCGACGGAGGTCGGAGAGTTGCGCCTCTTTTTGATGCAGGAGCATGACGAGATCACGAGCGGTGGTGGTGACGTCTTCGGATGCGTCGGGGCGTGGGTCTGGCGGGCGGTGCAGACGGGCGACCGCTCCCCGCACGTAGAGCCGCCAGGCATAGAGCGAGCCGTCCGGCAGCATGTACAGGGCGGCAGCGAGAAGTAAGAGGATAAGGGCGGGGAGAACGGGATTCCTGTTCACGGTTAACCGTCGTCGTCGCCGCTGTCCAGGTATTGGTCGTAGTCCTCGATGCCCTCGATAAACAGGCCGGTGCCGCGGGCGACAGCCTTTAGGGGATCTTCGGAAATATGGACAGGGATGCCGCGCGTCTCTTTATGGATAAGCTTGTCGATGCCCCGCAGAAGCGCACCGCCGCCGGCGAGGGAGATACCGTTCGCGTAGATGTCGCCGGCCAGCTCTGGCGGCGTGTTTTCGAGCGTCTCGATGATGGCCGACATGATCTGATCCAGCGGTTCCTTCAGCGCCTCGCGGATTTCCTCCGATCGAACGGTGATGGAACGCGGCAGACCTTTGATTTGGTCCCGGCCCATTACTTCGATAGACACCTCTTCCTCAAGCGGGTAGGCGCTGCCGACAAAAATCATGAAGATATACTCCGTTGTATCGCAAACAATAAAATAATACTGACGGCGCAGGTAATTCATGATCGCTTCGTCGAGTTCGTCGCCAGCCACCCGGATGGATTTCGAATAGACCATACCCATCAGGGAGATGACGGCGACCTCGGGGGTCCCGCCGCCGATATCGACAATCATGTTGCCAACCGGTTCGTCGATGGGGAGGCCGATGCCGATGGCGGCAGCCATTGGTTCGGATATAACCCATACCTTGCGCGCCCGCGCCTTGACGGCCGACTCCTTAACCGCCCGTTTTTCAACTTCGGTAATACCTGACGGCACGGCAATGACCACCCTGGGCCTGGCGAGGTTGGAAAAGTTGTGCACCTTGCCGACGAAATAGGTGAGCATGGCTTCGGTCATTTCGAAGTCGGCGATAACGCCGTCCTTCATCGGCCTGATGGCGGCAAAGTTGCCGGGGGTGCGGCCGACCATCTTTTTGGCCCGGTCACCGACGGCCTGGCCATTCAGAAGCACACGGCGATCCTTTTTCGACACAGCCACCACCGACGGTTCGGAGAGCACGATGCCTTCACCCCGTTTATAGACAAGGGTGTTGCACGTACCCAGGTCGATGCCCAAGTCGTGGCTGAAAAAGCCGAAGATGCTTTCGATAAATACCATGTCGACCTTCTCTAGATAACCGGCATTCAACACCGGACCGCTGGCGAGCCACAGGAGTATTGCCGCCTGCCGCGCCATTTCGCGACGGGATCACGATGTACCCCATTTGGTATATCGATTGATTTACCGCCCGACTTGAATAATACTCGCCCGCCGCCCGGGTTTACTGTCTTAAATCTAAAAAGGATGCAAAATCCTCGTCCTGGCGTCCGATAAGAGTCAACGCGACTGGGGCGGACGGCGCACCGTGTCGCCCGGTATCGGCGCAATGGTGGCGTGGAGCACCTCGCACGAGGACTGATAGTCGAAGACATCGACGACGCGGAGATCGGCAATCCACCTGCCGTCCCGTACCAGTTCCAGCCGTTCGCCTTCGCCCAGGCTCAGGTCGCGGCCGCCCTCGACCATAATGCGCTTTTGCGCGGTGGAGACAGACACCACCTTGTATATTGATTTTATACCCTCTTTGACATCACAATATCGCTAATCCAGTTT
>JAJPXZ010000117.1 GCA_021205245.1 Planctomycetaceae bacterium
GCGGTGAAGTCACCAAACTCAGGCGGTTGACGCCCGTAGCGGCTGTCTAGGGCGTGGACCCCGGCCGAACCGCCCGTTATTTCCGCTGATGCCCATTATTACGCCGGGGTGACGGGCGGGGTAGGCAGGGGGGACATACTGGTCAAAAATGGCTAAGCCAGCGGTCCGTCGCCACACGTTATATGACGTGCCTACTCCCGCTTTGTCCCGGAGTACCCCAACGCGCTCACCCTTCGCGCTGTCTCGGCCCCGAGGCGGAAATGCGACACCATCTGCCGCAGTTCCTCAGCCTGACGGGACAGCTCGGTCGCCGACATCGCCATTTCCTGGGCGTTACTGGAGTTCGTCTGGATGACCTTACCAATCCTGGCGAGGCTTTCGACAATCTGGGTCACGGCTTCGGACTGGGTGTCGGACGCGTCGACAATGGTCTGGAACAACCCGGCAACCTGCGTCGCCAAGTCGACAATCTCCCGGAACTCACGGTCGGACCGCTCGGCCAGGTGCGCGCCCGTCTCCATCAGGTGAACCATCGATTCCACCATCTCCCCGGTCTCGTGGGCGGCCTTGGCCGAACGGGCGGCGAGGTTGCGGACCTCGTCCGCCACCACCGAGAATCCCTTTCCCTGCCGGCCGGCGCGTGCAGCTTCGACAGCCGCATTCAGGGCGAGGAGATTGGTCTGGAAGGCGATGTCGTCGATCAGTTTGACGACCGAGGCAATCTTTGTCCCCGACTGGCGTATCTCTGCCATCGCCGCCGACAGCTCGGTCGCCGATTCGTAGCCCCGGTGCGCCGCCTCGCGGCTGGCAATCGCCAGCTTGTTCGCGCCGGCGGCCGAGGCGGCGTTCTGCTGCACTTGCCTGTCCACCGACGACACCATATCGGAAATGTCCCGGAGCACGCTCTCGGACGTCTCCACGCCCCGTGACAGCGAAGTGGACACGTTCGACACCACCACCGCGCCGTCGCCGACCTGCACGACAGCGTCATTGACCTGGGTCAGGGTGTTTTTGTTGGTGCGGATCATGGTATTGAGGGAACGGCCAAGCATGTCCATCTCCGACCGCAGCGGAATGGACCGGGTATAGTCGCCGGAGGCGATGGCGTCGGCCATTTCGAGCTCGTCGCGGCGGGACTGGGTGAGGTCGTTCAGGGAGCGGGCCAGCAGGCCGATTTCGTCCGATCTGGCGCAGTCGGACGCGGTCACGTCCTCGGAGACAAAGTCGCCGATGGCGAGCCTGGACATGTGTTTGGCCATGCGCTTGATGGGACGGCTGATGTGCCACGCCATCGCCACAGCGACAAATATGACCGCAGCCGTGAGGAGCAATGTGGTAAAGACCAGGTGGGCGACGGTGGAGCGCATGTTCTCGTTCACCGACGTCACCAGCTTGGCCTCGGTCTCACGAGCCGGCCGGGTGAACGATTCCATCCCCGAGCCGACAGCGACGAAGCCAAAACCGCGCCGCGAAAAGCTGTTGGCCTGAGACGGCGCGTACTGCCCGGTGTAATACGGAATCGCGGCGGCGGTATTCAACTTGTACAAGCCGCTCCAGAGGATGTAGAAGGAGCCGGAGCCGCCGGTGCCGGTCAGGTCCATCCAGCCGATGCACTGGGGCGCGTTATTGAGGTACCGGCCGTCCAGACCCACCAGCCCGGCGCGGGTGAGGGCAGGGGCGGGCCGTTTGGTGCGGGACTGCTGGTGGAAGGTCGGGATGCCGCGTACATAATCGGTCCATTTTTCCAGCCCACTCTTTTGCCAGCCGTCGTAGATCGATTCTTCCAGCCAGGGAATCTGTGGATCGCCGGTCTCGGGGTCGAAGCCGACGATGGAATGGTGGCGGGGGTGGCAGATGCTGCGGCACTGGTAATCCCAGATGAAAGCGTAATTGCCTTCGAAAGCGGAGGGCAGCTCGGTGTAGCGCTCGTCCATGGGTGTGACGTGATCGACAAACTCCATGATGTGGTCGTGATTGAGGGCCAGGGTAACGTAGCCGGTAATTTCTCCAGCTGCATCGGTCACCGGGGTGGCCCAGCGGACAATCCCCTCGAAGCGCGTGCCGACCGGGTTTTCCGCACCCGAATAGGCCTGGGCCTCGGGAGCGTAGGGGATGGGATACCCGCGATCCTGGGACGCCTTCTCCAGAACGGCGGGCGTATACATGCCGATATAATTGGAGCCGACATACGCACCGATAACGTCGGAGACATAGATCTGCCCGGGTTCGAGGTTCCGAAGCGCGGGGAAATAGGTCTCGGCCTTGACGAAGGTGTTTTCGCGGCGGGAGACGTCACGCTTTTCGGGGTTCATGGGGTGGTGGCGCTTGGTCGAATCCTTTGCCACAACCTTGACCAACTCGCGGCCGTTTTTGTCGAGATAGGTTATTTCGTCATAAATCGGCGTGTCGATATATTCAAACCCGTTCGGCGGGATGGCGTGGAAGCCGTCCATGTCGTTGTTTTCCGGGTTGGTGGACACGCCGGATTCGCCGGGGGGGGGCGGGACGCGCCTGACCCAGCTCGAGCGGTCGGCGGAGAGCACCCATTCGCCCGGCGCGATCATGCGCCGCCGCGAGTTGTTCAGAAATGCGGTGAAAAACTCCTCGGTCGGCGGCAGGGACGCAACGTAGCGGATGTCGGCGTCACGGCCATAGAGAAACGCGGCAACCCGTTGAGCTGTGTCTGTGGTAATGCGCTCGATATTCTTGACCGCGCTTTCATTCAGGGATGCGGCGGAATCGGAGACCGCGATCTCCTTCAGTGTATCGCCAAGTACGGCGAACTGGTACCAGGCGATGGCGCATAAGAGTATCAGCGGAATCACCTTCGCCACCAGGAAGATGCCGATTAACTTTGTTTGCATGCTGGCGCCGTAGCGCCATAATCCGTTTGTTTCACCGTCGTTCGAAGTCATGCACATTGCCCTCGTAGCTAGAGATAAAGCGCCAGACCGCCGAACCTTCACCGCAAAATTGGATGCCGCATAAGGCATCCACTTTGGTGCGGAATTTACCTGAGGTTTATTGGATCATACGTCAATTTGGCAGCAAAGGGAAGGCGCAAATTGTACCTCTTCGCTGCCGGCCGCGACTTAGATCAATGAAGCCAGGATTTCACCAGCCAAGGCGTCGATTTGGCTGATGGCGTCGGGGTTGTCGCCCGCCGGAACCCGGTCGGTATCCGCAGCCCCAACCATGCCGATAAGCGGCATTCCCAGGGTTTTAAAGGCCGCTCCCGCCACTTTGCGAGGCGCGACGAACATCCCCGGGTATTCGGACCCGCCGGTGACCAGGAGCGCCGCCACGCCTGGAAAACGGCCGGTGACATCCTTATTCCAAAAAACTTGAAACCGGCTGATAAACCCCACCAGCGGCGCGCTCAGGCCGGAGAAGTGCAGGGGGGACACCATGACGACGCAGCGGGCGGCGGCGACCTTTTCCATAATGGGGAGGAAATCGTCGCCGCCGAGAGGACAAACGCCACCGGAAGCGCAGACGCCGCAGCCGCGACAGAGGCGAACATTCGCGGCGTAGAGGTCCACGATTGAAAGTTGCCCCGGAATTAATGCTGCCAACCGCCTGGCGAGGGTCATGCCGTTCCCATCGGGACGGGGAGAGCCGCAGAGGATGGTCACGTTGCTCATTGGCCGTCCCGGGTGGTGCGGTAGGCTTCCCGCTGGCGGCGGGCGGCGATAGCGGCCTCGCGGACCTGGTCGTGGGTGTCGGCGGCGAGTTCGAGCCGCAGGAGCGCACGGTCGACCTCCGGCACCTGCTCGATAAGGCTCATGGTGTCGATGGCGCGTAATCGCAGGGGGAGGTTGGCTCCAGGCGACGCGGCGACGTCGTAGAGCTTGCGGACGGTGCGCTCGTCGCCACTGATGACAAGTTGGCGCATGGCGGCGCGGGCGGTGGCGTCGTTCTGGTCGCCCAGACGCGAGGTGAGCCGCCCCAGCGTGACGCCGGGAAGAAGCACGACGCCGGTAATAAGCATGAGCAGCCCCACGGCGATGGTGAACCAGCCCCACCACGGCATAAATGCATGCACATTGGCCGGGATAAGGACAAAAGGCTGATCGGGATCATCCGACACGCCGGGGATGGAGTTCGGGTCGATGGCGATGAACTTGCCGTCAAGGCTCTGCGGACCGACAAGCGCCTCCTGCTCTTGAGGAGAAAGAAACGCGGCGTCCCGTCCGGAAGGCGGCGGCACCGGGCCGCGCGTGGCTGAATCATTAATGCCGGTGGCGAGAATCTTCGGGAGTATCGCCTCCGCTTCGGGCGGCAGCATGGACGGCGGTTCCGCCGCCGATTCGGAGGGAGAATCGTCCCCGCCGGGAGTCACCAGCGGCTTGGATTTTTTGGAGAATTCGTCGCCCCACGCCGGATGGGTCAGGCCGCCGTGGCTGGGAGGTGGCTCGGGTTTTTTGGCGACATTGAGGGCGGCCTGGCGAAGCTCGTCCCAGTCGCTTTGGTCGGCTGCGTCGAAAAACGCGTCGAGATCGTCCTGTGGATTGTGTGAATCCGCCATAATCGCCCCAGTTCACGGCCGTGCAGTCATCCGTGTTAGTCCCCTCTGTAGTATGATGTGCAAACCGGCGGCAGGGTCAACCGAATTATGGCCATGTTTTTTAACGGGAGAAAAAAAATACCGTCCAGTCAGTTGGGTGGTTTATCGCCTGGTTTTTGGACGTATGGACTGATTTTGTCCGTGGTTTCGGCCCCTCGCCCCGGTGGGCGAATCGAAATCTTTGGTAATTTTTTCGGGGCGAGGTATAATGGATATGAGCAAAGGGAACCGGGTAACGCGTTGGAGCGATTAAACTTGCCGCCAACTGCGAAACTTCCGGGGTAAGTTGATCTATCGGCGTTAACTTTTATGGTTAAAAAAACACTTGACATTTCGTTAGAAGTGAATAAAGTGTAAATCATGCGGTGAGCGACATGGAAAGAAACGCTCCAGAACCTAAGTCGCTCCCGCCCAACAACTTACCCCTCACCCTGGTTCCCGTCTGATTCCGACCGTGTGGTCGGAGACGGGAACCTTTTTTATGCCATAGACTTATGGTATTTCATATCCCGTCGCTTATCCACACAATGCTCAAGGTTTAACGCGCGGTTTGCGTAGTGAACCAAATCAACACATAGTGCCGTACATAGTTAATCAACTACTACCGTAAATATCGCCGCACCGTGCGGCCTTCCGCTCTTAACGATTGTGGGGTAAGAACCAAAACCAACCATCGCCCCGTTTTGAGCTCACTGTCACCGTTGTTTGCAAGGAGAAACCATGGACCTCAAAGGCTCGAAAACCGCCCGAAACCTGATGAATGCCTTTGCCGGCGAGTCGCAGGCGCGGATGCGCTATACCTACTACGCCTCGAAGGCGAAGTCGGAAGGGTATGTGCAGATTTCCGCCATTTTTGAAGAGACGGCCAACCACGAAAAAGAGCACGCCAAACGGTTGTTCAAGTTCATGACCGGCGGCACGCAGGAGTTCACCGACTCCTTCCCCTTCGGCGTCATCGGCGCCACGGCCGACAATCTGAAGGAATCGGCCGGCGGCGAACACCACGAAGCGTTCGAAATGTACCCCACCATGGCCAAGACGGCCAAGGAAGAGGGCTTTGACGATATTGCCGACGCGATGCTGCACATCGCCGAAGCGGAAAAATACCATGAACGACGCTATCTGAACCTGCGTAAAAACATCCTGGACGGCACCGTGTTCAAGAAACCGACCGAAGTGACCTGGCGCTGCCGTAATTGCGGCTACAACCACACAGGCACCGAAGCGCCGCAGATCTGCCCCGCCTGCGCCCATCCCCAGGCCCACTTCGAAGTGCTGTGCGAAAACTATTAAGGACAACGACGAATTAATATGAAGCGACAAAAGGCTGGATAGGGTAGCCTTTACAGTACCGGCGCGGCCGCGGCGGGTGACCGTAGCGCCACCGCGCCATTTCCCTGCCGAAAGGCACAAGGGTGAGGAGAAATACCATGCAACAGAACCAGGTGTACAAATGTGACGCATGCAAGGCTGTCGTCGAAGTGCTGGTCGCGGCCCAACCGGACGCGCCCGTCTGCTGCGGCGTGCCGATGCAGGCCCTGACCGAAAACACCGTCGACGCGGCCAAGGAAAAACACGTGCCGGTTATCGAAAAGGTCGATGGCGGCTACAAGGTCAAGGTCGGGGCTGTACCGCACCCGATGACGCCGGAACACTACATCACCACCATCGAACTCATCGCCGGCAACCAGGTGCTGCGGGCCAACCTGACCCCCACCGACACGCCGGAAGCGGTGTTCAAGACCGACGCGACAGCGGTGAAGGCGCGCGAGTACTGCAACCTGCATGGATTGTGGACCGCGTAAGCGGACGGCGCTCGTAGTTGTGTACATAAACCCGGACCGAAAGGTTCGGGTTTTTTTGTGCGTGGGCACGAACTGGTTTTGCGTTGGTTCGTGTCGATGATTGCTGAAGCAAACGCACGCCGGTGGACCCTGGCCGGACCGCCCTGGTTTTGCCCGGGGCGATGCTATGCACGCCCGGGTGACGATTGGACGATAGCGCCAATGGTGTCTGGTGGTGCGTCTTCCGGACGGCAACGGTCTAGTCGTCGATTTGAATGTCAATGAGCATGACTTGTGCGGAATTCAATCCGCCCGGCCATCCCGAAGGGCAAAGGGTGCAAAGCCCTGTCTTCCTCCGGGGCCGGATGGGCACGGGTGTACCCTCCTCCCATGGTTGACCCGGCGGCGCACCCGGCCGGGTCGGTAACAGGTCCGGGGGTGCGGCGGGTTGGACGCATAACTCGGGTAATCGGAAGACCCGCCGCCGTGGTTGCGGCGGGCCGTTTTGTAATGGCTTTCTTGTCCACGAACGGTATGTGTTTGGCCCGCGACGGTGCTTCCATTTCCTGCGCGGCATGCGGACACGCGGCATGGCGTTGTATTTGCTTTGCAACGCGTCCCGGGCCACGACAAACCAATGGCCTCTGATAATGCCGCACCAATAGCAGCCCTTATCGCCTGGAGGCGGGGCGACCCATTCGGGATGGAAGAACAACTCCCTCGCTTCCGGGGGGAGATAAGGACTCTCCCGTAACGCCA
>JAJPXZ010000032.1 GCA_021205245.1 Planctomycetaceae bacterium
GCGTATGGCTGCGCGTGACGGTGGACGGTAGGGAGGTGCTTCGGCAGAAGGTGGCGCGGTGCAGGCAATGAAAAGCACCCAAAGAAAGGGAAAACATGTCGATCCAAGAAAGTGAAAACGTAATTCGTCCGAACCACTACGGTGCGATTGCGGGAGTGGAGAGCATCCGAATTATGGAGGCGTTCAACTTCAACCTTGGCAACGCGATGAAATACATTTGGCGATGCGGAAAGAAAGCTAATGTGAGCGCGATCGAAGACCTGATGAAGGCCCGGCAGTATATTGATTTCGAACTGGCAAGGCTCCTGCGTGAGGAGTCCAACCATGACTGACCAAGCCAGCAAGCGGGCGGCGGAGGAGGAACACTACAGGAACGCAATGCGATCCCTCGATAATATCATTTTTTGGGCAAAGGTTGCAAAAATACGGCTGGGAGAATGCGATATGCCCGCTGTTCATGACTCCGTCCGCAACGCCCGGCAATGCCTGCGACTGGGCTTTCGGTACTCTCATAAATACATCCTCGGTTCCATTTTTACGATAAAGGATCTCCAATGACCACTCCCGATAAAACTCCGGCGAAGCGGGCAGCAGAGGAGATATTTTCGCTGATAAAGACGCGCCTCGAAGAACAATTACCTTTTCTTCAGTTTCACGAGGCTCCACAAAACGACCTGATGCAGATCGCCGTCATTATCGAGCGGCATATGGGCATTCCCACCGAAAAAACCAAGGCTATTCATGATGCTCAAGTCGAATTCTTGCAAAGGGAACTCGTTCGGCTTGATCCTGAATACTTCACACGACCGCGTGAAAACAATAGCCATGATCGGGACCCAGGGGACACCGAAGGTCCAAGCCGGTGGAGATAAGGAGGCCGCGCCATGCGCATATGCTATTGCCCCGACTGCGGCGCGGCCCATGAATGCCGCAGTTCATCGCCGTCGGCGAATGCGAACAGCGGAAATTGGCACCAAGACTGGCGCAGGGTATTGTGCCCTCGATGCGAGGAACATTATCTTGATTTCAAGCCAGGCGAAAATTTGTTGGTTTGTCCTGGAATTGGATGTTTTTACTCGGAGCCAAATTAATGGAGGCCGCATTATGCCAGGAGTGAAGAAGTGGCTACGTTCTCTTGATATGATAATCGCTGGTATTGGTCCTGACGTCGCCATTATCTTCGCCATTTTTGGTAGGTGGGACATTGCCATCTTTTGCCTCGTTGCTGCCACCAATTGCGAAATTGGATATTGGATGTCAAAGAAGGAGGTGCGCGATGAGTGAGGAGTTGATGCCGTGTCCGCTGTGTGGCGGAATGGCGGCTGTATGCGCTACGGGCTATCGTAAATACATCGGTTGTCTGGAATGCGGTTGCAAAGGCCCGGACCAAATATCCGCATTTGAGGCCATCGCCGCCTGGAACCGCCGCACGCCGGAGCCGGGGACGAGCGTGGTCCGGTGGGTGAGGTATGACGGAGAGGTTAACACCCTGCCCGACAGAGGGAAATGGATACTTGTTTTCCAGAAGGGAGATATCGCGCCGATTCCAGGAGAATTAGCAGAAAATCCGCTTAATTATTATCGGTATTTTCAGCGGTGCGATGAGCAGGATACCGACATTGAAGTCGGTGACCTCTGGGCCTACCTCCCTACACCCCCACCTCCGACTCGGGCGGCTCCTTCCCCTTCCGATACATGATGACCGTGTAATACTTCCCGGTGCCGGGGAGTTGGACGTAGTGGTCCACCCATGCCTTGACGCCACGGATTGAACTAAGTCCTTCACAGGTTGCGGACAGGGTGATCCATTTTTCAGGGTGGAACCTCGGGATATCTGTGCTGTTAGGAACATAGAGTGAGGCGAGTACGGTTTCGGGCGTTGGTTTGGCGTACATGACGCCCTTGACGTCTTTATAGACCACGCCGTCTATTTGAACGCCGAAAAACCCGACGATTTTTGCCATGATGGCTCCAGCCGACCCCCTTGGGCGATTGTATGGAATGGGGGTGGCGGGGTAAAGGCTATGCCTACGTTGCCAAACCACCGGAGGAGGTGAAATGAAACTGCGCAATCGTGCGTTCGGATACGACTACTACAACGAGGATCTCGACCTTTCGCCGAGCATCGTCAAGCCGCTCCGCCGGCGCAGTAAGGCGAGGGCATCGGTAAAGCGCCTCGCGTCCAAGGTGAGGCGGCAGGAAATAGCCGGCGAAATCAGGCGGGAAATTATCAAAATGGAAGGAGAATAGATGCACATTGAACCCAAACTGTACCTCACACACGACAAGGATGGAATTCACCTTTGGTTCGCAACCGGAGCGCCCATCATGAGGCATGGGATATACCATCATGACCATGCCGCCAGCAAAACCAGGCTGCCATTGAGTTGGTTTGAGAAGGTGATCCCAAAGGGAGACTGCAAAAGTTTCGATGTTTTCGACCTGTTCACCGCCTCGATGCAGTGCCGTAGTTGAAATTTTTTTGTCCATCCGTATCAACTATTTACGGAAATTACGTCCAAAAATCGTAACAAGAGTTTCTTGAATTCCTGAAATTTTGTGTCTACTTATATATATCCAGGGTGTGACGTGGATCTAAGGTCTTTCGTTTGTCTTACGACAAACGTTTCTTATTAGGATTGAAGCGAAGTTGACAACCTTGTAGCCAGGGCGAAGCGGAGGGTAGCTCCCTCCAACCCGCCACGGGGCATTTAAGACGCGCTATTCGGAGCCGAATCTCCGGGTGGCGCGTCTTTTTTTGTTTCGTCCTGGCTGTGGGTGATGGGGAGAGCGTGATGGAATGCTTCCTGCTTGGCGCTCTCTTGGGTCTTCTCCTTCAAATAGTTTGGGAATGACATGAAGAAGCGCGGCAGACCCACGACCTATTTCGACCTGGTTCAGCCCCGCCTTGAGGAAGTCAAGGATTGGGCCGGGGACGGTCTGACGCGCCCTGAAATCGCCAAACGGCTTGGAATCAACCGAGCCACGCTCCATCGCTACATGAACGACCACGAGGATTTACGCGACGCCATAAAAAGCGGGGACGGCGAAATCGTCGCAAATGTTGAAGCCGCATTGGCGAAGCGCGCCCTTGGTGGCGACGTGACGGCGATGATCTTCTTCCTGAAGAACAAAGCCCCTGAAAAGTGGCGTGATAAGCAGGAGCGGGACGTCAACGTCCGAAACGACCTGGACTCCTACCTGGCAGCCGTAAAGGGGAAGCCTGATGGCGAGTAGGGACGACATCATCCAGGCCCTTACCGAGTACCGGAATGACCCGGTGCTGTGGTGCCGTGACATCATCAAGCTGGAACCGACGGCCCAGCAGAAGGAGTTCCTGACGGCTCTCGCGCAGCCCGGCGCGCGCGTCGCGGTACGTTCCGGCCACGGCACCGGCAAGTCTACCGCTTTGGCTGCTGGCGGGCTGTGGTTCGTCTCCACCCGCAAGGACGCCCTGGTCCCATGCACCGCGCCGACTGCGCACCAGTTGCAGGACGTGCTCTGGCGTGAATACCGCCGCCTTCTTAACCGCATGAACGACTTCTGGCGCGGCCAGTTCTCGGTCAATGCCGACCGCATCACCCGGGGCAGTTCCATGGTGGTCGGCCGTACCGCCAGGCCGGAGAACCCAGACGCGCTGCAAGGATTCCACGCGCCGGAGATATTGTTCGAGATTGAGGAAGCCGCCGGCGTGGCTGAACCTATCTTCGAGGTCGCCCGTGGCGCGCTGTCTACACCTTCCGCCCGCGTCGCCCTGGCCGGTAACCCAACGCGCCTGACCGGCTATTTCCATAACGCCTTCCACGGCGCGCGCGATACCTGGACGCGGTTGCAATTCTCCTGCCTCGACTCGCCGCTCGTCGATCCTTCCTATGCCACCGACATCGCTGCCGAGTATGGAGAGGACTCCGATATGTACCGCGTCCGCGTCCTCGGCGACTTTCCGAAGGCCGGCCTCTATAACCTCATTTCCCTCGACCTGGTCGAGCGTGCCATGGCCACGACGCTTCCGCTCCACTCCCAGGACCACGCACCCATCATCATCGGCGTTGACCCGGCATGGTTGGGAACGGACCGGTCGGTGGCGGTGCTGCGGCAGGGTATGCTGGCTCGGGTGCTGTTCGCGGTGCGCGGCGTCGATACGGTCAAGCTGGCTGACCTGGTGGCCCGGCGTGCGGAGCAGGAACGGCCGGACGCCATCTTCGTGGACCAGACCGGCGTCGGAGCGGGCGTTTACGACCAACTCCGCCGCACTGGCCAGAACGTGGTCGGAATCGCCTTCTCGCAGTCACCGATTGATACGGACCGCTTCGTTAACAAGCGCATCGAGATGTGGTGGAACATGAAGGAATGGCTGGAGCAGGGGCCGGCGCTGGAGCAGAACAACGACCTCCGGGACGACCTGATCGGTCCGGAGTACTTCCACACCAACACCGGCAAGATGCAGCTCGAGTCCAAGGACGACATGCGAAAGCGTGGGCTGGCATCACCTGACCTCGGCGACGCGCTGGCACTGACTTTTGCTAGGCCGGTGCATAAGCGGCAGGAGAGCGCGTTCAGGGACATGCCGCCCGGGCCGGAGCCGAGATTTTACGACTGGATGGAAAGGCACTGATATGGGCGTACCTGCGGCATTGATTGGCGGGGCGTTGCTTGGCACGCTCCTGGGCGGAAAAGGCAACTCCGGCGGCTACGACACCTCGTTCAACTCCGGCGGCATCAATTACCAGTCGCCGGCGGCGGCCATACCCGAAGCGCCCGAGGCACCGGCGAACGATGACGGCAGCAAGTCCGACTCGGTGCTGGCGGCGGAGGAGGATGAACGGAAGCGCCGCGCCGCCGAGCAGGAGGCGAACCGTACCAACTTCACCAGCGGGCTGGGCCTGACCTCGTCCGCGAACATAAACCGTAAATCTCTCTTAGGATAGATGGATAAACCATGAGCTCGGCCACCGAACAGATCGGCACAAACAACGGCGTGTACAGGCGCGACCTGCCTGTCAGGCCCGAGGAGTACCGAGGCACCAAGCCCTACCGCCGGCGCTGGACGCAGCTCGAGCGCCTGGCGCAGCCGTATCTGCCGGTGTGGCGCATCCTGAATGAGTACATGCATCCGTGGTCTGGGCGGTACCTGTGGAGCGAGAAGGACCGGAACGAGATCATCCGTGGCTACAACATCGTCAACGGCGTTGTCGGTGACGCGGCCAGGACCTGCTCCAGCGGATTGCACGGCGGGCTCACCAGCCCGTCGAAGCCGTGGTTCGAGGTGACGCACCCGGACAGCGAGATGATGGAGGTCGGGCCGGTCAAGCAGTGGATGCACGTCGTCCAGGAGATCATGCGGGATACCCTGCGGCGCTCGAACTTCTATTCCGTTATGCCGAACCTCTACCACGAGGCGGTCATCTACGGCACGGCGGCGGCGCTTATCGACCAGGACGGGGAAACGGGCGTCCGCCTTCGCCACCTGACAATCGGCGAGTACTTCCTGGCCGTCGGCGAAGACCTCCGCGTCAACACCCTGGACCGCCGGCGCGATATGACGGCGGCACAGATGCGGGAGAAGTTCGGGAAGGACAACCCCGGCTACAACACCGCCGTCCGCGAAGCGCTCCGGACCGGTAACCTGGATGACGCCACCTTCACCATTATCCACGCTATACAGCCTGCGGGCGACACCATGTTCGGCGGGAAGATGCGGGAGGGCTTCCCATACGAGTCCGTCTACTTTATGCAGGCGACGGAAAGACCGGATGAGGACCGGCAGGCTATTTTGCAGTACCAGATGCACCGGTCGAGTCCCTTTGTGGCGGTGCGCTGGTCGTCCGTCTCCGACGACGTCTACGGCTTCTCGCCCGGAATGATGGCGCTTTCGGACAACCGCATGCTCCAGTCGATGGAGCGGGACTACATCAACGCGGCGGAGATGGCAATCAAACCGATGCTCACCGGGCCGTCGTCGCTGGAATGGGACTTCAAGGTCCGTTCCATGCAACCCGGACTGTACGTCCCGCATAACGACTTGGGATCGTCGCCCGGAATCCGCCCGCTATACCAGGTGGACTTCGATTTCAACAACACCCGCGTCAAGATTCAGGACACAGTCCAGCAGATCCAGAACAAGTTCTACAACAACCTGTTCCTGTCGATCCTCTTCAACACGAAGCAGATGACCGCCACCGAAGTCGCGCAGCGGCTCGAGGAAAAGGCGATGGTGCTGGGGCCGGTGCTGGAACGCTTCCAGTCGGAACTGTTCGACCCGATCCTCAATCGGGTGTTTTCCCTCCTGTTTTATGAGCGAGGCGTCATTCCCACGCCGCCGGAGGAGATCGCCGGCAACAACCTGAAGATCGACTACATCGGCAGCCTGGCGCAATCGGTCCGGCTGCAGGGCATCACCAACATCACCAACGTGCTGCCGATACTGCTCGAGCTCCTGAAGATCGACCCGTCGGCGGCCAAGAAGCTGAATGTCCGCGAGATCATCGACGAGGTCACGAAGTCGGCGAACTTCTCGCCGAAGATGGTCAGGACGGACGAGGAATGCGCGCAGCTTGACGCCCAGGAGGCGGAGCAGCGCCAGCAGGAGGCGGCGGCTCAACAGGCGGTACAGATGGCGCAGGCGGCAAAGACCGCCTCGGAGACTTCCCTGGCCAATGGCAGCATGCTGACTGGTGCCGAGGGCGGCATAACGGAGGCGGAGGGTGAGCGGTATGGATTCAACGCGGCTTGACGATATCAGCGAATTTGAACGTCGTGGCCTGAAACGCCAGGAACCGACCGGGGCGGCCTATGCCGTCAAGCAATTACCAAATGACGCCCGGGCGGTCGCGTCTACACCGGAAGGTCGTCGGCTACTTCACTGGATGATCTCCAATGTAAAAACGGCCACTGTCGGCTGTCTGGGTGACCGCCGCGACTACTACAACCTCGGTCGCCGGGAAGCGGCAGAGGCGCTTGATGGAACGCTTCGGCTGATACTGCCGCGCGACACCTATATCGAAATCATCTATCCACAACAGGAGGAAACCAATGAGCGTCAATAACGGAGCGACCCCCGCACCCGCGACCGACCCGGCACCCCCCGCTACGCCGTCGGC
>JAJPXZ010000095.1 GCA_021205245.1 Planctomycetaceae bacterium
CCCCTGACTCAGCAGCAGACCCTGACTTTCTGTGCATTCTGAAACATCTGGTAACTGCATGGCAAAACCTGGTGATGCCGGTACGGATAGCAAACGGGGCTGCCGTTTCGTGTAGTTTGATGCCGAAAAGGAGCAAAGTAATGAGTTCAAGCGCGACGGAAAAACTGGATGCGAGCCAATCCACAGCTATTTCATGGAAGCAAACCCTTTCCAATCATACTCCTGCCATTACGTTGCTGGTTCTCTGCATCGTGCTTTCATTTGTGACGCCGTACTTCTTGCGGGTGCAGAATATCGTCAATATTCTCGATCAAGTGACAGTGTTGGGAATTATGGCAATAGGTATGACCGCGGTCATCATTATTGGCGGAATTGACCTTTCGGTCGGTTCTATTCTCGCTCTGTCGATGATGATTATGGGCTGGCTCGCCAAGACGCAAGGCCTCTCCTGGGCAATCGCCATTCCTCTTGGCATTGCAGCTGGTGGACTGTGTGGCCTTGTGACCGGACTCCTTATCACCAGGGCAAATCTACCCGCCTTTATCGCCACCTTGGCCATGATGTCCATCGCTCGGGGATTGGCAAATATCATCACGGATGGGCGGCAAATAATTGGCTATCCGGACTGGTTCGTCGGACTGTCAATCAACCGGTATTTTGGCTTCCTTTCCTTTACCGTCACCATCTTTGTCGCACTGGCGTTCATTGCGTGGTTGGTGGTGAAATATCGTCCCTTCGGGAGGAGTTTGTACGCAATAGGCGGTAATCCGAATGTAGCCTATCTCGCGGGAATCGACGTCAAGAATACGACGACGCTGGTCTATGTCATCAGTGGCCTCCTCTGCGGTCTTTCCGGGGTGGTTATGGCTACCAGATTGGATTCCTCACAGCCCAGCTCGGGCAATGGGTATGAATTGAACTGTATTGCCGCGGTGGTCATAGGTGGAGCAAGCCTCAGCGGAGGTATCGGGTCTGTAAGCGGCACCATCATGGGTGTGTTTATCATCGGCGTCCTGCGGAATGGCCTGAACCTTAATGGCGTATCGCCGTTTGTTCAACAGGTGATCATCGGTCTCGTCATCATCCTGGCTGTAGTCTTCGATAACTTGCGCCGCCGTACCGAGAAATAAGGCTTAGTATCATTGACCAGCTTATGGAAGGCTGTGTCGCCGAATTCACTCTATATTCAGGAGAAAATGATGCATCGAAAAGCGTTGGCGGTAGTGGCGTTGGCAGCTCTCTTTTGCGTCCTGTCGGGAAAATCGGATGCAGGCGAAAAGAAATACACGATAGGCCTGGCCTTGGCCAATCTTCAGTCTGATTTCTTCAATCAGGTGCGGAGAGGAGCCGAGGAACAGGCGGCCAAGAGAGGCGTCGACCTGATCGTTGTTGAAGCCAGAGGCGATGCCACCACCCAGGTGGATCAGATTCAGGATCTTCTGGCTCGCGAGATTGATGCCCTCCTGATCACTCCCGCCGGAGCAACTGCCGCAGCCGTCCCCATCCGTGCCTGCCGCGCCAAGGGAGTGCCCGTGGTTACGGTCGACCGCAATCCGCCCGACGCGCCTGGTGACTCATTTATCGCGGCTGACAGTTTTGGCGGCTGTGTGGAACTTGGAAAATGGGTTATCGAAAAAACAGGCGGCAAAGGCACCATCGGCGTTATCCAGGGACAACTGGGTACAACTCCGGAGATTGATAGGCGCGGGGGCCTGATGAAAGCGCTTGAATCAGCGCCGGAAATAAAGGTCGTCGAACAAGCCGCCGATAGCTGGGACCAGGAGGACGGATTTTCCGTCGCGCAGGATCTCCTGCAAGCCAACCCGGACATCACCGTTTTTCATGGTCGCTGCGACGCTCTGGCCCTGGGAGCGGCCCAGGCGGTGAGGCTCGCCGGCTTGTCCGGAAAAATCCTGGTTGTGGGTTTTGATGGTGACGAGGGCGGCCTGGTAGCGGTCAAAGAAGGTGTTCTCGACCTGACGATGACACAGCAATCGCAACGATTCGGGCGTTTGGGCATTGATACCTGCATCGACCTTATCGAAGGCAGAAAAGTGCCGGAGATGCAGCTAATTCCCGTTACGCCGACCACCAAGGAAAATGTGGACGAGTTCATCGAAAAGCACCCATAGAGTGACTTGCGCACGGGCCGGTAAGTTCACCGCCGGCCCGGTGCGGAAAAGGTCGGAAATTGCGAACACAGGCAGGCGAATCTGGAGACGTGACACGATGATTACCAAAAAAGGCGAAGCGTCGATGGCTAGCTCCCACCAACCCATTCTGCCTGTAACATACCTAACAAAAAGCTATTTCGGCAACGTCGTTTTGGACGGAGTTTCTTTTGATGTTCACCCCGGTGAGGTCGTCGCTCTCTTGGGCGAGAACGGAGCGGGAAAATCAACGCTTTCCGGTATCATCGCCGGCAGCGTCACCCCCGATGACGGCTCGTCGATGACATGGATGGGAAAGCCATACGCTCCGGAGTCGCCGCACGACGCCATGGAGCAAGGCATAGCCATGATCCACCAGGAATTACGGTATTTCCCCGACCTGACCATTGCGGAGAATGTCTTTGCGGGACATGTCCCCATGCGGAACGGCATAATCGACCGCAAGACCATGAACAATCTGGCGGCCGAGCAGTTGGTCCGGCTTGGCATGGATATTCCGGTCAATCGCCCTATGCGCACGCTCAGGGTCGCGGCGCAACAGCAGGTGGAAATCGCCAAGGCCCTGGTGAGGAACGCGCGCCTTCTCATTCTTGACGAGCCGACGGCGGCATTGGGCGCTCAGGAGACAGACAGGCTCTTCGAGTGTATTGAGGAACTGAAAAAGACAGGCGTGGCTTTTATCTACATCAGCCACCGGCTGGAAGAAATAGCCCGCATTGCCGACACAATTGTCGTCCTGCGGGACGGGGATATGGTGGCGACCCACGACGACCCCAAGGTTGACACAAAAGTTCTGATCACCGAAATGGTCGGCCGCAATGTGGAGCGCCTCTTTCCGGCACTGCCTAGCCCGAGTGATGCCGTTGCCCTTGAGGTAAGGAACTTTACTTCTTCCGATGGCAGCTTTACCGATGTCTCCTTTTCCGTGCGCGAGGGGGAAATCTTTGGCCTCGCCGGCATTGTCGGGGCGGGTCGAACGGAATTGGTACGCGGCATAACCGGCTGCGACCCGGTACGTTCCGGGGAGGTTGTTGTATCTGGACAAAAAACGACGATCAAAAAACCTTCCGACGCCATTAATGCAGGGATTGTGGTCATTCCCGAAGATCGCAAGACCCAGGGCATCGTCGTCTCCCAATCCATTACCGACAACATCGTCTATAGCAATATGGACGCGTTGGTGAAAGGCGGGTGGATACTTCCCAAAAAAGTGGCGAAATTAACAAGTGAATCCATCCGACTGCTTGGCATTAAAGGCACGCCGAAGCAAAGCATCAACGCTCTCTCCGGCGGGAATCAACAAAAGGTCGTTATTGCGAAATGGATCTCCCGCAAGCCGAAAATCATCATCCTCGACGAGCCCACACGCGGTATAGATGTTGGTGCCCGTGCGGCAATTTATGAAATAATCGTCGAGCTCGTCCGGAACAAAGTCGCTGTCATTGTCGTGAGTTCCGATCTTGATGAAGTTCTCGGATTATCCCACCGCGTTCTCGTTCTTAATCGCGGTCGCCAAAAGGGCATTCTCGACCGCAGCGACGCCTCCAATATCAAGGTCATGGAACTGGCGACAATAGAATAGCATTCATTATGTAAAAAGGAGGATTTACCGTGGAAAAACGCTTCACAGACAAGGTGGTTGTTGTCACAGGCGCGAGCCGGGGGATTGGCGAAGCTATTGCACGGCGCTTTCTGCAGGAAGGTGCGTCGGTCTGCATATCCGCCAATGAAGCCAGAGTCCATGATACCGCAAAGCAACTATCCTCCCTGGGAAAAGTCCTTTCCCTGGAGGTGGACGTGACCAACCGTTCCCAGATCGAAGATATGTACGACCGCGTGGCGAAAGAGCTTGGCGAGGTGGATATTTCGGTACAAAATGCAGGCATCTCACTTGTCTCGAAACTTGAGGATCTCAAGGAGGAAGACTGGGATCGGGTTCTCTCCATCAACACCAAGGGAGTGTTCCTTTGCTGCCAGGCGGCGGGACTGCGTATGCGGCGGAACAAGAAAAAAGGACGGCTCATCAACACCGCCTCAGCCCAGGCGCGCCACGGTTTCATCTATAGTCCCCACTACGCAGCCAGCAAGTTCGGCGTCATGGGCTTGACCCAGAGTCTCGCGAAGGAATTGGCGCCGGCCGGCATAACGGTCAATGCTTTCTGTCCCGGCATTATCGACACAGAGATGTGGGGGTATTGTGACGCGGCCTGGGGCGGTCTTCTCGGTGAATACAAAAAGGGCGAGCTCATGGCCGAGTGGGTAGCGAATATTCCAATGGCCCGGCCGGGAACCGGAGCTGACGTGGCGAATCTCGTCGCCTTCCTCGCTTCGGACGATGCGGCGTACATTACCGGTCAGACCGTGAATGTGTGTGGCGGCATGGAAATGAACTGATTTTACTGCAAAGACAAGTTGCGGCGGTCTTGGCTTTGGATATCCGTATGGCGAATAGTGATGAGCGGAGGGCCACGTGAAAAGCACGTATATACTTGCATCGGATATAGGCGGTTCCAGTGTCAAAAGCATGTTGTTCGATCTGGAAAAGCGCACCATTGTGGCTGTTGCTACCAAGCCGCTGCATCTTTTTCATCCGACTCCCGAAGCCACCGAGTACGACGCGGATGAAATTTTCATGGCCTGCGTCGACGGCATGAAAGAATTCCTGGACAGCGCTGGGGGTCGTCCTGCCGATGTCGCCGCCATAATCTCGGATGGGCAGCAGGCTGGCATTATCTGGATTGACGAAAATTACGATGCGGTCAGCCCATACGATACGTGGATGGATAACCGCTTTATGCCCTTCGTGGCGCAAATGAATGATGCCTGCGGTCAGCGTATTCTGGAGAAGGGCGGCAACAACACGATCATTACCACCGGACCCAAGATTCTTTGGTGGAAGAAAAACCGGCCGGATGTTTACGCCAGAGCCAGGAAGTTTGTCCTGACAGCGACATACGTGGGGGGCAAGTTAGCCGGTCTCAAGGCCGATGACGCTTATTTTGAAAATACCTCCACCGGATATTCCGGCCTGATTGACTATGGAATAGACGATTGGGATCGGGAGATTTGTTCCATATGCGGCATCGACGCGGATAAATTGCCTCTGGTATCCGCCCCGACCAGGATTGTCGGAAGCCTGGTAAAAAGGTATGCTGACGCGATAGGAATTCCGGACGGTATCCCTGTCGTCTGCGGTGCGGGCGATTTTCCAGCGGCGTGCATCGCGGCGGGGATTTTGAGCCCGGGCCAGGTCGGCGATACGGCGGGCACGGCCTCGATGTTCACGGTCTGTTCCGATCACTGGCGTCCTGACCCAAGCGGTTTGGTGCGTACGCTTAAATCCCCCATACCGGGATACTGGTACGCCTTTTGTTTTACCACCGGCGGCGGCAGCGTAAAATGGTTTCTCGAAAATGTGGTCGGCGATACTTCTCAGGGGAATACGCTGAGCGAAGAGGCCAAAGTGCTTCCTCCCGGCGCGGAGGGGCTTGGGTTCTATCCCTACATAGGTGGGACTTACAGGGGATTGCACGTGGGCGGCGCTTTTAGTGGCATACAATGGGTCCATGGCAAGCCCCATATGTTGCGGGCAATTTTGGAGGCGGTCGCGTTTGAATACAAAGAATATGCCACCGGCCTCCAAAATCTGTTAGGTATGCAACCGTTTACGGTTGTTCGCGGGTCGGGCGGAGGCTCCACAAATTTCGTCTGGAATCAAATTAAGGCGAACGTCCTCAATGCCCAGTACGAAAATATGCAGGAGGAGGAATGTTCTCTTCTTGGTTCGGCAATCATCGCTGGGAACGCAATCGGGTATTACCCCGATATGATGGAGACGGCAGCCTCCTTCAACTCGGTCGCTGGCCGATTCGAACCCGAGCGCGAGAAGGTGGAGCAATACAAAAGCATTCATGCCAAATGGCATGACTTGAAAGAGCGTTGCTATGAGATATTCCAAAGTCTTTAAATCGTGCGCGCTTTCGTTAATTCATTGCTGGATCGATCCGAAAATGTCTGATATCGGACAAAATCCACACTCATTCGCTTTTGGAGGCAACACATGAGAACGCACCAGATGTCGCCTGCCCAAAGCGAAGAAGTCATCACCAAGCTTCTCGAAGTCTGCTATAGCCACTACATCTACAACGAAACGCAGGTGCAAATAGCCGAGAAGATGGGCGTGTCCAAGGCCAAAATATGCAAAATGATAGCGAAGGCTAAGGCTCTCGGCCTTTTCACCATTACAGTGAATGATCCGATCCAGGCATCGGAAGCGCTATCGGAAAAATTGGTGGCGAGGTTTTCCCTGAGAAAGGTTGTCGTCGTCCCAATGCTCCGCTATGGCCTCGGCAATATCATCAAGCAATTGGGAGAAGCAGGCTCGACGCTTCTTGCCGGGGTCGTTAGCCATCACGATGTTGTCGGCATCTCAGGCGGTGCCGCGCTATATGAGATGGTTAAGGCGTTCCCCACCCTGCCGGTTCATGAAGTGACGATAGTACCGTTACTGAGCGGTTATACAGAGACCGAGGCATCGACGCGCGGGACGGAAATCGCGTATATCCTCTCGGAGAAACTCGGCGCCCGCACTGCCAATATACCCATCCCCGGTTTGGCGAGTTCGCCGGAGGAAGCCCTGGTTTTTCGAGAAAATCCCATTGTTAAAAACAGCATGTCCCTGATTCGCCGGTGCAATATCGGCGTGTTCGGCATAGGGACCGCCAACCGTGACGCCAGCCTCTATAAAGGCGGCTTCCTGGACGACCAATTGCTCTCCGAATTGCAGCGGGAAAAGGCGATCGGGTGCATCGGGTTCAGCTTCTATGATGCGGATGGAAATCCATGCATTGAATTCAACGCCCGCAATATCGGTTGGTCTCTTGACGACATTAAACAAATACCCATGGCCATCGGCGTTAGCGGCGGCAATCTGGATAAGGCCAAGGCGGTGAGGGGCGCGCTCCTTGGCCGATATATCGATACGCTGGTGACGGACAAAATTACCGCGGAGTACCTTCTGGACAACTCTTAAATCGTCTTTCCATAGTACTGGCTCTTACATTCCGTCATCAGCGATGAGGATATCATGCATAGTGTCAAAGCCGTACTCTTCGATCTCGACGGCACTCTTGTCGATACCGAGGAACTCCATCTTCAAGCCTGGCGCGATGCAGTAATGCATTATGGTCACACCTTTCCCAAAGGATGGGAGTATGACTATATCGGCAACCCCGATATCGACTGGGCGAGGCATTGCGTCCACACGTTTGCCAATTTGCCGCCGGTTGACCGGCTTTTGGATGAACGTCACGCCCGATACAGGGAACTCCTCTCCATGCGGGGTCGGCCTTGCACGTTCGTGGGAGTGAAGGAAGAATTAGCCGAACTAGTGCGTGATGGCATCCATATCGGCATTGGCACCAATAGCACGATAGAAAATACCAGAGCAGCGCTGCACGAAGGCGGTATCGCTCATTTTTTCCAGGTGGTCATTGCCTACGGAATGACACCAAGCGGCAAGCCATCTCCCGATATATATCTGGCGGGCATGAAGGAACTTGGCGTCCATCCACACGAAAGCGCCGTGATTGAAGATTCTCCAGCAGGTATTGCAGCGGGAAAGGCCGCCGGAGCTTATGTCATAGGCGTTGCCACGACTCACCCGGCGGGCATGTTGGCGCAAGCGGATACGATATTTCTCTCCACCGTTGAGGCCCTTCGCTGCCTTCGCGCGAGAAATTACTCACATCATGTCGAAAAGGAAAGAAATGAATCGGTTTGATTTACTCGACAACGTCGCCGCAGTCACAGGGGCCGGGAGCGGCATCGGCCAGGCCATAGCGATTGGCTTGGCCGAAGCGGGGGCGGATGTGGTGTGTTTTGACCGCCCCGATTCGGCGAAGCTGGATGAAACGCTTGCCGCGATTTCCAAGGCGGGGCGCAAATGCTCGGTCGTCAAAGGCGATGTGACTGTTGAAGGCGATTTACAGGCGATGGTCGAAGAAGCTGAGAAACTTGGCGGACTCACCCTTGCCGTGAACTGCGCGGGCATCGCCAATGCGAAGGAATCCGAAGTCATGCCGCGCGACCAATGGCAACGCATGCTTGACGTGGATCTGACCGGTGTCTTTCTTTCATGCCAAGCCGAGGCCCGCGCCATGATTCCTCGTGGAAAAGGCAGTATCGTGAATATCGCTTCCATATCGGGAATCATAGTCAATCGCGGCTTGCTGCAATGCCATTACAATTCCGCCAAGGCGGGCGTAATCCATCTGTCAAAATGCTTCGCGGTGGAATGGGCCGACAAGGGCATACGCGTCAACTCCATCAGTCCCGGCTACACCTGGTCCCCCATGAACAAGCGGCCCGAAATGGCGACGCAAATGGAGAAATTCGCTGCCGAAACACCGTTGGGACGAATAGCCGAGGTCGATGAAATGGTCGGTCCGGCCATTTTCCTCCTCTCCAAAGCAGCTTCGTTCTGTACCGGACATGACTTGGTCATCGATGGCGGAGCTGTATGTTGGTAACCCTTACACTAACCGTTCCACCTTTTTGAAACGAGTGTCTATGGTCATGATACATCTCCCACGCCCCGGGTAACCTCCTCCTGTCGGACTATTCCTGCCGTGCTCGTCTTATCTCCATTCTGAATGGTGATACAGGGGAGTTGTGTACCATGCGGGCGGCTCGTCTCTTCAAATTCGAATTCTGATCTGAAAGGGAATATATGAAAAAGGATGTGCGGAGTAAAAAGCTCCTGGGAATGTATGAACGCATGGTTCTCATACGGAAGTATGAAGAACGCATTTATTATCTTTTCCTGGAAGGTGCCATGCCGGGGAGTATCCACCAGTCACACGGACAAGAGGCAAGCGCCGTTGGCATCCTCTATGATCTCCGTGACGATGATTATATGGGCTCGACTCATCGTCCAGCCGGCCATGACCTGGCCAAGGGCGTTTCGCTAAAAAGCATGATGTGCGAGATGTTCGCAAAAGCCAACGGTTGCTGCGGCGCCAAGGGCGGCGCCATGCACACAGGCGATATAACCAAGGGCGTCATTCCCGCCAATGCCATTGTGGCTGGCAACATGCCGATAATGGTCGGCATCGCCCTTGGAGCCAAAATGCGGGGTACCGATCAAGTGGCTGTCAGCTATTTCGGCGATGGAGCCACCAACGAGGGAGCCTTCCACGAAGCCTTGAATGGCGCGGCCATATGGAAGGCGGGCGTAATTTTTGTCTGCGAAAACAATCTCTACGGAGCGTCCACTCCCATCCGCACCACCTGCCTGTTGGCAAATCCCGCAGCCGATCGCGGTCCAGCCTACGGAATCCCTTCCGAGGTCGTGGACGGCAATGACGTCATTGCGGTGAACGAAGCGATGGACCGAGCCGTCTCCCGTGCACGCGCCGGGGAAGGCCCGACCATATTGGAACTGAAGACCTATCGTATCCCCGGCCATTCCCGTAGCGATGCCTGTGCCTATCGCACTCGTGAAGAAGAAGCCGAGTGGGCGGCAAAAGATCCGATCAAGCGCTTGGCGGCGGTACTCGTCGATGAAAAAGTCGCCACAGCCGTGGAGCTGGAGGCTATCGACGAACGAATTGAACAGGAGGTTGAAGATTCGGTGGAATTTGCCAAGAACTCACCCGATCCCAAGCCGGAAGATGCGTTCCGTCACGTCTATTGGGAAGAAAGGAATAACTAATGGCGACGATGTCTGTTGTCGAAGCACTCAATGGGGCTATTGCCGAAGAAATGCGCCGCGATGCGAGCGTTTTCTGCATCGGTGAAGATATAAGCGATTTGAACGGCGGCTATGGTGGTGCCTTCGCGGTTACGCGCGGCTTGGCGGAAGAGTTTGGCGCGGAGAGAATCGTCAATACGCCCATTTCCGAAATCCTTATCGGCGGCGTCTGCGTTGGCGCCGCCATGACCGGCATGCGTCCCATAGGCGATTTGCAATACGGCGATTTCCTCTTTTGCATGATGGATCAACTGGTGAACCAGGCGGCGAAGATGTGTTATATGTCCAATGGCACCGTCAAGGTTCCCATGGTCATGCGATGTCCCTGCGGCGCAACTACCCGTGGCGCCCAGCACGCACAAAGCCTTGAAGGTTTCTTTACCCGCGTCCCCGGCCTCAAGGTCATCTGCCCCGCAACCGCATACGACGCCAAAGGACTGCTCAAGCAAGCCATTCGTGACGACAATCCCGTCATAGTGTTCGAGCATAAACGGCTTTATGGCGGTAAGCGGGTCGAACTCGGCGCGCTTTCCACCATGTCGGATGTCCCCGACGAAGAATATACCATCGAGTTCGGTAAGGCCGTGGTTCGCCGTGAGGGAAAGGATATTACCGTCGTCGGCAATCTGCTTATGCAGTATCGGGCCCAGGAGGCTGCCGCCAGGTTGGAAAAAGAAGGCATATCACTTGAGGTCATCGACCCCCGGACCCTCCTCCCCTTCGACTACGAGACAGTCATCAAGTCGGTCGAGAAAACCGGCAGACTGATGATCGTCCATGAAGACAACTATACGGGAGGATGGGGAGCCCAGCTTTCCGCCTACATAGCCGAGCATGCCATTTATCATCTTGATGCGCCGATTCGCCGTGTCGCCACCTACGATGTGCCCATCCCTTTCGCTCCCATCATGGAAGACCATGTCGTCCCCTCCGTGGACAGGATTGTGGAGGAAGCTCGCGAATTGATGCTGGCTTGATGGAATCGGGATGCGGCCCATACTCAGGAAGGAATGTCGTTATGCTCAATAAAATCACCATGCCAAGCGCGGGGCAGAACACGGATAAATTTACCATTATCCGCTGGGTCAAGTCCGTGGGCGATCCCGTTACACGAGGCGACGTGCTTTTGGAGGTCGAAACGGACAAGGCAACCTTGCCAGTCGAAAGCTTTGCCAAAGGCACGCTGCTACAGGTGTTTTTCAACGATGGCGATACCGTAACCGCTGGCGATGTGATTGCCCTGGTTGGCGAAAAAGGCGATGCGGAGGAAGCACCTTCCACTCCGGTGCCGGCTGAAACATATGTTGCCACACAAGACACGGAAAGCGACGCCGGGGACGATTATGTTCCCATTCAGCCATCCGCTCCCGGAAGCGCGGCTACTCCTCACGCTTCAGCCTCTGTAAAGAATGCACCGCCGGCCTTCGTCGGCGAAAAAATACAAGCATCTCCAGCGGCAAAAAAGAGTGCGCGCGACAGAAGCATCTCCCTCGCGCAAATCGCCGCCGCCACGGGAAAAACACGCATTAAGGCTGCGGATGTTGCCGCTTTCGAGAATCATAATGGCGGGCAAGTATGTGATATCCTGCCCATCAGCTCGATGCGGAAGACTATCGCGACCCGGATGCTTGCTTCCACGACCTCAATACCGTCGTATACCGTCGAAGTGGAAGTCGACATGACCGCTTTACAGGAGCTGCGGGAACACTCCAGACAAACGGGAACGCGAATGGCCTATCATGACCTGTTCGCCAAATGCGTTGCAACCGCCATTGCGGATCACCCTCTTATCAATGCATCCTATACGGATGACGGCATAATCCTCCATCAAAAGATCAATGTGGGTATTGCGGTGGCGCTTGAAGAAGGCCTTATTGTTCCAGTTGTAAAGGATGTTGCCGCAAAACGTCTGGGTGCGATAGCCGCGGAAAGCGCCGCACTTGTCGAAAAGGCGCGGTCGGGAAAGCTCGCTCCGAATGAGATGCAGGAAGGCACCATTACCATATCCAATCTCGGATCCTTTCCCGTCAGCCGATTCACAGCCATCATCAATCCACCGGAAACCTGCATCCTGGCTATAGGCGGCATTATGAATCGGCCGACTATCCAAAACGGGAACCTGGTGGAACGACCGATCGTCACAATTACCGCAACATTCGACCATCGCCTTATCGACGGCGCTTACGGAGCCGCGTTTCTTGCGGATCTCAAAGGATATATCGAGGCCCCCGCAAGTATGCTGTAGATCACGAACGGAGCGGCTGTGTGAACCTGGCCGGTTACAAAGCAATGGTGGCCCTCAAAACATAAAAAGGACGTGAAATGTACGATTTACTTATCCTCGGCGGTGGGCCTGCCGGTTACTCGGCGGCCATTGCCGCCGGGCGCGCAGGAAAGCGTGTTGCCGTTTTTGAGGGAGAAACGGTGGGGGGCACTTGTCTGAACGTTGGTTGTATTCCGACAAAATACCTTTTGGATAAGGGATCACTCCTTGGAAGAATTCGTCAACTTTCCGGAAGCGGTATTCTCCGGGATCCGGGACAATTCAGCTATTCACGGATTGCCAAGGGTAAGGATGCGGTAGTTAAAAAACTCACCGATGGGGTAGCCACTCTCTTGAAAAACCATCGTGTGGAACTCATCAACGGAGAAGCGGAATTGTCCGCTCCGGATACCGTGCGGTGCTGCGGGAAAGAGTACACGTCAAAAAATGTTCTTCTTGCCACCGGCTCGGAACCGTCACAACCACCCATTCCCGGAATCGAAGCCACAGTGAACAGCACCCAGTTGCTTGCCCTTCATGCGGTGCCGCGTCGTCTGGTCGTGATCGGCGCCGGGGTAATCGGGGTGGAGCTCGCCAGCGCGATGAAGGCGTTCGGGAGCGAAGTTGTCGTGCTCGAAATGATGCCGGAGCTTTTTCCCGGTGAGGAACGGGAGATAGTGAATCTGGTGGCACGACAGATAACGAAAAGTGGCATTACCATCCACACCAATGCGAGAGTGAATCGCATAGAGGTTTGTGATGGAGCGAAAAAGGTGATGTGGCAAAAAGATGGTAAAGAAATGATAACAATGGCAGATGTAGTCCTGGCTGCGTCGGGTCGCAAAGCTAGACTGACGGGCATTGACGTCAAGAAACTCGGACTCGAGACAAATAATGGAGCCATTACGGTCAACGCTCGAATGATGACCAGCATTCCCGGCGTGTACGCCGCCGGCGATGTTGTGGGCGGGTGGCAGTTGGCGCACAGCGCGTACTACGAAGCGGAATGCGCGGTTGCAGACATGCTGGGTCACGGCTATGACGCCGACGAGCGCGTTATGCCGCGTTGCATATATACGATACCTTCCTTTGCCGCTGTGGGTATGACGAGCCAAAAAGCAGCGGCGGGTGGTTTGCAGTTCCGGACAGGCCGTTTTCCCTTCGCCGCCAGTGGTATGGCATTGGCGGAGGATAGCCCGGAAGGTATGGCGTTGGTGATATCGGATGAAAAAACAGATACGGTTCTTGGTGCGCACCTATTTGGCCATGCGGCGCACGAGCTCATCTCAACTGCAACAATAGCCATATCCTCCGGAATAAGGGTACAGCAATGGGAGAAGATCATAACTCCACATCCATCGCTCTCGGAGGCCTTGCAGGAGGCGGCGCTTGCTAGCATCGGCATAGCAAGGCACATCATATAAAGTTCATCTCAACTTATTCAACTTGAATTTCTGTCGATACAAACAACCCCTGATTCTATCAGGGGTTAAATAATTGACAGAGAGACAGGGATTCGAACAGATATATATCCCGTTATCCTTATTGCCATTGCGATACATAAGAATGGTCTATGCTTACAGTAATATTTTGAGAATCTTGGGGTTTCAGCGCGCTACTTGCCACTTTAACTGTCTTTATGCCGTTTCTTCCTATATGCCGGTCTTTCCGATATACTAAAGGCTGGGTTGCAAGAGATACCTGTTCAGCGATTAAAGAGACCGCATATGATGGAACTTGAAGATCAGGCAAAGGTTAAATCCCTTTTCAGAGGCCTTAAACTACTTGATTTCTTTGACGCGAGCCACACCGACCGCGGCGTCAAGGAATTGGCCGACCTGACCGGCTTGTTGAAAAGTACGGTGTATAACCTCCTCAATACGCTCCTGCTCTGCGGCTATCTCGAGCGAAGCGTCATTCCGGGAAAATATCGGCTCGGAAGAAAAATCCTTGAACTGAGCAGTCTTATGGTTTCTCATGACGAGACCAGGCGAATCATAAAGCCTTACATGGATCTCCTGGCGGAAGAATGCCGGGAGATCGTCTACTTCGGCCAGCCTTTCGGAACCGAGGTCAGCTATATCGACAGCTCCTACCCGCCCGGCACGCCAGTGACACGAATTGTATCCGGAATCCGTGCCGAGATGTACTGCACCAGCCTCGGCAAAGCCATGCTTGCCTTCATGGGCGAGGAGCTACTGAGCAATGTGGTCGGAAAAGGGTTTGTTCAATACACCCCGTATACCCTCATCACCGAGGACGCCTTGCGCCTCGACTTGGCCGCCACGCGGGAGCGCGGCTACGCCATCGACAATATGGAACACGAGTACGGCATCCGCTGCGTCGGGGTGCCGATCCGCAACAACCACGGTACCGTCATAGGTGCCTTAAGCATCAGCGGTCCATCCCTGAGAGTCATGGACGATCAACTCGTCGTCTTTGCCGACCGGCTGCTCAAAGCCGCCTCCGAGATACAATCCAAGATAAATTACTAAAAAATTCCACTATCGATTTGACAGGTGCGATCTTGTAGCGTACTCTTTTATTAAGAATGTCATTCATAATAGCTGGAATTTATAAATAATTAGTAACCCTCACGTGAGTATCCTTGGTAATTACCGCGTTTTTACTGCGGTGTTTCCCCATATCACCATATCCATAAGCGAAAGAAAAAGGCGTACCGCTTCACCAGTATTTTTTTGTTTTTATTGGACTACAAATTACCAAACAAGGCGAATTCCATCATGCCTATCCTCTATCATGGAGTATGGCCCACCATGGTAACGCCGTTCACCGCGGCGGACAAACCCGATTACCCGGCTATTCGCAATATGGTCGAGTGGTATATCGAAAATGGGTGCGACGGGATTTTCGCCGTCTGCCAATCGAGCGAGATGTTCTTCCTTTCCCTCGCAGAGAAAAGGGACATCGCCGCCTGCGTCGTGGATTCCGTCGGCGGACGGATCGCCGTCGTCGTATCGGGACATACCGCCGACTCGCTGGATGAACAAAAGGCCGAGATCGAGTCGATGGCTCGAGTGCGGGCGGATGCCTATGTCCTTGTGTCGAATCGCCTGGCCCGGGAGGATGAAGGCGAAGCGGTATTTGTTAAAAACGCCTCCGCCCTTTTTAAGACGTTCCCCGATATCCAGTTCGGTATGTATGAATGCCCTTACCCCTACAAGCGGCTGGTGACGACGGAATTCCTCCTGGAATGCGCGCGCGGGAAGCGTCTCTCATTTTTCAAGGACACCTGCTGCGATCCCGACCGTATTCGCGAACGCGCCGCCGCCCTCGGTGCCCCGTCATCCTTGGCGTTGTTCAACGCCAATGCCGCCACCATCCTGGAATCGCTTATCGCCGGCTACGCCGGCTACAACGGGGTAATGGCCAACTACCACCCCCGACTCTATGCATGGTTGGTGGCCAATTTCGCCCTCCAGCCGGTCAAGAGTAGGAAGCTGGCGGATCTCCTGACCGTCCTCGCCCTCAGCGAGGCCAGGTGCTATCCGATCACCGCGAAATATCACTTCAACAAATGTGCCGTGCCCATGTCGCTGAACAGCCGGGGCGCCGACGTCGCGGGCTTCACCATAAACGACAGGCTCGGCATGGACGCGCTGATAGCGGTCGAGGAAATGGCATGGGAGTATCTCGGACTTTCATAAAACCAAGGCGCAATAGAGGAGGGAAGACAATGCGAAACATGGCGGGAATGCACATATTTCAATTACTGTCCGGATGCCTGCTCTTCCTCGTGGCGACGACGGTTGGACAACCCGCCGTCGGCGCAGAGCCGTCCGATTGGGGAAAATCCTTTTTCAACAATGCCGCATACTACGAATCCATCGCGCCGCCGGAGGTGATCGCCAATCCCCGCGGACAATTGACCAGAGGGCAGGCTATAACCCTGCTCTCGCAAACAGGCAAGCGTCTGATCGGCAAAGTGCCCGCATTTGCCGACGGCGACAAAGACGCGACGCTGGGCGCCGCCGATTTTTCCCTCATGCTTTGCACGGTGCTGGCGCAGGCCGGCGTGCCTGACGCGATCACCATCGCTACGCCGCAGCAAGCATACCGCTTCGTTTGGAACGACGGATTCATCCTGGGCGAGCACGCGACACTGCCGCCGCCCGATGCGCCCGTGACCGTCGAGCAGGCCGTGGCCCTGGCTTATCAGGCATTCGATAGATACAAGGACGACCGCTCCGGCGAAGTCGCCACGTTGGGCGAGGAGAAACAGCTCACCTTTTCGGACAACGGCCACATGCTGACCAATCGCAACGTCTTCTCGCCCGACAGCAAATGGGTGGTCTATGACGTCCGTCCCGTGGCAAGCCAGTTCGCCGGCGAGACCATTGAAAAAGTCCATGTCGACAGCGGCGAAATTAAGGTGCTCTATAGGGATCCGAACGGCGCCAAGGTCGGGGTCGTCACCTACAACCCCGCCGCCAACCAGGTCGCCTTCATCAAGGGTCCGGACAAGAACGCGCCGGACCAGGCCTATTCCTCCTATAATCGCCAGGGGCTCGTTCACGACGAAGCCACCGGCAGAACGTTCAACCTGGACGCCAGGGATCTGACGCCGCCCTTCACGCCTGGAGCGCTGCGCGGCGGCACCCACGTCCATATCTGGCATCCCACCGGATTGCTCAACAGCGACACCTACGAAGACAAGATCCTGTCCGCGTTCAAGGAAGAAAACGCCGATCACGACAAGAACTCCCGGGCCGTCGCCGTCAGCGTCGCGGGTATGCCGGTGAAGGTGGACGCGGCTCCCGGCAACCATGACGGCGAATACTACACCTTCCTGGCGTCGGTCCTCAATGTCAACGCCAAACCGGGTACGGACGACGTCTACTCCGCCCTCGAGGAAGGGTTCATCGGCGCCGACGGCTATGTCAAAACGGACGGGACAAGACAGAAATTCGCACTTGCCTTCCAGGGCAAGATGTACGCCAAGGACGGCTCTCCCCTGACGGAAATATTCGTCGTCGATCTGCCCGAGGATATGACAAAGGCGGGCGCCGGCCCGATTGAAGGAACGGCGACCAGACGGCCCCTGCCCCCGCAGGGCACCACGCAGCGCCGCATCACCTATACGGAAGGCCGGCGCTATCCCGGCGTGGTCGCCGCGCCCCACGGCCCCCGGCACTGGCTGAAATCCACGTCCGACGGCGAAAAGATTGTCTTCTACGCCAGGGATGATCGCGGAATCGTCCAGGCATTCCACGTGTCGCCGAACGGCGGCGAACCGGTGCAAATCACCGCCAACGATTTCTCCATCCAATCCGAATTCACCATCAGCCCCGACGACAAATACCTCGTCTACGCGGCCGACGGCAGCCTGTTCAGAACGGAAATCGCCGACGGAGCGACCCTGCGGCTAACGCCGCGCGAAAAGGGTTCAGCCATGATCTTCCCCGACGCCGTGGTGTATTCGCCCGACGGCAAAAAGGTCGTGTATGAAAAATGGACTCCGAAACCGGGCGCGGAAAACCAGGGATTCTACCAGCTTTTCCTCTACCGGTTTAACTGAAGCAAACGAGGACGATAGCATTATGGCCATGGGAAAGATATTCCGCGGGCTGGTGTTTTTCTTCGAACAGATTGTGCCGGTATTTTCCTTCGCCGTCATTTTCGTCTCGTTCATCATCGGCATCTTTTCGCGCTATGTTTTCAATATGCCGGTGGTGTGGACCTACGAAGTCAGCATTCTGGCCTATATGTGGACGGCTTATTTTGGCGCAAGCTATGCCTATAAGATGAACGAGCACGTGGTATTCGGCCTCTTCTACGACGGCCGGAGCAAAGCGGCCAAAAAATTCCTGCGTATCCTCTACAACCTGCTGATAGGCGTCTTTCTCGGCATGTTCTTCTGGCCCGCCACTACGTCCATTCTGGCCCGCACAGCCAAGACGGGATCGCTCCTGTGGCCACAGAAATACGTGTTCCTGCCCTTCGTCTTCATGTTGCTCGCCGTCGCCCTGCGCTGCGCCTTCAACATCTACCTCGAACTGACCGGCCAGAGCAGCGACAACGAATCGTCGGACAGCGCCCTGGTTGAAAAGGCCAGAGAGAAGCTGGAAGGGGAATTATAATGACCAGCGGAATCCTCCTTCTTTTCGGCGTCATGGCCGTTTGCTTCATCATCAGGATGCCCGTCTCCTTCTCTATGATCGTGTCCGGCCTCGTGTATTGCCTGGTCAAGGGCATTAAAATCGGCCTCGCCGCCTCGGTCATTACCAGCAGCATGTACTCCAACTACATTATGCTGGCCGCTCCGCTGTTCCTGTTCACCGCCAATGTTATGAATTCGGGAAAGGTGACGGAGAAGGTTTTCGAGTTCGCCAACGGCTTTTTCGGCCGCTTAAAAGGCGGAACCGGCCACGTCAATGTCTTCGCCTCCCTGATTTTCTCGGGCATGACCGGTTCGGCTATCGCCGACGCAGCCGGTCTCGGCGTCATGGAAATCACCCAGATGAAAAAGGAGGGGTATGACGACGGATTCTCCTGCGCCATCACCGCCGCCTCCGCAACCATAGGCCCGATCTTTCCGCCCAGCATCCCTATGGTGGTCTACGCCATGCTCTCGGGCGCGTCCATCGGCAAGCTGTTCATGGGCGGAATGATCCCGGGCATTCTGCTCGCCATGGTGCTCATGTCCTACGTGGCCATCGTCGCCAAAAAGCGTAACTACCCCACAGGGATCAGATTTACCGGATGGGAATTCCTTCGACGCACCGTCGGCGCGATTCCCGCCCTGTTGACGCCGGTACTCCTTCTCGGGGGAATTTACGGCGGAGTCGTCACACCCACCGAGGCGGGAGCCATTGCCGCCCTGTATGCGCTGCTCATTTCCGTCTTCGTCTACCGAAGCCTGGGCTGGAAGGACCTGTGGATAATTCTTATTTATACGGCGAGCACCTAGTTCTACATTTGGAGTATCGTCGGCAGCGCCATGCTGTTCTCCTACATCGTTTCGCTGGAAAAGGTGCCCGCGACCCTGGCGACCGCCGTCCTGGATATAACCGACAACAAATATGTGTTTCTCTTTGTCATCAACATATTGTTCCTCCTGCTCGGGGCGGCGATGGACACCAGCGCCATCCAGCTTGTGTTTATCCCGATGATCGTGCCCATGCTGAAGACGTTCGAAATCGATTTGGTTCATTTCGGCGTTCTCGTCTCCCTCAACATGATGATCGGCCTGTCCACGCCGCCATTTGGCATGTTGCTGTTTATCGTCTCCGGCCTGGGCAAGACGCCTCTCAAGATCGTGATTAAGGAAATCATGCCCATGGTCCTGCTCATGATTGGCGTTCTCTTCCTTATCACGTACGTTCCCGATATCGTTCTGTTTCTTCCCAACCGCTATGGTTAACGCTTTTTAAAGAGAGATTGGTTCCTTTATGCGTTTTACGGTTATTACTGGAATAAACCGAAAAGCGCAGGGGAAGGTTCACATTCAATTTAAAACGCTATAGCGCGGCAGCGGAATTTTTCCGGAGTTTTGTCGAGGTCACTATCCATTAGAGGAGCGAACCATGAAAAAGCGCATTCTCGCCGTCCTTTTACTCACCCTTGCCGCACTGCCTTGCGGCCAAGCGGGGGAGAAGGCATTCGTTCTGAAATTTTCCAGCATAAGTGTACCGGGCGACGCCCATACCGACGCTATGCAAGTGTTCGCGGACGAGGTGAAAAAGATTACCGGCGGCAACATCACGGTTGACGTGTTTCATTCCGCCTCGCTGGTCGGAGCCGAAGGAGAGATGGACGCGGCCATCAGCGGCGAAGTCGACATGATCTACGTCTCGCCGCAACTAGCCGCGAATTACATCGACTATTTCGCCATGTTGACCTCGGGGTATTTTTTCAAGAATTACGAGCATCTCCGCGACACTTTCAACGGCGACAATGCCGTGAACGCGAGGCTGTCGAAGGACATGTCCGAACAAATCGGGCTCGTCCCCATCGCCAGCGTCTATATCGGCGCACGGCAAATCAACACGACCAAGAAGCCCATCCACAGCCGTGACGACATGGCCGGGCTGCTTTTGCGCATGCCCAACACGCCCACCTGGCTCTATCTCGGCAAAGCGCTCGGGGCCAACCCTACGCCTATGTCTTTCAATGAGATCTACACGGCTCTTTCGACGGGGGCAGTGGACGGCCAGGACAACCCCATGCCCACCATGCAGACCGCCAAGTTCTACGAAGTCGCCCCCTACCTCGCCATCACCAATCACCTTCTGGCCAACAACATCATGACGGTGAACAAGGAGGTTTGGGAGTCCATGTCCGACTCGCAAAAGAGCGCCATGCGAAGCGCCGCCAAGGTGGCCCAGGAGTGGTGCGACAAGACCAACCTCGACAAGGAGGCGGGCCTTGTCGAATTCTTCCAGCAGAACAAAGTCACCGTCACCTATCCCGACATCGACAAGTTCAGCAAAGAAGTCCAGGATTACTACCTGAACGACCCCCAACAAGCGGCAAGCTGGGACATGGATCTCTACAAGGAAATCCAGGCCCTGGCGAAGTAGCGACGCGAGTGTGAAAACAACAAGCCCGTCCGGAGGGCGGCCTTCGGACGGGCATAATCATTCAAAACCACACCAAGGCGCGGGGAGCTGATTATGCAAAAAATCCAGACTCATTTCGGACAGCCTTGCTATGCGTTCGGGAACGAAAAAGTAGACCTGTACTCCACCGTTCTCGCCGGCAACACCAACCCGTACTTCCGACTGGGCTCTCGCCACGTATCTCCGTTCTTTATCCCTTCCTGGTGGAACGAAGGCTGGCTCGAAAACGCGCCGCCCCTGTTCAATGTTTGCCGGGGCAATTTCTTCTGCCTGCCGCTGGGTGGCGATCTTGAGGGAACGCGGGGCAAGGTCATCCCCATACACGGCCGGTGCGCCAACGAGCACTGGAATTGGGCCGGCATTGAGGAGAGCGGGGAGTCGCGCAGCCTTTTCCTCGAATTTGAAGACGAGTTGGGCCTGATCCGCAAGGAGCTGCGCTTGCTGGACGGGCACAGCGTCGTCTATGAAAACAACGCGGTATCCGGCTGGGAAGGCGACTACCCGGTTGGCTACCATCCTACCGTCAAATTGCCCGACCTCCCCGGTTCCGCCCACTTCGCCATCAGCCGGGTGATCGACGGCTACACCACTTTCGAGAACCACGAGTCGGCGGAGCGCGGCGGCTATTCCCTCTTTTTGAACGCGCAGAAAATCACCGACATGACCAAAATACGGACGATTTTCGGCGATACGGTGGATTTCACCTCGCAGCCGATCCGGCAGGGCTACGAGGACGTGTTCATGACCATCAACGACCCTGCTGACGAGCTTGCTTATATAGCCATCACCTTCCGCGACGAAGGTTATGTCTATTTTCAACTGAAAAATCCGCGTATCCTCGGCAATACCATGTTCTGGGTCTCCAACGGAGGCAGGCACTACGCCCCATGGAACGGCCGCTGCCGGCCTGTTCTGGGCATGGAGGAGACGTTCTCCTATTACCATTACGGCATCCCCGCCAGCACCGACGACAACCCGATCAAATCACTTGGTCACAAAACCGCCGTTCGCCTGACCGCCGACAGGACGTACGACTTCCCGCTTATCTACGGTGTCGCCGTTGTCCCGAACGGCTTCCTCGGCGTGAAGACGATCCGTGCGGAGGGATCGGGTATCGTTTTAACTGGACTGGACGGCCAGGAAGTCCATGCGGCGGTGGATCTGTCGTTCCTCCTCCGCGAACACGAAGCATGAAATCCACAAGCGAGGGAGGAGGACCGATGGGCATTGACGGGAAGGAACGTTTTTTCGCGACCCTGGCCAGGGAACAAGTGGACAGGCCGGCTTGGTGGTTGGGGGAGCCGACCGAGCAGGCCTTGCCGGGATTGCTACGGCATTTCGACGCGCGGGACGAGGCGGGGCTCAAAGCCGTCCTCGACGACGACGTGGCGAACATCAATGTGCCCTATTCGTCTCCAGCGGGCAACCACATCGCCTGCTCCCTCAATTTTTCGAAAAACGCGTCCAAAGGGTATGAGGAACGGACCCTGACCGATCCGGGCTACTTTGAGGACATGGACGATCCCGAAGCGGTCGATGGTTTTCCCTGGCCCGATCCGAGCCTGTATATCGATAGGGAGGAAGCTCGCGGCAGGGCTATGGCCGCGCCGGCGGACAAAGCGAGAATGGGCCTGGTGTGGTCCTGCCATTTCCAGGACGCCTGTTCCGCGTTCGGAATGGAGTCCGCCCTGGTGGCGATGCTGTCGGCGCCGGAAATGTTCCAGGCCGTCATCGACAGGATTACCGAGTTCTACCTGCAGGCCAACGCCGTGTTCTACGAAGCGACCAGGGGGTATATGGACGCCGTGCTTATGGGCAACGATTTTGGCTGCCAGACCAACCTCCTCCTTTCGCCGGATCTGCTGCGCAAGCACGTTTTCCCGGGCACCAAGCGACTGGTGGACCAGGCCCATTCTTATGGGCTCAAGGTCATCCACCACTCATGCGGCAGCGTGCACGAGGTCATCATGGACATCGTCGCCACAGGGGCCGACGCGGTCCACCCGATCCAGGCATTGGCGGCGAACATGGACGCGGCGACGCTGCGGAAGGACTTCGGCGGCAGAGCGTCGTTTTGCGGAGGCGTCGACGCCCAGCAGTTGCTGGTCAACGGCACGCCGGAGCAGGTGGAGGAGGAGGTTTGGCGTTTGCGCGATCTATTCCCCACCGGGCTGATCGTTTCTCCAAGCCACGAAGCGATTCTGGTCGATATCCCGCCGCAAAACATCGCCGCGCTCGCACGCGCGGCAGGTGCGACGCGCGCGACACCGTAAATGCCGACCACCGTAACAGGAGCAGCAACAGCCGCAATGCTCCTCCTAGTATGGGGTGACGAAATATCACATGTGCCGGTCCTATTCCTTGGCGCTTGCGAGGTTTTCTCACGGAGTATCCATAACCATACGAACCATTATCCGCACATCTCGGTGGTCGGTTTATGCTGCACTCCTTATATTGCGATTTTTTATCGGTAAGTGTTTCGTACGCTACTCCTGTTGCTCCAGGTGGGCCTATCCGCTATAGTTTTGGAGCGCAGGGTATGGCGTTATAAGGAGAACTCATGTCGGACGAATTGCTGCCCAACTACCGCAAGCCGGTGGGCGAGGCGGGACGGGAAGTTATCGCGAAAATGTATGTCGGCCATGCCCCCATGACCAGGCTGCTTGTGGATGTACTGCAGCCGAAAAAGGATGATGTCGCCCTCGACGTCGGCTGCGGCGGCGGTTTGGCCGTCTCCCTATTGGCGGAAAAGGCGGAGAAGGTATACGGGGTGGACTACTCCGACATCTCGGTGGAAAAGGCCAGGGAGTATAACCGGGACGCGGTGCACGAGGGCAGGGTAATTATTCAACAAGCCGATGTCCTGGGCATTCCGTTTCCGGACGGGACGTTTTCGCTGGTGACGGCGATCGAGACAGTGTATTTTTGGGATCGGGTGGAGGAGTGTTACCGCAAGATTTTCCAACTATTGAAACCGGGCGGCAGGTTTGCCATACTCTGCGACGCCTGGCGGGACGGCGACGGTATTGTTAACGAACCCGACCGCATGGACGTCCTCCGCCTCCATCTCTACAGCCCCGATCAGTACGCCGCCTCGCTCACGGGAGCCGGTTTCGCCAAAGTCGAGAGCCGCGTGATTAACGATGACCGCGCCCTGTGCGTCATCGCCAGTAAGGGCTGACCGGATTCCTCGCCATGAGCGCATCCAAATCGTACCGCGAAAAAGCCCTTCGACAATTCCGTCGAAGGGCTTTTCTTGTTCGGCATACATCGCGTTAGATACAGGTAAACGCGCCGTCGATGACGAAGTCGGAGCCGGTGGTGAAATGGCTGCTGTCGCCGGCGAGGTAGACGGCGATGGCTTGCAGTTCATCCGGGCGGCCCAGCCGGCCAAGGGGCGACATGGCTGTCCATTTTTCGATCAGCGGTTTCAGGAGCGGCGCTTCCATAATGAGATCGGTGCCGATGTAGCCAGGGCTGATGCTGTTGACCCGGATGCCGTGCTTGGCCCATTCCACCGCGAGCGATTTCGCCAATTGGATGACGCCCGCCTTGGAGGCGTTGTACGAACACTGCGGCTGGGGAACGTTGACGATATGGGCCGACATCGACGCGGTGGTGATGATGGAGCCGCCCTTGCCCTGAAGGATCATCTGTCGGCCTGCGGCCTGGGCGGTCAGGAATACTCCGGTCAGATTGATATCCACCACCTTGCGCCATTGCTCGAGCGTCATTGCTTCGGCAGGCACGTTCAGGCAAATGCCGGCATTGCAGAATGCGCCGTGCAATTCACCCAGGTTGTCGGCAATTTCCGCCATCATGGCGTCGACCTGCCCGGCATCGGTGACATCGGTCTTGATGGCGATGGCAGTCGAGCCAAGCGAGGTCAATTCCGCTGCGACGCTTTCCGCCGTCTCGACGTCCAGATCGACAATGGCCAGATTCGCGCCCGCTTCCGCCAACGCCGTGGCGACGCTTTTCCCTATCCCCCGCGCGCCGCCGGTGACGAATATGTTCTTGCCGTCCAGGCGCATCCTGTCAAGAATTCCCATATTTTTTATCCTTATCGTCAATTGTAGTTATGCCTCGAGCATCTCGTCGAAGCAAACAGCCACCTTGCCGCTCTTTCCCGCCGCCATGACTTCATAGGCCTCGGCAGCCCGGCTAAGCGGATACCTATTGGTGATGAGTCTGTCGGGGTGGATGCCCCACGTCACCAACCTCTCCAACAGCTCCTCCATCAGCCAGGTGCTGGTCACCCAGGAACCGTGTATCGTTTTCTGATCGTGCATAATGTCGTCGCTGGGATCGAAACGCACCGTTCCCCCTTCGCCGACAAAGGCTATTTTTCCCCACTGCCGCGTGCCCTGGATGGCGGTGAGCCGCCCCTTGTCGCTGGCCGAGCAATCGAGGCTTCTCTCGCAGCCCTTGCCGTTGGTCGCCCGCATAATCCGCTCGAGCGCATCCGGTCCCGCGTGGATGGCTTCGTCGGCCAGGCCTTCCCGCACCGCCAGATCGAGCCTGTCCTGGACCGCGTCCACGCCGATCAGCGTGTTCGCGCCCAACGCTTTCGCCAGCATGAGGGCGGCCAGGCCGACCGGACCCAGGCCGACCACCAGGACGGCATGGTTGCCGTTGATGCCGATTTTCTCCATGGCTTCGTACACCGTGCCGAAGCCGCAGGCCACTTGCGCGCCGTCGGCATAGGTCAATTCCGGCGGCAGATGCAGGAGGTCCTTCTCCTCGGCGAGCATGTACTCGGCCATTCCGCCGTCCCGTTGCCAACCGTAGGCGCGGCGGAATTTATCGCTCTTGCAGGAAATCATGAAGCCCCGACGGCAATCGTTGCACAGTCCGCAGCCGGAGATGTGGTAGACGACGACACGGTCGCCCTCGGCGAAGCGGCGCATGCCCGGGCCGCAGCGGACGATCTGCCCGCACGGCTCGTGACCGCAAATCACGCCCTGATATCCCTCCGGCCCTTTTCCGAGGTGCTCTCGGTAGATGCAGCGGATATCACTGCCGCATATGGTGCTGGCTTTGATTTTGATCAGGACTTCGCCGTGGCCCGGTTCGGGAACCGGAACCGCGCGCAGTTGAACGGTGGAATCGCCCGGAAGAAACGCGGCCTGCATGGTTTTGGGAATGCTTCCCGACATTGGATGTGCTCCTATACTGGGTTCTACGTTCGGGTCTCGGCCGAGCGGGTTGCCCGCTCCTTGCCCCGCACGGTATTGTAGGCGGCAAAAGCCATGACCGCCAGGGAGATGAGAAGGAAAGCGCAACTGATCGGCCTGGAGAAGAATATCATCCAATCGCCATCGGCGATAAGCAGCGACTTCCGCATGTTTTGTTCGGCCAAGGGCCCGAGAACCAGGGCGATGACAAGCGGCGGCAGCGGAAAGTCGAAGCGGGTGAGCCAGTACCCGACTATGCCGAAGGCGAGCATGATGTAAATGTCGAAGACGGCGTTGTTGGCTGAAAAGACGCCCACCGTACACAGCGCGGTGAGGAACGCCACCAGGAGCGTCTGCGGGATTCGCGTCATCTGACTGAAGAATTTGATAAACACCTTGCCCTGCACGAACATGATGATATTGACAAAAATAAGGCCTATCATGATCGAGTTGACCCAGAACGCGTCGCCCTCGAACAATTTCGGCCCGGGGATGATGCCCTGCACCGTCAGCGCGCCGACCAGCACGGCGGTCACGGTATCGCCGGGAATGCCCAGGGTAAGGAGCGGGATGAGGGTGGCGCCGGTAACGGCGTTGTTGGCCGTCTCCGCCGCGACCACCCCTTCGACGCAGCCCTTGCCGAATTCGTCCGGGTTCTTGGAGGCGCGTTTGGCCAGGTTGTAGCTGATGAAGGCCGAGAGGGCGGCTCCGGTACCGGGTACGGCGCCGATGAAAACGCCGACCAGGCTGGATTTGATCAGGGTCTTCCAGTACTTCAACAATCCCACTATGGAGACCTTGGCCTTGCGCAGCGACACGCTCGTCCTGGTTTTGACGTGGATGTTTCTCGTTTTGACGAAGATCTCCGCGACCGCGAAAATGCCCAGGATGGCGGGGATGATGCTGATACCGCTCATGAGGTTGATGCTGCCGAAGGTGAGGCGGGTGGTGCCTTCGATGGGGTCGATACCGATGATGGTGATCATAAGGCCGAGGGAGCCCATCATCAACCCTTTGCTGAGGTGCTTGCTGCTGACGGATGAGATGATCGCCAAGCCGAAGATGGAGAGCGCGAAGAATTCGGGCGGGCCGAAGCTGAGGGCGAACCGCGCCATTGCCGGGGCGATGAAGATAAGCGCCGCGCAACTCGCCAAACCGCCGATGAGGGAAGAGGTGAGGGCGATGCTGAGCGCTTCGCCGGCGCGCCCCTTTTTGGCCATCGGGTAGCCGTCCAGAACGGTCGCGGCGGATGCCGGGGTGCCCGGCGTCTTGATGAGGATGGCGGTGATCGAACCACCGTACACGCTGCCGCAGTAGACGGCCAGCAGCATGAGCATGCCGGTGATGGATTCCATCCCGAAGGTCAGCGGCAGCATTATCGCCACACCCATGGTGCTGTTGAGGCCCGGCAGGGCGCCGATGATTATGCCGCCGGCTATGCCGATGCACATAATAAACACGTTTTCGAGCGTGAGCAATTGTACGGCTATTTCATACATGCGCGTCTCCGGGACTCCGGCGAAGGAAAGGGGGATGGCGGCGTCCATCCCCCAGCCTCGTTAATTGTTACTGATTTTTAAGGCCGATCATTTCCACGATTTCGCCAAGCTTCACATAACAGGCCTGGACCTTCCGGGTCAGCTCCTCTTCCGATTCGGCATAGGTGTCCTGGCCGTTCAAGTCCTTGATGAACTTGGAGTACTTCTCCTTGACCACGCCTTTGTTGAACTGGCACTTGAGATAGTCGATAATCTCTTCCGGAACGTCCTTCGGGACGGCGATCCACTTGAACGCCACCGCGTAGGATGTGCCTTCGAGACCCAGTTCCTTCATGCAGGGGACATCGGGCAGGACGTCGACCCGCTCGTCGCCGAATACGGCGAGGGCGCGGACCTGGCCGTTGGCCACGCGGGGAATCACGTCCGCCAGGTCGGAGGGCATGAAGTCGGTGTGGCCGCCCAGCATGTCGGTCAGGGCGACGGTGCCGCCCATGGCGGGAATGTTGACGGCCCCGGACAGGCCCTTCTGCTTCAGGATGTCCATGGTCGCGCAGTGCCCGAGGCTGCCGGGGTTGGCGGAACTGAGCTTCAGCCCTTCGCCCCGCCTCCAGGCCGCTTCCAGATCCTGAAAGGTTTTGTAGGGGGATGTTTCAGCCACAATCAGCACCAGCGGTTCTTCGGGCGAGATGCGGACGATGTGACGGAAGTCGCTGATATCATAATTCAATTGGTCGATATGGGGCCTGATGTAGAAGGGGGCGGCCGCGCCGATGGTGAGGGTGTAGCCGTCCGGCGCGGCGTTGGCCGCTTCGGTGGTGCCGATGGTGCCGCTGGCGCCGCCACGGTTGACGATGGTGATGGGCCGCCCCAAATCGACTTCGGAAATGAGAGCGCGGAACATGATGTCGGTGATGTCGCCCGCCGCGTTGTGCAAAATGACCTGTACCGGCCGCCTCGGGTAGCTAGCCGGTTTGGGGCAGTCGGCTTCGACAGCGCCGACCGGGAAGTACGCGGCCGCGACCAGCGCCAACGCCGCGACAATACGTGCAATACTGCGTTTCATAATCCGCTCCTTCATAATAAGGATCACGCGACAAATGCCCGCGCCCACAGGGGTTTTGGGCGGATGGTTACGGCAGGGGAACGTAGAGCAATTCGGTGAAGGCATAGTAGACGATGGCCCCGAACAGCCACGAAGCGGGAAAGTACCACCACGTCCTGCAACGGAGCAGCACCAGGACGGCGCTGGAAACAATGACGGTGGTGTAGAGATAGCCGAGCGATTTGAACAGGAGTGCATAGACGATGAAGAGGAGGAAAAGCCCCACGACTCGCATCTCGCCCCGCCAGGAATGATCCTCTTCCTCCACCGTCACGTCGTCGGCGGGGGGGAGGCTATCGTCTTGTTTACCGGCTTTTACTCCGGTATCCGGTTGGGCGCCCGCTTTCCGTTCCCGGTGGAGCGAGTAGGCGCTGCCGAGAAGGCAGGCGAGGCTGGAGACAGCCAGGAGGGCGGCGGTGAATTTCGGGAAAAAATGGCTGTCCAGCATGGGCGAGTTGCCGGAAAAGGTGCTGGAGTGGCGGACGCCGATGTCGACCAGCTTCCAGAATATGCCGCTGACCGCGAGGAAGAACAGCGAGACGGCGATATTGCGTTTGGATTCGCTCATTGGGGTTTTCCCGGCTTTAGCCACCTGAGAGGCGGTTGATCAGAAATCGAAACGTGTTCCCAGCGACAGATCCCGGTTGCAGAGAATCGCCCGGTCGAAATCGCGTTTGATCATTTCATGCTTCACGTCCCGGTATTTGGGGTTGTCCCAGAGATTATTGAACTGATTGGGATCGAGCTGCATATCGTACAATTCGCCATATGGCATACCGTGATAGACGACGACCTTGAAGCGTTTGTCCCGGTACATGGTCGCCATAACCTCTTCGTGGGTGCGGGGAATGGCGGCGTAGTATTCGCAGTAGACAGCCTCCTTGTGGTGGTGAAGATCGCTTTTTCCCGTCAACAGTCCGGCGAGGGACTTCCCCTGCATGGCCTGGGGAATGGGGTAGCCGTTCAGTTCGAGCAGGGTCGGGGCGATGTCCACCAGATCGACCAGCGCGTTGGAAGTTTTTCCATGTTGAATCAACCCGGGGCAGGAGAAAATGAGCGGCACCCGCACCATTTCTTCGTAGAAATACGCGCCCTTCCAGTGCAGGCCGTGGTCGCCGTTCATTTCGCCGTGATAGGAAGTGAAGATGAATATGGTGTCTTCCCGCAGGCCGTTCTCGTCCAGGTAGTGCATCAGCCTGCCCACCTGATCGTCGATGAGCAGAATCTGGGCGTAGTAGTCACGCCGGAGTTCCAACTGATGCTCGTCCGTCATGCCGATGACCGAATCGTACGACCCCTCCTGCCCGCCGCGAATATAATCCTTGAGGTAATGGGGCGGCTTATTGTCGTGTTCGCCTTCCCGATAGAGCGGCATGGAGAGGCTGGCCGGATCCATTCTGTCCTTGTATTCCCGCGGCGGATCGAGGGGGGGATGCGGATCGAAGGGGTTGATGGAAATCAGCCAGGGCTTGTCGCCCGTCTCCTCGATGAAGCGGATGGTCTCGTCCACGCACCAGGTCGTCTGGTGGTATTGGGCAGGCACACCCACTTCTTCTCCGGTGAACCCCGGCGTCGGCACCGGCGGATATATGCCCATGGACAGATACCTGCCGCCGTAGATGTTTTCCCATTTGACGCCATGGTCCTTCAGCCAATCCTGATAGCGGTTGACGCCGTAGGCCCAATCGTCATGGGGGTGGTGGCTCCATTGGTAGAAGCTGTAGCCGTCGTCGGTCCTGGTTTCTTCGGCCCGCATGGCGGCGGTGAGGTGCAGCTTGCCGGTCAGGCCGCAGGTATAGCCTGAATCGGCCAGCCTTTTGGTGACCAGCGTTTCGTCCCGGGAGAAGTCGTCGTTGCCGTTGTAGCTCACCTTGGTCGAACGGGGATACCTCCCGGTGAGGAACGACGCCCTGCTGGGCGAACAGACAGGGCACTGTGTATAGGCGTACTGAAAGCCCACGCCCTCTTCGATGAGCCGATCGAGGTTGGGCGTCGGCACTTCCTTGTACCCCATGCCCGAGATGGTGTTGAAACGCTGCTGATCGGTGCAAAACCAGACGATGTTCTTTTTTGCTGAATCGGTCCCCATAATCGCATGACTCCTTTATGGATAAGTGCCGGATGCGAAACCGGCCGGTATGGGTGTACGGGTTCGTGTGGGGATAGAGCATGTCGATAGGGATGCCGGGGCAATAGGTGGATATATGAATGATGCATTAAGGAAAGGATCTTAATCTAAGTATAATTCATCAGGAGGCATTGTCAAGTCGGGCGAATCTTTTTTTTTGCGGTGGGGAACGAAACCGGTAAGAAACGATGAAAATATGAATATTTCCGACTCAATACGGAGCATTCGGTTGCGTTTCATCCAATATCTGGTACATTTCATATAAACGGACTTCACTCCTGGAACGGTTTTGATCGCCTGCGCCGCTTACAGACTAAATATATTTACGGCAACTATCTTTATTAAACTTACCGGCTTTCCGTCGTCGCACCTGAAAACCATCGTGGAGAGAGCGATGCAAAAAGTAACCACCGCCGAAATGCGAAAAATAAATCAGAACAAGGTATTCAGACTGATTTATGAGGAGCGCCGCATCGCCAGGATCGATCTTGCCGGGCGGTTGAACATCAGTCTTCCCACCATTACTCAGAACCTCAAGGAACTGGAGGACGCGAACCTCATCGAAAGGAACGGCGTTTTTCAGTCCACCGGGGGAAGAAAACCGCAGGTCATCACCTGCGTCAGTAATGCCAAGATCGCCATTGGCGTCGAAATATCCAAGGACATGCTTCGCCTGGTGGCGGTGGATCTCTACGGCGACGTGGTCAAACGGGACTGTCTCCCCAACGAGTACCGGAACGACGAGAACTACTACCGGGAGCTGGCCGGGCACGTCTCCGCCTTCTGCGAGTCGCTCCGCATTTCGCAGAAGCGCATCCTTGGGGTGGGCATCGCCATCCAGGGCCTGGTCTCGCAGGACGGGACGACCGTGCTCTACGGCAAGATACTGGGCAGCGCCGGCGTGCGGCTCGAGGATTTTTCCCGGCATATCGGTTTGCCCTGCCTGATGAGCCATAATGTCGAGGCGGCCGCCTATGCGGAATTGTGGTACTCGAAGGATCTGAAGGACGCCATCTATATCTCGCTCAGCGGTTATTTGGGCGGGGCGCTGATCATCAACCGGAAGATTCACAAAGGTCCGGATCTCCAGGGCGGGCTGATAGAGCACCTGAACATTCACTCCGGCGGCATTCCCTGTTATTGCGGTCGCAGCGGCTGTTTTACCGCGTATTGCTCGGCCAATGTCTTGCTGAAAGGGACGGGCGACAGCTATTCGTCCTTCTTCAACAAACTCCGCAACGGCGATAAAAAGCGCCACGCCCGCTGGAAAACCTATCTGGACGATCTGGCGAGGGCAATCCATAACTTGCACATGGTGGTGGACTGCGACGTCATCCTCGGCGGCCACATCGCCCCCTATCTGACGGCGGAGGACTTGGGTTATCTTGACGAAAAGCTCGGCATTCACGAAGAATACGGCCCGTCAAAATCCTTTATGCGAATCGGCCATTCCGATCCCGACAACAGCGCCTGCGGCGGGGCGCTGCCCTTTATCAAACAATTCCTCGAATCGATATAAGATCGAAGATGTCCCTCGGTGACCGAGGGGTATCGCAACGTGAGGGCAATTCGGTCGGCTTCATCATGGGCCTGTCCAGCGTGGCGGTTGCCCTTCTCTGCCCGAATTACCCGGAATGGATGGCCATAACCATTGCTATCGGCATCGGCGGTGCGATGGGCGCTTTCCACGGTCTGTTTGTTGCATGGCGCAACATGGCGCCGTTTGTCGTTACCCTGGCCGGCATGACCATCGCGCGCGGCCTGGCGTTCATATATTCCAATGCCGCTCCTATCCGGCTACCACGTGACGCGACATTCATCCGTGGCTTCAGTACCAAATATATCCTCGGTATGCCGGGACCGGTCCTGGTTATGATCCTCGGGTTCCTGGTGACCTTGTTTATCCTGCGTATGACCTCTTTCGGACGGTTGGTCGTTGCCGTCGGAAGCAATGAAGCCGCCGTCCGACTGGCCGGCATTCGAACCGGCTGGCGCAAATTCTGGGTCTACGTCTTATCCGGGCTGTGCGCCGGTATGGCGGGAATAATCTCAACCATGCGTACCAATGTCGGATCGGCCACGGCCGGTCAAGGTATGGAACTTGACGCCATCGCCGCCGCCGTCATCGGCGGCGCCAGCCTGGCGGGAGGTTACGGTAGTGCCCTGTACACGTTGCTGGGTGTGCTGATCCTTGGAATGATTGGTAACATCATGAACCTCACCCATGTTTCTTCTTACCAGCAGCAGGTTATTAAAGGGGCCATCATCATCGCGGCTGTACTCCTTCAAAGTCTCAAGAAACGCGATTAAGATTTTTTTTTGAATAGGACACTATATTCCGTATCGCCGGCAACGTCTCTCCGCGCGTTAGGAGGAAATGTAAGCATTGCCTCGGAATTTCATAACCATGCCCACAAGCTTGCGTGCTTACATTTTGCAAATATGCCAAGCGATTTTAGGGATTCGAACAGGGATAACTGTTGTTGTAAAAATTGACAATCCCAAGCCTTACAGGGGCTTGGGATTGTTCATGATATAATAATTGGCGGAGAGACAGGGATTCGAACCCTGGGAGGAGTTGCCCCCTCACTGGTTTTCGAAACTGATTCGGCAGAGTTTTAAATAAAACAAGCATTCATGGATAAACAAGATAAAGCTGCTATCTATGGGCAATTTAAGGAGGTTATGGATTTATTCAGCTTTGCCGAAAATGGGATAAGTAGTTCATTCAGGATTAAAAGCGAAAAGTTTCGTGACAAATTCGTGACAATTTACCACGGTAGGAGCTGGACAGCGTCTTCGACATTGCTGCCCTTAACCTGGGCATATATTGCGAGTGTTGTCTTAATGTCCTTGTGACCAGCAAGGTGCTGGGTAGTTTTCGGGTCCACGTTTGCCGCAATCAGTTCGGTTATGAAGGTATAACGCATCGCATGGAGGTCGAGTTGGGACACGTCCACCTTGAACTCACCATCCTCTACTCGAACGCCTTCAGGCAGGGGTTTCCCAAACCGTTTGTAAATCCGGGCGAGCCTAATCAGAGCTGCCTCCATATGGCGACGGAAAACCATCAACGCCCAGCTATTAAGAGGTCGCCCGCCATTGGTAAACAATAATTCCCCCTCGCCTTTATTCAACTTGGCGAGTGCTTTTTTTATCGCATCGTTAAGAGGAATAGTCCGCGAACCGGCCTGGGTCTTTGGTTTGAACTCCATGCGTTCCTGTATTCGGACGGTACCCCGTTTGAGGTCCAAGTCAGACTTCCGTAAATAAATCATCTCATCACGCCGGACGCCAGTGGACAGCACAAAGTGCCATACCGTCCGCCATGGTTCGGGTGCGACCTTCAACAGCATCTTAACCTCGTCAACAGTTAAGGCACGGCGGAATTTCTTCCGCACTGTTTTTAACTGCTTCGCTTTTGCAATGGGATTGGAAATAATAACGCCGCGATCTACTCCGTATTCCAATGCGGCCTTAAACTTTGCCAATGCTTTGTTCGCCGTATTTGTAGATTTTTCCTCCGCGATTCTACAGAGCGCCTTTTCAACAGATTCCAGATTCAAATCCGCAACTGTTTCGCAGGGGAGTGCTTTTGTGAGACGCTGGGCGTGACGGCAATACTCGGCTGCCAATCCTGGATCGGCAATGTTGCGTTGGATGTGCTCGCACCATTCTTTGCATAGTACTTCTAGAAGGTATTTATTGTTATTCGCCTTGCCGTTGGTGCTGGCGCGCCGCAACGTATAGAGCATTTCATCAAGTTCGGCTTGTGCTTCCGCCTTGGTGCGACCCTGCGCTTTACGCTGGATACGTTCATATTTGCCGCCGACCTTGCGGCCTGTATGGATATCCAGATACCATTTCTCGCCGCGTCTATACAGTTTGCCGGTGGGCATTACTAGTTACCCCACATAAATGATAAAAATAATACCAGCTAGAATAACAATCAGCGTAGCCCAAAGATAACCAGAGCCACTCCGTTTCTCAGCGCCCTGCCTTACCTCTTGCGTTTGACTGGAGACGACGTTGCTTCCTGATTTACGAGGAAAGAAATACCTATAAATAGCGATGATTATAAGCAGGAAAAGAAGCGCAACCACCTGCTTGAGGCCCTTTTCAAATATACTCATAATACAGTCCCTTTTCCCTTGGTTATTCCTATGCGGCAGGCATCAATAAGTTGCCGTTTATATGTGCGCTCCTTGCGATGGTCTGGCTTTGGGTTGGTGTATTTTTTCTTCCATTCCTTCTCATACCGAACGCCACACATAAGGACGAAATAAAAAAGCAATACCGAGACGATTGCCGCCAAAACCTCACCGAATGATTTCACATGCCTTTGCTCTTCGAGATCGATGTAAAATAATCCACCCATCCAGAGCGCAGTAGAGATTCCGACGAAATATTTGTTTTTGAGAAAATCGATACTTCTTTTCACCACCTCAACCACATAACGAAAAACCCCCTCGTCCTCATTTATCGCCCAAATATCGTATTGTGTCCGCCAAGTAGGATGCTTGCGTTCCTCTGTCGATCGAACATATGAAGGCCACGCACTCCACAATGATGCCAATAGGCAAATTGAAAAATGAGTCGCTATTAACTTATAAGCCAGGTTTCCTGGTGACATGGCAATTATTCATCCTTTCGGTACCTCACCCTTACCACCAAACCACACACCAATTACCGGCCAGATTCGACAGTGATCTTTGAACGCTGTGAATGGTGGGTAGTTATTGATCGAGACGAAATTGTACCTGTCTCCCATATCGTAACAGCGCTTGACAACGGTGCCTATAACATCTTCTGGGCGCTCATCGACGGGCTCTGGCTCCAAAATTGAGGCCACAACTATACCGCCGTTATTCTCAAACCCTTCTCTCTCGGCATCGATCATGGCATATTGACCAGCCAGAAATAGTGGACTCATGGAATCCCCGATCACTGGGACCAATACCATACCCTGAGGAGGCCGGACAGGGTCATCGAGGTCATCGGTCATTGGGACACGGGTACCTCTTGTGTCGTCTGCTGCCGCAAGCCCGCGAACCGGCCACTCTGTTATAGCCTGAACCACCTTACCATGGAGTGCATTGGATTCCGGTCGGCCTTTCCCATTTCGTGAAACAGTCCCCAAATCACGCCACCAATTCCTTGGCAACCCTTTTAACTCGGCCACTTTATCAAGTACATCCAAGGTGGGCCAAGAAATATTTCTCTTCCATTTGCCGGGTAAATGCTCGGATACCTGGAGCAACTCCGCTACTTTTTTTTGGGATAGCCCCGGAAACATCGAAAATATTCTATCATATAACTCTTTTGGTGGAATGGCTT
>JAJPXZ010000142.1 GCA_021205245.1 Planctomycetaceae bacterium
TTCCTGGAGGTGGCGGTCAACCCACAATCCAAGCAGGAAAAACCCGACAATACCCACCGCCACCGTTATGCCGAGTCCAGAGAACAGCCGCAGCAATTCGCCCAGCTCTTCACGCGCGAAGCGCGTGTTCGCCCGTTCCTTCTTTTTCAACAGCTCCGGATCGCGTTCCTGCCCCGCCATAATCGCTCCATCTCACTCAACCGGCCCCGGAAACCGGGGAAGTTTTGATAAATCCTAAAAGGATTGCCTCCATCACGGCAAGTATTTCTTGCCGGGCATTCCCGGACGATTCTATTACAAACGGAGGGCGAATTATGGCCGCCTGCGAATCCAATACCACGTCATCGCACCGACAATCGGGTGTCCGTATCGCTGTCGTCCAGGGGGCCGCCCCCGACGACTGGCGTCGCATACACGAACGTATCAACACCAGTTCAAAACAGACGCTGATGCTGAGCCTCGCCGCTACCGCCGCCGGGTGCACCTTTGCCGGCATGTTCGGAGTCGCTCTCGGTATCGCCCTGGCTATTATCCATGTTATGCCCGAGATTTCACCCTATTACCTTGCCGCCGCCGTGATGCTCCCGAGCCTCCTCTGCGGCGCTGCCGCCGGTCAGGCCGGAGGCAATCTTTTCCTGCGCTTCCGCTTCCGCCTGGACGACGCCACCCGGCGCGGCTTTGCCACCCGGCTCTCGCTCGGACGCTGCCCGCCCGATTGGCCCATCGCCCTGAAGCGCTGGCTATTCACCGGCGACTGGCTCGGCTCGCCCGCCTACGATCTCCGCCTTCCCTACGCGCGTATCTATATCGCCGGCGACGCGCCCGCCTCGTGCCGCGACGAAGACGCGCTCTGGCGCGAAATCCACGGTGAAATTTCCGGCGACAGCCTCTGGGAAGCCGGAACGAATATCCGCGAAATCTCCTACCCCAGCGTCCTGCCGGCTTGGTCGCGCCTGATCGAAAAAGGCGATGGCTTCGCCGATCTGCAAAAACGCATCGGCCCCGAAGAAGCCTCCGCCTGGGTGCTCCACCTCTGGCGGCGCGCCTGCCGCCAATGGCCAGTCCTCGGCGACGGCGATTTTCCCGCCACTGCCCGCCGGGAATGCTTCGAGATGCATTTCCTCTCCCTCTCGGGCGGCCGCGACGCCCTGGTCGTCGTGCTCCGGCCCACCGCCTTCGTCTCCGAAGCCGGTGCCGCAGGGAGCGAGGAGAGCATTGCGGCTTGAGGGCAGGGCCCAAAAACGATACAATATAGTCATGACCGGCTCCGCGTTTGGGGCCGGTTGTTTTTACGTGGTGTAAGTGGTGGGATGGATGTGGGTTCTGGATGAGACGTTTCGGCGGCGCTTCGCTGGCCGAGCTATGATGTCGGCGCTGACGCGCCTCCGTTTCATTATCAGGGGGGCTGGTTGCGCCCCCCTTGGACCCCTGCAACCAGCGTTCCGCTGGACCAGTCCGTCGCTTCGCTCCTATACCGCTACTGCTTTTTTACCGCTATGCTTTACCGTTTTCGTTTTCTTTAGAGGATTCTTTTATGAGCTTTATTTGCGGCATCGTTGGCCTGCCCTCTGTCGGCAAAACTACCATCTTCAACGCTATCACCGCCGCCGGCGCAGGCTCCTTCGGCAAAGACGAAGCCAACCGGGCCACCGTCCAGGTCCCCGACAGCCGCATCGACCCCCTCGTCAAAATGTACAACGCTCCCAAGGTCGTCGCCGCACAAATGGAAGTCGTCGACATCCCCGGTTTGAAGGCTGGCTCCACCGCCGCCGGCGGACGCGGCTCAAAGCTGTTGTCCCACATCAAAGACGTCGACGCCGTCATCCACGTCGTCCGCTGCTTCGATGACCCGAACCTCCCGCACGAATACGAAACCATCAACCCCGCCCGCGACGTCGAAACAATCGATCTCGAAATGGTCGTCGCCGACGCGCAGACAGTGCAAAATAAAATGGAACGCATCGCCAAAAAAGCCAAGTCCGGCGACGCCGACGCCAAACGCGACATGACCGGCCTCGAACTCGTTAAGGAAGGCCTCGACTCAGGCACACCCGCGAGAAAGATGAACCTCTCGGAACGCGACATCGCCTCCGTATTCGACTGTAATCTCGTCTCCTTGAAGCCGGTCATGTACGTCGCCAACCTGAAGTCGCAGAGCGACGCCGACAACGCGTATGTCAAGGCGCTCCGCACCGTCGCCGAAGCCGAAGGCGCGGAACTGGTGACCGTCAGCGGTCGCGACGAAGCCGACATCGCCCAGCTCGAGCCTGACGATCAAAAGGTGTTCCTGGATGAACTCGGCTTGCAGGAATCGTCGATGGAGCGGCTGATTCGCGCCGCCTACAAGACGCTCGGCTTGGTGAATTTCATCACCGCCGGGCCGAAGGAAGTGCACATTTGGACCTGCAACGCCGGCGATAAAGCCCCTCGTGCAGCCGGTAAAATCCACTCCGACATGGAGCAGGGCTTTATCCGGATGGAAGTCATGACCTACGATGATTTGATGGCGTGCGGCTCCGAGGCGGCTGTTACAAAATCCGGAAAACTGCGCGTTGAGGGAAAAGAATATGTCGTTCAGGATGGCGATATCGTCGTCATCCGTTTTAATAAATGAGCAATTAACGCCAAAATGCGGTACAATGAAGATGTAGCATAGGAGCGAAGCGACGGAATGGTCCAGTGGTTCGCTGAATGCCGGGGTCCAAGGGGGCGCAACCAGCCTCCCTTCGACGAAAAGAGGCGCGAAGGATGCGCCGACTTTCAGACCCTGGCCAGCGTAACACAGCGCACGCCGAAACGCCACGAAATGTGCATCCCTCTCTCCCAACTCTCCTAAATACTTTAGGATCTCTTAGGCTCTTATTACTTGGAAAATGCATATGCAAATCCGTCCAGCCAACCCCGCCGATTCACGCGCCATCGCCGGTTTTATTGCCATGGCCGAAAGCGAAATGGTTCATCACTTTACCGGTACCACCGACCCGGAAGCGTCGAAGACGGCGCTTGAGGCGTTTATTTTGTCGCCCACGAAAAACCGATATTCCATCGACAATAATACCGTTGCCGATATTGACGGCGAAGTCGCCGGATCTATAATCTCCTTCCCCGCCGACCAGCAACCGGCGCTCGACACGCTTTTGCTCGCGGATTTGAACGCGCGCGGCTACGGGCTGACCGAGCTGTTTTTCGAGGGGGAGAAGGGTACATACTACCTCAGCACCATGGGGGTCGACCCCAAATTTCGCGGTCGGGGCGTCGGCACCGCGCTTATGGCAGCAGCCGAACAAAGGGGCCGCGACCTCGGGTACGGGTTCGTGAGTCTGCTGGTTTCAAAAGGCAAACCTCGCGCCCGAAGTCTGTACGAGCGGGTCGGCTTCGAGGTGGTGGAGGAAGCGCGCATCGCCGACGTTGAGTACTACCGGATGCATAAGAAGTTATAGGGATTTTGCTGTGTGGTGTGGTCTGTGGTCATTGTTTCAAGGAGTAAATGAAAAGAGTCGTTACATAACCCAGCGTTGTATATCGATGTAATCCTGAAATCGCCAAAAAGGTCTACGAAAACATCGAGAAATGCAGGGCACCCAGTTTTGGGGTGCCGTCGCGTTCTCGTATTTCGAAGGCTTTGGCGAGCCTCAGGGTTGCGGGAGGCTTCGGCACTCCTTTTTCTCTCGAGCGGTTGCAACGCGCGGCCCCGAGGGGGAAAAGTATGCTGCAGGAGCACGAGCACGTCCGAGATGTCATCGCCGCAAATCTTCGCAACCATCGAGAACAAAAATTCCCCGGCCACGGCGGCGCTAAAGCCTGTGCCGAAGCCTACGGCGTTGTCCCGCAGCAATGGTCGCAATGGGAAACGGGTAGGCGCATGCCTGAGGGCGAACATCTTCGCAAGCTGGCTCTATTTTTTGACACTACCGTCCAGGACCTGTGCGGCGGCCTCGAACCGGCCCACGCGCGGCCACCCGTTTATAAAAAATTCCACCACCCGCTTGAATTTCGTGACAATCACATTAAGGTCGTCCTCGATCTTGAGGTGCGGATTGCCATCAAGACGGTGGAAATGGAACCGTTTGAATCATAAATAAAGCCGAGGCAAACGCCTCGGCTTTGCTTACTATATCGGAACATATCGCCATCAGCCCACGGTCTTGCTGATCGCACGGTCCTTGTTCGATAAGATGTTTGTCACACGCACGCAGAAGTAATCGTTCAGCACCAGCACCTCGCCTTCGGCAACGAGCCGATTATTGATATAGATATCAACCGGCGCGCCCGCGTCTTTATCGAGTTGGATGATTGATCCTTCACGCAGGCGGAGGATGTCCTCGACCGACAGCATGGTTCGGCCGAGTTCAATTTTCACCTCCAGCTCCACGTCGTAGAGCATGTTGATGCTTGCCGGGTCCGCCGGAGGCTGGTCGGCGGCCAGCGCCGCCAAAGCCACCGGTTGCGCCGGCCCGAGCCGCGCCTCGGCATCGGATCCCAGGCCGCCCCCCGACAACAGGGCGTCAATATCGTCCTGGCTCATTTCATCGGCCATAACACGCCTTTCGCATTACATCAGTGTCCACGACGGCAGCAGCACATTGGTCACCCGTCGCCTCGATATCTCGGCGGGAATTTTTTGCGACTCGAAATCGTAGCGCTCAAGCTCGTTGTTGACAAAGCGCATCACCTCCGCTTTCACCAGTTCCGGCCCGCGTTCCCCCATCAGGTTGGTGAAGGACTGGCCGGTCAGGAAGGTGTTGAGGTGGTCGCGGATCTTTGATTCAAGCTGCACCACCACGGTACGGAATACCTCGATTTGCGCCGGTGTCGGTCGTGCCGCGCCTGCCCGCTTTTCTTCCGGCAGGTAGTGCATTTCCATCACCATGTTGAAGTTGAGCGGTCGCAGATCGCCGCCCGGTCCCGGGACGGTGGCGGAAAAGTTCAGCAATTCCACCCGGCTTTGCAGGATGGCCGGGTCTTCAAGGAACACCCGCGTCTGTTCCGGATCGGGCGCGGAGCCTGGCTCGCGGATATACATCATCACAATCCAGAACGCCGACTGCAACAGCGTTATGCCGATGACGATTATCCAGCCCTTGATGCCGCCCAGCAACCCGCCGCCGGATTTTGCCGGCGCTTCTTCCCCTTCAGCTTCGGGATTTTCGTCAGCCATGCCTATCCCTTCATACGGCGATCGTTATTTGCTCACAATAGAATGCTAATACATCTGCCTGACAAACATCGGGAGCAAGACATCCGGCACCCGGCGTTTGCCGACACCCTCTCGAAGGTTCTTGCCAAAATCCAGGCCCTCGAGGGTATCGTTGACATAGTCCCTGATATCGTCCTTAATCGTTTTATAGACGTCCACCGTGCCGAAGTTTTCGGTCGGGATTTGCTGCAAAAGCAGGTTGACCCGACTGCGGATGCCTGGCTCCATCATCTGGATGGTCTCAATAAAGAGCGCGAATTCGGCCGCGTTCGGCCGGGGCGCGCCCTCAATTTGTTCCTCCGGCAGTTGTCCGAGAATGAGGGAAATGTCCAGGCCAATCGTCATGCGTTTGCCGCCACGCATGGGGATAAGCTGGTGGATTTGCCCCACCTTTACTTCGTAGCCCAGCATCTCCACCGCCAGATCGCGGATGGCCGCGATAGAGACTTCGCCGACCGGCCTCGCTTCGGAACGGAGGCCCAGCACGATGACGCCGAAGATTCCCTGCGCCAGAGCCAGGCCGATGACCAGCACCCAGCCGCGCCGTGCGGTCAGCCATTCCTTGACAGACGCCCAGGAAATGCCGAGGGCGTTGCCGTCCTCGGCAGCCGCTTCCGCGTCACCGAGGTCTTCCCCCTCTTCCTCCTTTTGACTCGCCTCGAGTTCGTCGAAGTCGATATCGTCGTCGTCGGCGGACATAGGGTTACTCCCCGCCTCCCGTCACCAACGCTTCCGTCATGACGACTTCGACGCGACGGTTCAGGGCGGCGTTGGCCGGATCGCGCGGCTCGTTGTCCGCCGCCGAAATCAGCCGGAAGCGGTTTTCCTCAATGCCGCAGTCGTCGACCAGATAGCGCATGACCGAATACGCACGCGCATAGCCGAGCGCCCACAAATCCTGTGTTTCGTTGGTCGCTCCGGCGGTGTTGCCTTTTATCTCGACACGGTTGCGGAACCCCTTTAAATCCGGCGCCACATCTGTCTGTAATAATCGTTTGCCCCTGGCCGACAATTCAGCCGACCCGGGCCGGAAGAGATCTTCGCCGCCGATGATAATTTTCTGGCGATCGTTCTCCACCAACGTCCTGACTTCGGAGCGTTTTCCGGGCGGTCCGCGCCGCAGAACGTTTGCCTCTTCCTGGCTGGTGCGTTGCGGCGTCATGGTGGGCCGCATCGGGCTTTGGTTGTGCGGCAACACGCCCACCTGGCGCATAAATGCCTGCATTGTCGCCTGAATGCGCGGCTTCTTCGGTTCGGACATGGTGAAAAGAAGCACGAAAAAGGTCAACATGAGAGTCATCATGTCGGAGAACGACGTCAGCGCGGAAAATTCGGCGACCGACGGGCCGCCCCCCCCGCCCGATTCCTTTTTTTTGCGTGCCATTATCTATCCCTCCGCATCCTTGCCGAAGCCGCGTTCCTTGGGCGGCAGGAAGATCTTCAACTTTTGCTCGACAATGCGCGGGTTGTCACCGGCCTGAATGGACATGACTCCCTTGAGCATAATCGTTTTGATAGCCATTTCCTCGCCGTTCTTCACCGCCAGTTTGTCGCAGAACGGACCGACCATGAGGGAGGCGATAAGCGAACCGTAAAAGGTGGTGATAAGCGCGACCGCCATGCCCTGGGTCAGGGCATTGGGGTCTTCGACGCCGCCTTTAAGCATCTGGATAAGCCCGATGACGGTGCCGAGCGCGCCCCAGGTGGGGCCGCCGCTTCGGAACAGGTCCCAGTAACTGTGTCGTTAGTCAAGGCGGATTTTAGAGAATAGGGTCAAATTTTC
>JAJPXZ010000004.1 GCA_021205245.1 Planctomycetaceae bacterium
CGCCCACCCCGCCCGGCTGGAACCAGGCCTGGCGCGGACCGCTCCGCAACGCCCTCGCCAGCCTGCGCGACCGGGTGCGCTTTGTCGCCCGACGGGAACTCGGCCATCTGGTGTGGGATGCCGACGACGCGCTCGCGGATTATATCACGGTTGTCCTCGATCCCGGCCTTGCATCGCGGCGCGCGTTTCTGGACACGCATGCCCAACGCCGCTTGGACCAGGACGAGGTCGAACGTTTGTGGCGGGTACTCGAAGCCGAACATATGGCCATGCTCATGTACACCTCGTGCGGCTGGTTCTTTGACGAGATATCCGGCCTCGAGCCGGTGCAGAATATGCGCTATGCCCTCCGGGCGGCCGAACTGGTCCAGCCCCTGCACGACGAAGACCTTATCGCGCTCCTTGAAGGCCCTCTCGCCGACGCGATCCCGAACATCCGCCGCTATGCCGACGGCAAGGCGGTGTTTCGTCAATTGGCGATGCCGGGCCGCCACGACAACCGCGAACTCGCCGCCGCCATGGCGGTGTGTCTGGCGGCGAATTTCCCGATCGACTGCCTGTCGTGGAAGCTGCTGGACAAGACGGAAACGGTCAACTACGCCGACTCGAGCGGCAGCCATGTGTCGTGGGGATCGTTTGTCTGCCACGACGAGCGGCTCGACCGCTTTATCCGCGCTTCATGGCTGGTACGGCTGGATGACGGCGACAACACGGCCGTCGGCCTGCACGGCTACGAAGAGGTGCAGGGGGATCCCTACCGCGAGCACGGCGCGCTCCCCTTCAAGGCTGAAGAGGATTTTACCTGGTTGCGGGAAATCCCCAACGCCTTCAAAGACCTGAACCGCGAAGAGATGATGGAAAAGCTGGGCGATATCCTTGTCCGCTATGACCGCCTGCCGGAATCGGTACGCGCCATGATCTACAGGACGTCGGCAAGCGATGTCGAGAACACCCTCCTGGCCGAAACGGTATCCATGGGCATGCGGTCGGTGCCGTTCCTCGACCGCGCCAACAAGCATGGCGCACGCGCGCCCGAGTACCTGGTGCGCACTGTCGTCGGCTCGTTCGAACTACAGATGGCGGACGCGGTGTTCGAAGCCGCGGCGGCCATGGAATTTGGCGACGACGCGGCCGAGGCTGTCGAAAAACCGCGCGGCGCGGCGGTGGATTTGGGGCTGACTCCGTCCCTCGACGTCCCCTATAGGTCGGTGCATTCCATCGGGCTCGAGTTGCTGCGCTGGTACGGCGGCGTGGGCGAGGCGGGGTGGCTGGACGGGCTTCGAACCCGCGATCTGGACGACGGACGCGCCTGGCTCGCACCGACCGCGGCGGCCAACCACGCGTTCCGCTACCCCGCCGCCGGCGGCTTTGCCCATGCCCTGGGCCTCGGCCTGGCAAAGCTGCGGCACCGGCTGTTGGCCAGTAGCGACGTCGCGACGGCGGCCCTGACGCAGATTCCTTTTACCGAACTCCTCAGCTATGCCCAACGGCTCCGCCTGGAACCGCGCGGCATGGTGGCCCTGGGCATAGCCTATTGGGATTTCCTCGGCGCGCCCCTGCGGCGATTGATCCGCCGTGACCCGACAGGCATCATGGACGGCGAGGCCGGGGTGCGGATACGAGTGGCCGGAACCCTCTTGGGCTTTTCCGACGAAGCGCTGACGAGGCGCATCGACGAGACGGTAAAAGGGTGATTGATCCCGACCCGCGTTTTTGCGATGATACTACTTGAGGGCGGCCGGCGGATTCCGCGCCGGCCGTATTTTCATTACTAACCGTCAAAAGCGAATGCAGCATGGAAGATGTCCAAAATCAGTCCGATAGCCGCGAACAGCCGATCGATCTCGTCGGCGTTTCAGGGCTTCGTTATCCCATAACCGTCCGCGACCGCACCCGGCAGCGCCAGTCCACCGTCGCCGACATGACCCTGTCCGTGTCCCTGCCGCACCACTTCAAGGGCACGCACATGTCGCGGTTTATCGAGGTGGTCCACCTCCATCACCAGCATATCGACATGGAGACGCTGCCGGAAATCATCACCGCCCTTCGCGCCAAACTGGAGGCGGAACGGGCGCGCATCGAGGTGGCGTTCCCGTATTTTGTCGAAAAGACAGCCCCGGTATCGCGGCAAAAGTCGCTGATGTCCTACGAGTGCCGCTATGCCGCCGAAGTCAGCCCCGACGGCGACGACTTCGTGGTCGGGGTGCGGGTGCCGGTCACCACCCTTTGCCCCTGCTCGAAGGCGATTTCCGACTACGGCGCGCACAACCAGCGCGGCTATGTCGATATCGAGGTGCGGGCCAGCCGTGGTCCGAGCGGCCTGCCCCGGATGGTGTGGATTGAAGAACTTATCGAAGTGGCGGAGAGCGCCGGGTCGGCCCCTGTTTATCCGCTCCTGAAGCGCGAGGACGAGCGCGAACTGACCATGCGCGCTTATGACAACCCGGCTTTTGTGGAGGATGTCGTGCGCCAGGTGGCAGCCGGCCTGCGGGACGACAACCGCATCGCCTGGCTGCATGTGCGGGTCGAGACACTGGAAAGCATCCACGACCATAGCGCCTTCGCGGAAATCTATTGGCCGGACAAGCGCCCTGTCTATGACAGATAAGTGAAACGGGTTATACTCTGGATTAGCTTTGCGGGAGGCTGGATATGGACGAAAAACCCTTTAAACCTGGTCAGCGGCGGCCCAATCTGGGCATACATTTTCGCTGCTGCAACGCGTACGGGTATATTTACAAAAACAAGACGGGGGACGCCTACGTGGGCGGCTGCCCTCGCTGCGGCAAACAGTTGCGCGTCCCTATCGCCAAGGACGGCACCGGCACCAATCAGCGGATTTTCCAGACAAGGGGATAACGGCGTGGCTGAAGCATGGCATATTGGTCGCAGCACCCGGACCTGCGCCAAAACGGGCGAGGAGATTCCGCCCGAGGTTCCCTTTTATTCCGCCCTTTTGGAGACAGACGAAGAGGGCTGGACCCGGCGCGATTATTCGGCCGAAGCCTGGCCGGAGGTGGACACCGCCGAATTCTTTTCCTTCTGGAAAAATAAGGGCTATTCGCCCAAGGCCGACAAGCGCCCGCCGGTGGATTACGACCGCATGCTCGACTTCTTCGACGCCCTGGGCGAATCGGAGGAACGCGGCAAGCGGCTCCTTCGCTACGTCATCGCCTTGGTGCTTGTTCGCCGCCGCCGCCTGCGGCTGGAAGACATGAGCCGCACCGAGACCGGCGACCGGCTGGTGGTGTATGATAGACGCCACGAAAAGACGCTGGAGATCATATCGCCCGACGCGACGCGCGAAGACCTCGAGAAGACGCAGGAACAACTAAATCACCTCTTCGACAGCGACTTCAGCTCGGATCTTTAGATTCGATAAACCGTTCCTTCTCTTCCTCGCCTATTTCCCTGACGACGTTGCAAGGATTCCCTACCGCCAGCGTCCCGGCGGGGATGTCTTTCGTCACCACGCTGCCTGCGCCGATGACGCAGTTGTCGCCTATCGTCACGCCGGGCATGACGCAGACGTTGCCGCCGAACCAGACATTCGCGCCGACCGTGATCGGGCTGGCGAATTCGAGCCCTGCGTTGCGGCGTTCGACATCCAATGGATGGCCGGCCGTATAGAAGGAGCAGTTCGGACCAATCATGACGTTATCGCCAAAGGTTACCGGCGCGCCATCGAGGATGACCAGGTTGTGATTGGCGGCGAAGTTTTCGCCCAGGGTAATGTTGTACCCATAGTCGCAATAAAAGGCCGGTTCGATAAGAAAAACGTCGCCGCTCCGCCCGATCAACTTTTTCAGGATCGCCCGCCGCTCAGCCGTTTGCCTCGGCCGCAAATGATTATAGTCGTAGCAAACTTCTTTAGCGTCGGTGCGTTCATTCACCAGTTGGTCGTCGTTGGCGTTGTATAGTTTTCCCGCCAGCATTTTCTCTTTTTCAGTCATACCGTCCCCAGTTGCCCCTCGAACCGCTTATACTGTTCTGTCCATCATACCAACCCGCCACTCCGCCGCCAAGGCTGACGGGCCGCCCTCAACGTCCCCTGCACGTCACCCCGGCGCGGACCTCCACCAGCGCGGTAGGCGGGCGGTATCACAGAATATTCCCAAATAACAACCCCCCGCTTATGCAAGCGAGGGGCCTACGCCGGGACGGAACTGCGTTTTAGTTGTTCGGTTCAATAGCGATTTTAAAGCCGATGCCCCTGGTCGCGAGGTCGAGGGCTTCATTCGCTTCAGCAAGCGAAAAACGGTGGGTGACGAGGTCGCCTATGCCCAGGGTTGGCAGCATCTCGACAGCGCGGTAGTGGGTAAAAGGATTGATGGTCGAACCGAGAATGGTCAGTTCCTTCAGGAAAATCTGGTTCGGCTCAATCGACACCTTTTTGCCCGGAGGAGCGACGCCGAAGACGACAACATTCGCGCCCCGACCCGCCATCTCGATAGCCTGTTCGGTCACCGCCGGCACGCCCGAACATTCGATGACGACATCGGGACCAAGTCCGCCGGTCAGTTCCTTAAGGGTCTCGGGCAAATCTTTCGGATGCACCGCCCGGTCGGCTCCGAAAGCGAGACTGGCTTCGCGGCGCTCCTGACTCGGTTCAGAGATGACGATCCGCGCCGCACCGGCGCGGCGCGCCAGTTTGACGAACAACATACCCACCGAACTACAGCCAAGGATGGCGACGATATCGCCTTGGCGAATGCCGGACCGGTCAATACCGCGAATGCAGCACGCCAGCACCTCGGTGAGGGCGGCTTCGTGCGGCTTCACGCCGGCGGGAACAGGGTAGACGGTGTTTTCGGGCACCACGACATACTGGGCAAAACCACCGTTGTAGTACGAGCCATAAGCGCGCTTATCGAGGCAAAGGTGCTCGCGGCCGGTCTTGCAAAACTTGCAGACGCGGCAATATTTGTGCGGCTCGACCGTCACCAGGTCGCCCAGCCGGGCGGCGGTGACGCCTTCGCCCAGCTTCGATATGATACCGGAGAATTCGTGCCCGAGGATAACCGGCGGGCGCGAGAAATACTCGCCAGCCACGATATGCACGTCGGTGCCGCAGATGGTGGCGCACTCGACCTTAATCTGCACCTCGCCCGGTCCCGGTTCGGGATTCGGGACTTCGCGGATGTCCAACAACTTCGTGCCGGTGTAGAATGCTCCCAGCATGATTTCCCCTTCTATCGCCCTATGTCCAGCGGGTGGATTTGCGGGTGGAGCCGTATTCCTCAAGGAATGACCAGCCGGATTCGACAAACTGGCTCAGCACCTTCTGCACCCCGCCGTAGGTAATGAACTCCCGTTCCGACAAGCCGTCCGGCTCGTAGGCGCGGACAAACTCACCCACCCGGCTCAGCCTGTCGATAACGTCGGCCGGAATTGGCTCGTCTATACCGCATTCGCGCGGCAGGTCGGCTTCTATCGCCATCTGCTGGGTTCGGACGGGCAAGGTGAGGATAAAGTCGCCGCCCGCAACCTGGGCAATCTGCCGTGGGAAGCGGTATGCGCAGGGCATCATCACCGAGTTGAAGCCTTCCTTTTGGAAGATCGAATAAGTGCGCTTACACACTGCCAAGCCTGCCTGCTGGATGTCGGACTCGCTCACGCCAGCCCTCATGTCCTTGGCGACGTCGCGGAGATAGTCGTCGAGGCGGCCCATCTGCTGGACGACGATGCAGAGGCCGGGCTTGACGCCGTTTTTAATCGCCTTCTCGCGGCCGCGTTCGTAGGCGCGCGCGGTCGCGAGGGCCTGCGAAACGGTGATGTTGACGCTGGCGCAGACCGGCACGCCCTGCTCCGCCATTTTCTCCACCACCTCCATCCCCGCGCCCGTGGCGGCGAGCTTGACGCAGACGTTTTTGCCCCACGTCCTGACCCGTTCGGCCTGGGCGAGCATAGCTTCAGCGTCTCCGGCCTGCTTGGGATTGAGTTGGCCAAGCGCGTAGCCGAGTTTGCCGTTCGTCTTTTCGTAGATTGGCAGGCAACGCTCGGCAGCGTAGGTTGCGACCAGCTTCAAGAGCGCCTCGGCCCGGTCGTCCGGTTCCATATCGTCGCCGAGGGCGGCGACACGGGGATTCCAGAAGTCGGGGCGCGCTTTGAATGTGTTGGCGGTCAGGACCGGGTTGGTGGTGACGCCGGTTGCGCCGATGGCGAAGGCGGCGTCGATTTCATCCGGGCTGCCTGAGTCGTGCCACCACTGCGTCGGCGTCTCCTGCGCCAGCCATTCGAGGTAATTGGCCATGATGCGGTTCCTTTTTAAAGAAAACTATGCGCGCATGTAGTAGCCGCCGTTGACGTCGATGGTCGCGCCGGTGACGTAGTCGGACAGGCTGGTGGCGAGGAAGAAGACAGCCTTGGCTGCATCGAGGGCGGTGCCGAGGCGCTTCAGCGGCACGATTTCCGGGTAGTTTTCGCGGTCCTTCGTCATATCGGTCAGCATAAAGCCGGGCGCGACGCAGTTGACATTGATTTGGTGTTCGGCGCAGTACCGGGCATAGGCCTTGGTCAGGGCGATGATACCGCCCTTGGCTGCCGTGTAGTGGACACCGGCGAGGAAGCCGCCAAGCTGGCCGCCCTGCGACGACATATTGATGATGCGACCGCCGCCGCCCTTGGTCATGAGGGGAATCGCGTGCTGGGAGCACAACTGTACGCCACGCAGGTTGATAGCCAGCATCCGGTCCCACTTCTCCACCGTCATTTCGGGGATGGAGGTGGGGTCGAGGATACCGGCGTTGTTGACCAGGATGTCAATCGTACCATTCAGCTTCGCCGCTTCGGCAAGCATGGCCTTGACCGAATCTTCCTTCGACACGTCGCAGGCGATCGCGACGGCGTCGAGGCCATCGGCGCGCATGGCGGCGGCGGTCTTTTCAGCGCCTTCGGCGTTGATGTCGGAAATAACCACCTTCGCGCCGACCTCGGCCATCATCTTGGCGCTCTCGTAGCCAATGCCCCTGGCGCTTCCCGTCACAACTGCAACCTTGCCGGTCAGATCAATGTATTTCATAGCGTTCTCCAGTAAGAAGGTTATTTCACGCTCGGCAGCGTCGACCCGCCATACGGCATAACGATGATGCGTGCATCATTGCCAAGCTTGGTCCTGGCGGCTGCCAAGGCGTCGTCAACGGTGGCGAAGGGCTTGAAGAAAATCGACTCCACAAAATCGGCAGCCATGTCGCTGACGAGATAGACGTCGGCCCGCTCCAGAACCATGGCGATGGCGGCAGCCTTGTGGCCGCCGAGTTCGAAATTCTTCTGGATGTCGTCGATCATCTGGGCGCTGGTACCCGCACCCACCATCCAGCGTTCGAACACGTCCTCCCCCAAACCCTCCTTGCACGATGCCACCAAGACCACCACGCCGCCGTCGCGGACGGCGTTCTTGGCGTTATCGAGCGCCTTTTGCGCCTGGTAGAGGTTGATGTCCTTGGGGAAGCCGCCGGACGAGACAAGCACGATATCGGCCGGGGCATCGATTTCGACCTTGTAGAGGGAGTCGAGGAACTTCGCTCCCGCCCGATGGGCTTGGATATAGTCGCCGGCGACGGCACAGACGATACGTTTCTTTTCGTCCAGCACCACGTTCAGGATAAAGTCGATGCCGACCATGGCCGCTGCCGCGTCGATGTCCTCCCGCACCGGGTTGCCATCGATTTGACCGGCGCGCGAGCCGTCCCGTACCATTTGCGAGTGATTGGCCTGGATGGAATCGCGCGAACACACGCCAGGCATAATCGCCTTGCCGCCACCGGAGTAACCGGCGAAATAATGGTATTCGATGTTGCCGAGGCAGATTCGGCGGTCGGCCTTGGCAACGGTTTCGAATACATCGACCGGTGTGCCGTTCTTTGCCGTCTTGCCCATGCGGACGATGTTGTCCGGGTCGGAGTCGGTACACTTCACCCGCTCGTAGACAGCGTCGCCGACGAGGGCGCGTTTTTCCTCCTCGGTGTGGCCCCGATGGATGCCGAGGCCGAAGACCACTTCGATGTCGTCGTCCTCCACGCCGGCCGCCGATAGCTCGTCGAGAATAAACGGCAGCACCACCTTGCTGGGCATGGGCCGGGTAATATCGGAGGTGACGATAACCACCTTCTCGCCCGGCTTGGCGATTTCGCGGAGGCGCGGGCTGGCGATTGGGTTCATGAGCGCGTCGGCGACCAGCTTTTCCGGATCGCCCGACGTCTCCACCGGGTTCGGGGTGATGACAGCGGCGATTTTTGCGTCGTCCAGCGTCACACTCACCTTTTCCTTGCCGAGTCCAAGACTGATGTCCATCCTAAACCCCCAGCTTCTTGATGATCTCAACGATGTCGACCGTGCTCTCGGCGATGTGGACACCGGCTTCGCGAAGCACTTCTTCCTTCTTCTCGGCCGAGCCGCTGCCGTCGGCGCCGATGATGGCGCCGGCGTGGCCCATGCTCCTGCCACGGGGCGCGTTCTTGCCGGCGATGAGGGCGACGACCGGTTTCTTCACATTGTCCTTGATGTAAACAGCCGCGGTTTCTTCTTCGCCGCCGCCGATTTCACCGATGATAATGATGGCCTTGGTCTCGTCGTCCTTGTTCATGAGCGGGAGGATGTCGGCGAAGACCGAGCCGGGGATGGCGTCGCCGCCATTGCCGACGCAGGTGGATTGGCCAATGCCTTCCCGGCTGAGCATAAACACGGTCTCGTAACAATTGGTGGCGGACCGGGACATTATGCCCACGTTGCCGGGCGTAAAGATGCGGTGGGCCATAAAGCCCGCCTTCGCCTTGCCGGGCGAGATGATGCCGAACGAATTGGGGCCGATGACCCGACAGCGTTTCTTCAGGCTGGTGTGGTAGACGCCCATCATGTCCTGGACCGGCACGTGCTCGGCAATGGTCATGACAAGCGGCAGATCCGCGTCCATGGCCTCGTAGGCGCTCTGCGCCGTGAACTTGGCCGGGACAAAGATAATCGACGCGTTCGCGCCGGTGGCTTCGACCGCTTCGCGGACCGTGTTGAACACCGGCACGCCGTGGACTTCCTGCCCGCCCTTGCCGGGCGTCACGCCCGCAACGACCTTGGTGCCGTATTCAAGCATCTGCTCTGTATGGAACGAGCCTTCGCGCCCGGTAATGCCCTGGACGATGAGGCGGGTGTTTTGGTCGACAAGAATGCTCACAGCGTCGCCCTCCTTTCCTTGATAGCGTCAACTCCTTCATAAAGCCCGTCGGCGAAGACCACATTCGCCTTGCCGATGGACTCGAGGACGGCGATGCCTTTTTCCTTGTTGGTGCCTTCGAAGCGGATGACCACCAGCTTGTCCGAACCGTACTCGTCGATAAAGCCTTTAACGCCGGCGGCGATTTCGTCGCAGCGGGTGATGCCGCCGAAAATGTTGATGAACAACGCCTTGGTTTTGGGTTCCGACAGACAGATGCGGATGGCTTCCTTCACCCGGTCGCCGGTCGCGCCGCCGCCGAGGTCGAGGGCGGCGACCGTCTTCATGCCGTTTTTGCTGAGGACGTCGATGCAGGACATAATCATGCCGGACCCGTTGGAAATGACCGCGACCTCGCCCTCGGGATCGCAGGGGATGAAGAGGAAGCGGAACTTGCGCGCCTCAAGAATAAGTGGATGCGATTCCATTTCGTCGCGGAGTTCGATCAGTTCGGGATGACGGTACAAAGCGGCGTCATCGACCGTGACCTTGGCGTCAAGGGCCTGAAGTTCGCCCGCCGGGGTGACGGCGAGGGGATTGATTTCGCACAGCAGGCAGTCGCCTTCCCGGAACAGGGTGTAGAGCTTGTCCAGCATGTCGGCGAGCTGGGTGGTATAGGACGCGTCGATGCCGCTCTTACTGACCAGGTACGTCGCCACATAGGCGCGAATCCCGACAATGGGGTCGATATTGACGCGGATGATCTTGTCCGGATCGGTCTTGGCCGTTTCTTCGATGTCCACGCCGCCGACAGAAGAGAAGATGACCACCGGGCATTTTTTGACCCGGTCGAGGGCAATGGCCAGATACCATTCCGACGCAACCTCGACCTGACGGGTAACGAGGAGGCGTTTGACCAGGTGGCCCTTGATGTCCATCCCGAGGATAGCCTTGCAGGCCGCTTCGAGTTCGGTTTTATTCTTCGCCGGTTTGATGCCGCCGGCCTTGCCACGGCCGCCTATTTGCACCTGGGCCTTGACCATGCAAGGGTATTCGACCTCCAGCCCATCCAGGTCCGAGAGGGAATTAACGACAAATCCCCGTGGCCCGGCGATGCGGTACAGGTCGAAATACTCCTTTGCCTTGTATTCCATTAAATCCATTGCTCTATTCCTCCGCGTCGTGTAACGCTCCTGCGCCTTACATAGTATGTGACCGTTCCTCTGCGCTTTTCGGAATATTCCAGGTGAACCGTAAAACGCAATAAGGATCCAAATACCATGTAAAAAGCGCTATACAAAAGGCCGCGCCCGCGTGAACGGGCGCGGCGGATTCCTACTGTGCCGTGCCCCGGCCGGAGATGAACTTCGTCCGGTCGATGGCGCGTTTGATGTGGGCGTGCATGATGCGTTCCGCCTCGGTACCGTCGCCTTCCTCGATGGCGTCGTACATCTTCTGGTGTTCCGCTATGATGTCGGCGGCATGGACATGGGCGTTGGCAACCGCTATGGACGACCCGAGCGCCTCGGCGAAAGCGCCGAGAATACCGATAAGGATGCTGTTGCCGGCCGATTCGGCGATAGCGCCGTGAAAGCGGATATCGCCGCGCTGACCGCGCTCGCCCAGGGTGATTTCGTCACGCATCGATTCGATGGCGTGGCGCATTTCACGAAGCTGGGACTGGGTGCGCTTTTTCGCCGCCACCCGCGCGGCGTATGGTTCCAGCAGCACCCGCACCTCGTACATTTCGAGGACGCGGCGCTCGTCGGGGACGCCGCCGGTAACGCGCAGAATCGCCTCGTCGATGCCGCTCGATTTGATATATGTGCCTTCGCCGACCTTCGATTCGATAAGGCCGACCAATTCCATCGCCCGCAGCGCTTCGCGGACCGAAGTCCGGCTGACGCCCAGTTGCTCCACCAGTTCGCGCTCGGTGGGCAGCTTGTCGCCGGCGCGAAGCTCGCCGTCTTCTATTTTCTTTTTAAACAACTCGACGATGTCTTCGTATAACCGCGTCTTTTTCTTCAGCGGATGCATCGTCATTTTCGAGTGGGTCGTCATGAGTGTTCCTCTCCCGGCCATACCCATGCGGGTACGGCCGGGCGGCAGGAATTGCCTCTAGCGGGTCAGATACTGCGGAATCCACAACGAAAGGCCCGGGACATAGGTAATGAACAGCAGCACGATGATCATCACAAAAAGCGGAAGCAATATAGATTTACATATTTCTTCCAGCGATATCTTTCCGATACCGGCGGCGACGAACAGGTTCACGCCGAGTGGCGGGGTGATAAAGCCGATGGCCAGATTGACAATCATAACGATGCCGAAGTGAATCGGGTCGACGCCCACCGCCTTGACGACCGGCAGGAGAATCGGCGCCAGGATAAGAATAGCCGCCAGCGTCTCCATAAAGCAGCCGACAATCAGCAGGAGCACGTTGATCATCAGGAGAATATAGATCTGGCTGTCGGTCATGGAGGTGATGAAGTTGGCGACCGTGGTCGGCACCTGCAGCATGGTCAGGATTCGGCCGAAGATAGCGGCGGTCCCCATGATAATCATCGCCGTGGCGGTGGTGAGGCCGGCCTGGCAGAAGATGTCGTAGAGGTCGCGGAACTTGATGTCTCGATAGACAAACAGTCCAACGACAATGCCGTAGATAACGGCGACGGCCGCGGCTTCGGTGGGGGTGAAGATACCGCCGTAGATGCCGCCAAGAATGATGAAAGGCACGAGGAGCGACCATTTGGCTTCCCAGGCGATGCGGAGCTTTTGGCCTGTGGTGAAGACTTCACGTTCGCCGCCGTACCCATTCTTTTTCGAAATGAAATAATTCATGGTCATCAAGGCGACCCCGATTATGATGCCGGGGATAATGCCTGCCATGAACATACTGCTGATCGACGCCCCGACCGCGACCGAATACACCACCATCGGAATGCTGGGCGGGATAATAACGCCGATAGACCCGGACGCCGCGACGATGGCGGTCGAGTACCCTTTTGAATAACCCTTCTCAATCATGGACGGGATCATCAGGGAGCCGATTGCCGCAACGGTGGCGGGGCCGGAGCCGGAGATGGCGGCGAAGAACATGCACGCTGCCACCGTCACCAGGCCGAGACCGCCGGTGAAGTTGCCGAAGAAAGCCCTGGCAGTCCCGAGGAGACGTTGCGAGATACCGCCCCGGCCCATGATTTCGCCGGCGAGGATAAAGAACGGAACCGCCATCAGCGGGAACGAGTCGATAGCGGTCACCAAGCTCTGGGTGAGGTGGGTGTACTGCATCCTCGGGCTTAGGTGGATGGCGACAACCGAAGCGAGACCAAGCGACACGCCGATGGGGACGTTGATGACAAGAAACACGACGAAGGACAGGAACAGTGCTGTGGTTACCATGGCTATTCCCCTCCTTCCGTGGTCGAGGCGAGTTCCTTGACCGAGTGATAAAGATTCTGCAGCAGACGAATCGCGACGAGAATAAAGCAGAACGGCAAGGTGCCGTACACATAGCCCATGCGGATTTCCAGCGCGGGCGAGGTCTGGTTCAGCCGGAAGATGCGTCCGGCGGTAACAAAGCCGTAATAGATAATGAAGAGGGCGAACGCCAAGAAGAGAATGTCCGAGACAAGCTTGATGATAGCTTGCTTACGCGGCGACAGCCACATGGTGAATGCTTCAACCCGGACGTGGCGCTTCATCTTGACGCCGTAACTAATGCCGGCATAGACGAAGAAGATGAACAGGTAGCGGGCCAACTCCTCCGACCAGGACAGGGAGGCTTGCACCACATAGCGCATAAAGACTTGCAAACCGATGGAAATGGTCATCACGCCGAGACAGGCGACGATGATGATTTCCTCGATACGTTTGTTAAGGAATTGCAATACTTTCACTCTACACCCCCTTTTTCCTGGGTGACGCCGAACGCCTCCGCACACGGCCGTGTAAACCGTGTGCGGGGCGAGGTGGCAACCATACTAATTAAGGAACGCGTCCATGATTTTGTCGTTCTTCACTTCTTCACGGACCATGTCGTAAACCGGTCCCATCTTGTCGCGGAAAAGTTTACGCTGTTCGGGGGTCAGGTCGATAATTTCGATACCGCCCTTGATGGCTTCGATGGACTTTTCTTCGTTGGCCCGGGCAACGCCGCGCTGGAAGTCGATGGAGTCCTTGGCGGCCTTGTTGACGATGGCCTGCTGTTCGGGGGTGAGGTCGTTGTAGAACTCGAGGTTCATGAAGATCGGCATCGGGGTATAGATGTGGTTGGTGGTCATGACGTAGTTCTGCACTTCGTAGAACTTGTTGGTGTAGATGAGTTCAAACGGGTTTTCCTGGGCGTCGACGGTGCGCTGCTGCAGGGCGGTGAAGAGTTCGCCGAACGAGACCGGGGTCGGGTTCGCGCCGAGGGTGCGCCAGGTGGCCATCTGAATTTTGTTTTCCATAACGCGGAGCTTGATGCCGGCCAGGTCTTCGGGCTTCAGGATCGGCTTGTTGGCGGTGAGCTGACGAAAGCCGTTTTCGGTATAGCCGAGGCCCTTCAGGTTGATCTTTTCCATGGCGGCGAGGAGCATCTTGCCGGGTTCGCCGTCGAGGGTGGCGTACGCTTCCTCGCGGGTGGCGAACATGAAGGGGGCGTCAAGGACGTAGAACTCGCTGGCAAAGCCCGCGATGGGGGAGCCGGAGGAGTGTCCGACCTGGACGTTGCCGAGCTGGCAGCCTTCGACAACTTCGCGGTCGCCGCCGAGCTGCTGGTTCGGGAAGATTTCGACTTCCATGGTGCCGTTCGATTCGGCCTCGATCACTTCCTTGAACTTGAGCCAGCCTTCATGGCTCGAGTGGTCCTCGGTCGCGCCATGGGCGACGGTGATATGGACATCGGCCGCGTAGGCGGCGCAACCAAGCGTGAAAAGGCACACAATAGCGAGTAGCGCGGATTTCTTCATACCAGTTCTCCTGTAACGGGTGCGGTCCCCTCCGCCGCCCTGTTCGGCTCCGAACTCCGGGGCGGCCGGGATGATCGTTGTTTCTTCAGCCTGATTAAGCAAGGCTCTTTTCGATATCGGTATAGGCTTCGGTAAATACCTTCGACACGGCCTGGAGCGGAACAAAGTCGTGGACGCTGTCCATGTCCAGCTTGTCGCGGTTGTAGGCCTTGACGAAGATGGTCGACTTGTTCAGGACTTCCATGACGTCGGCGGGAGTGCTGTCTTCCATCTCCGACTTGAGGGCGCGCGGCTCCTGATCGAATTCCTTGATCTTTTCGGTCATGGTGGTGAAGACGACCGGCGCGTCGGCGTGGTCGGTGAGGCAGGCTTCGATGGTGTAGGGTCCGCGAATGGCGGCGGCCATGATGGTCGCCTTGTCAAGGCCCTTGGCGCGCAGGTTGGCGTAGGATTTCCGCAGCACCGAGACGCCGGCCCATTTGGAGTACTGCTTGGGATTTTCGATACCCATCGCTTCCAGTTCCTTCGCGACGTTATCGTCCAGGAAGCCGGCCATGATGACGACAAAGCCCTTCTTTTCGCCCTTCTGGATGATTTCGGCGAAGATCTCGTGCTGGCTGACCGAGAAGTTTAGGGTCATGCAGATGCGGATACCCTTGGCGACCAGCGCTTCGGCAGCCTTCACCGCGCCCTTGACGGCGGGCAGCTTGTAGACCACGTTGATGGGTTGATACCCGAGTTCCTTGACATACGCTTCCTGCCAATAGAGGACTTCATCCACCATCTTCTGGTCGTCGTCGGGTCCGATGTTTTTCGGGTTGGTCTGGACGCAGACAAAACCGTACTGACCGTCCGTCGCGTCATAGATGGGCTTGAGGACGCGGGCGTTGATGGCGGTGACCTTGACGAACATGGCGGAAATGATTTTCTCAACCGACGCGCCGGGATTCTCGGCCTTGGCTTCGCCCAGGAGCTTGGCCCAGATTTCCGCGTTTTCCTTGCGGAAGAGGTTAATTTTGGCCGGATTGGAGGTCACGAATCGCGCACCGCGACGGAGCGAGTGATCCATGCCGGTGCAGTAGTCGTGGCCCCAGAAGTCGAACAGCTTGCCTTCGCGGGTGTGCTGGCACATCTTCATGGTCTGGCTCGCGGCGATGGATTCCTTCTCCGCCGTGTAGGCCGCAACAATGTCAGCGGCACCATTGGCCTTGACCACCTCTTCGAAGCGCGCCTGCATGGCGGCGACGGCGTCTTTTCCGACCAAGTCTTCCAGCACCCATACGGACAGGTAGGAACCGAGGTCGAGGGCGAGGTCGGCGGCAAGTTGAACAGCGGCAGTCTTGTCGGACTGGGTGGCGGCGTTAATCTCGTAGAGGACCGCATCAGCCGCTTTGGTGAAATCACTGGCGGTGGCGGGGAAGAGAACAGCATTTCTCGCGTCATTGAGGGAGCGAAGCATCGTACGACTCCTAGGGATAAAAACAACCGGGTATAGGCAGCCTGCGCGCAATCCCCCTTGGACGTGCGGCGAGGCGTCATTATTATATAATAGCAACGGGGTGGAGCCGGTCCGACAGCAAAAGAGTGGGAGCGGCTCGTAGGGATTATTTTACGTTAGCGGAATAGGAAGGCGTCAAGCCTACAATGCAGCGAAGCATATGATCTGTTGGTCATACCTTCATACTATACTATCAACCAGGCTTTGTCAAATCGCTTTTTTCTTTGATGGGGCAACAATTCCGCAACAGATAAATATGTGCTGATATTTATGATTGCATTATGTAACCAATAATACTATTGTGCGTTGATATGGTGGTGGTTATGGAATAAGAATGGCACCCGACATAAGAGCAGCCGATGCGGGAAAATGTCTTCACTGTGGTCCTAAAACCGGCCTGCGCTTCTCATGCATCAGCAGCCACGCCTTCTTGTCCAACCCGCCGGCAAAGCCGGTGAGCGAGCCGTCGGCGCCGATAACGCGGTGACACGGGATGATAATGCCGATGGGATTGTGGCCGATCGCCCCGCCCACCGGCCGGGCCGGCACCTGCCTGCCAAGCTCCTCCCCGACGCCCGCAGCAATTTCACTATAGGTGCGGGTGCGGCCATACGGGATTGTCTCGAGGGTCTTCCACACCACGAGTCGAAATGGCGTCCCGGCAGGCGCGAGGGGGAAATCGCGGACCGGCATCTCGCCCGCGAAATAGCGGTCGAGCCACGTGGTCGCGGCCTCGAAGACGGGAAGGTCGTGTCGCAGGGCCTTGCCGGTTTCGCCCATTTCGCAAAAATCCCGCTCCCCCATCCATAAACCGGTGAGACTGTGGCCATCGCTCGTCAGGGTGAGGATGCCGATGGGTGAAGCGTACTCGTGGAGGTAGGTCATTGCGTATCCCTTTGCCTTTTTCGGCCGCATCCATTAAATAGCAGAGTGGAATGGAGAGAAACGTTATTCTCGGCAAGGAGGGTGGTATGGCAACGCGGAAGTTGCTGTCGTGCGAGGTCATGCGGGACGAAGTGGAATGGCTGCTTGGCCAAACCGGTCTCCGGGACAGCATTGAGGTTGAATTCCTCGAAATGGGCCTGCATCAGCGGCCCGAACGTCTCAAAGCCGAGCTGGAGCGGCGCATCACCGCGTGCGAAGGGCTGGGATACGACGCCATCATGCTGATGTTTGGCCTGTGCAGCAATGCTGTAACGGGGCTGAGGGCTCCGGCCGACAGCCGCTTGGTGTTGCCCCGCGTCCACGACTGCATTTCGGTCTATCTCGGTTCGACGCGTCGCTACATGACCGAACACGCGGCCGAGCCTGGCACCTACTGGTTCAGCCGAGGCTTTCTCCACCGGTCCGACGGCGTCGCCTGGGAGGACGGCGGGCTGGGCGCCGATTTCGGCGGCGTGGATGAGGACGGCCAGCGTTTATCCGTCCCCGAACTTCGCGCCCGCTATATCGAGGAATACGGCGAAGACAATGCGGATTATCTGATTGAGGTGTTGGTCGACTCGTGGAAGGCGAATTACAAACGCGCCGTCTATCTTGAATGGAGCGACTATCCGGGACGGGCCGAAGACCGCGACACGGTGCAGCGGCACGCCGACAAGAGCGGGTGGGAATTCTACTCGATGCCGGTGGATTTGCGCCTGCTGGAGGGCCTTCTTGCCGGTCGCTGGTCGCCGGAGGAATACATGGTGGTCGGGCCGGGCGAACGGTTGATCGCCAGCAATGACGAACAAATTTTCTCCGTCGTGCATAACGGCGGACACACGACCGAAAAGGAGTGACAATGGAACTGAAACAATGCGTAGAAGGGCGGCGCAGCATCCGCAAATTCACAGACGAGGCGGTAAGTGACGAATTGCTGAAGAAGATCGTCGATGTCGCCACGCTCGCGCCAAGCTGGAAAAACTCGCAGACGACCCGCTACATCGCCATTTCCAGCGAAGCGGTAAAAAAGGAATTGGCCGAAAAGTGCGTCCTGGGATTCGAGTTTAATAAAAAGTCCATCCTGGCCGCGCCGACGGTGATCCTGGTCACCACCGTCTCCCCGCGTTCCGGCTTCGAGCGGGATGGCTCGCCGTCGACAAGCAAGGGCACGCATTGGGAAAGCTTCGACGCCGGCATCGCCACACAAACCTTGTGCCTCGCGGCGTATGCGGAAGGACTGGGGACGGTGATTCTCGGAGTCTTCGACGAAGCGAAGGTAATCGAAACAGCCAAGGTTCCGGAAGGGCAGAAGGTCTCGGCGATAATCGCCATCGGCCACCCGGACGAAGCGCCCGCAATGCCCAAACGCAAAAGCAGCGACGAAATTCTCAGCATTGTGAAATAGATGCGCCTTTATCCATTAGCCATGGTACAGACGCCAGCGGTGGCGAAACGCCGCTGGCGTCCATTGTAGTGTCCTACTTCCCTATCGGTTATGGTGCTGGAAAACCTGATCGGAAAAAACAGCTATCACCATCATGCAGGCGCGCCTTTACAATGGCATTAAGGCGAATGCATCGGTGATGTGGATGAATGTAAATAATTATCCCGAAGTATACTTTTCAGATTACAGTATAGGCCTGTGTCATTTTCCGTAGTGATACCGACACGCGACCACGATCACCTTGTCGCCATCCACCTTATACACAAGCCGATGTTCCCTATCGATTCTCCTCGACCAATAGCCCTGCAAATCGAACATCAATGGTTCCGGTTTGCCGATTCCAGTAAAAGGCGTCTCAAGAATATTTTCAAGCATCGCCTTGATTTTCGCCGCCTTGTGTGGTTGGTTGGACTTCCAATACTGGTAATCCTCTACGGCGGCGGCGGTGAACTCGAGATTCACAGCGAATCCAGACTGACGCAAACGGTTTTGCCAGCCTCGGCGTCGGCAACGGAAGCACGTAGCCGTTCGGCATTGGCCGGGTTGCCGAGAAGGTATGCCGTCTCCTGCATTTGGTTATAGTCCTCGAGGGATATAAGCACAACCGGCTCATCGTCCTGGCGGGTTATGATGACCGGCATATGATTTTTGCAGACAGCGTCAAGGGCCTCATCAAATTTGGCCTTTACCGTCTTGTCAGAAACAGCGTCCATTTGGTTCGCCTCCTTTCCTTTCTTATTTATTGTACACTTGTCGATGGCGGAGGGCAAACCCCTGTTATTGGGTGCGGCATTGTTCAGCTGGGGTGTAAACCTGTCTACTGTGGGGCAGACTCACGGGAAGACTCTGGAAAAAAGCTCAACATGAAGCGCCAGCGGACTCCTCAGGCCATCACTCGCCGTCAGCGCTTCTACCAGCGAAAAATAGGGTTACCGCTCTGACTCAAACGGGACGCATTTCCCGGTGCTGTAGCATGCCAGCGCCCCATCCCAAATTTTCCGCATGGAAAAGGAATACCGCTTCCCGTCCGGCATAGTCTGCACCGACTCGATATCGGGTTCCTGACGCGGCGGTGTCCAGTTCCTTACCACAACCGAGGCGAGGGAAAACAACAGTATCCCGTACAGTGCCAGCCGCACCCGTCTCCCCATACGAGGCAAAAAAGCCGTATCGCCGGTAATGACGCCGATGCGCGCGCGAACGCCTTCGCTCCCAGCGGAAAAATACGGCAGCGGACCGGAAAGGCGCACCTGCGCTTTCAGGACAAGCCGGGCGTACTGGAGGGCGGTCACACCGCGTCGCTGCAGGGTGGCCGTGTCGCAGGCGTGTTCGATATCGTCGGTCGCGGTGGCGGCGGCGGCGTGCACCACCGGGTGGAACCAAAAAAACGTCTTGGCCGCTGCTGCGATGAGAAAGCCGATGCTGTCCCGACGGCGAATGTGCAGCAGTTCATGCAGGTAAATGCAGTATCGTTCCGCGTCCGTAAAGTCTGCCGTGAAGTCGTCCGGAATCAGGACCACCGGGTTACGCAATCCCCACGAACACGCGCCGGACACCGCCGGGGTTGCCATCAGGGAGACGCTGCCGGGCTTGATTGCCAACTCTGCGCATGCCTCCAGATATGCCTGATCGTCTGTCAGGACGACAGCGTCTCGTAGTTCCCGCCGGAGCGCCACACTCTTCACCACCAGGCGCAGGCTCAGCATCGCCGCGCCCGCCAGCCACAGAGTCACCGGCAGCGAGGGAAAGAATTCCGGCGTGCGAAGCACCGCGCCGAGTCCATCCTGCCATATAGCGGCCACAAATGATCCGACCGGGGTGAACACAGCGGGAATGCACAGGGAAAAAAGGAGTGGCAATGTCGCGGCATGCCATGGCTGATGTCGTCTCGAGGGACGACAGCCACGCCACACCATAGAGGCGGCATAGACGACGATGAAGAGGGTGGACGCAATCAGGAGGATGTCCAACAGAATAACAAGAGTAATTTGGAGAGAGGAAAGAATAATACGGAGTAAATCGATCACCGCCGATCCCTCTTTTCCTTTTCATCAAGGAGTTCGCGCAGTTGGGCGATGTCGTCCGGCTGAAGGCGTGCGTGGGTGACAAAGCTGGCCAGCAGGTCGAGCGCGTTGCCGCCCACCATGTCCAGGACGGCGTGGGTGCGCGACCGCATCGCTTCTTCCCGGGTGATGGCGGCGCTGTAGTGGTAGACGCGCTGGTCACGATCGTCACGGGTGAAAACGACAGAGCCTTTGGTGATGAGGCGGTTCAGAAGGGCCTTGAGGGTTCGCTTGGTGACGTCCCGCCGAGCCATCACCGTGTCGATTATCTCCGCCGAGGTGACAGTGCCTTTTTCCCACAACACTGCCATGATCGGCCATTCGGCCTCGGTTATGGTGTTTCGCTTGGCCATCGCAGTATCCATGAGATATCCCGCCAAAACGTGACGGCGGCCGCGACTGCGACCGTCGTCAAGTATACCGAATTCGACCCTAGGCGTACACCCCCGGCGTCTTGCCTTCACCCGAGGCCACCACCCGATGGGTCGCAGCGGCGATATTGTCCGGATCATCCGGGTCGGGAATCGCCTCCATTATCGTCCAGGCACCCGTTTCGGCCTCGTCGTCGGCGATCGATTTCTCCTCCGCCGTAGTCTGCTCTTCTTCCTGCGCCTCGCGCACTTCCCGTGCCGCTGCGGCCAACTCCCTGGCGCGTTCGGAGATGTCGACCGTGTCCTTTGGAGTGAGGCTCTCTCGCAGCTTCTCCGAGGTTGATTTCAGTTCCTCATCCTCACCACTTTTCCCGACCCCACCGGGCCGCAATCCGCTCGACAGCCCGCCTATGGTGTTCCCACTGATGGCATCCATATCCATATCCTTTCATTCCAGTTTCCGACGCCCACGCCGGAATAAAGATAACAACTGCTATCTTGTTATCGGCGGAATGGATAACAGCTTTAATCCTTATTGCGATTTTTCTTCGCCATCAGAAATAAGTGGCAACGTGGCTGTTTTACCGTTGGATTATGCGAATTTACGGAAAAGGATGAGGGGTTGGGATTTGAGGGTTGTCGCCAAAAAACTAAGTCCGCCAAGGCATCAGGCCGTTGGCGGACGTTAGCGTTGTAAGATGGCATCCCCTAGGGGACTCGAACCCCTGTTCTCAGACTGAGAATCTGATGTGCTGACCGCTGCACTAAGGGGACATATAATCATTTGGACAGAGACTACTAAATGATTTTGTCCTTTATTTGCCGCGCGTGACGGGTTATTATGCCGAATCGACCCATTTTGTCAATGCCGAAACAGAACGACGCCGCCGTTTTCCAGGACCATTACGCCTCCATGACCAGACCCCACTTTGCCCCCGGTTCCACCGTGACCATGACGGTCAAGAATCGCTCCGGAAAACAGCCCTTGGCCCAATATCTCGCCGCCCGCCTTGGCGTCGTCGAACCCTGGGCGCTCGACCTTCTCGGGAACGGCCATATCAAACTGAACGGCGCGACCGTCAGAACTGACGACTGCATCAACCTCTCCGACGGACCGCACGAATTGGAGATCCATTTTCCCATCGCCTGGCCCAGGCACATGGCCGCGACCGAAATGCCGCTGGACATACTGTACGAAGACGAGGATCTCGTCGTCCTGAACAAGGCGGCCGGTATCGTCGTCCACCCCGCGCGCGGCCACCTCAACAATCAAACGCTGCAAAACGGCATGCGCTACCGCTACCGCCACCTCCTGGCCAGCGAGGCCACCACCATCGGCTCGCCGCACCGGCTCGACAAAGATACATCCGGTGCCATTGTTTTTGCCCTCAACCGTGCCGCCTACACCCATTTGGTGAACCAGTTCAGCGCCGCCACACCCCACAAACGCTACCTCGCCGTGCTGGACGGTACCGTCGACTTAGATGAATACTCGTGTCTCTCGCCCATCGGTCCCGACCCGGAGCGAAAAGGCGTCGGCACCATCGTCCCGGTGGAAGCCGGCGGCAAAACCGCACGCAGCGATTTCCGCATTCTCGACCATGGCGACGGCTGGACCCTCGCGGAAGTCACGCCCCACACCGGCAGGCCGCACCAGATTCGCGTCCATGCCGCCAGCCTGGGTGTTCCCCTGGCGGGCGACCGCGATTACAACCCGTCGCCGGATCGCCTCGGCTTTTCCCGCCAGGCGCTCCACGCCGTATCCCTCGCCTTCGACCACCCGACCAGCGGCTCCCGGCTCGAAATCCACGCACCCTTGGCGGATGATATGGCGGCAGGTCTCGCCCGGTTAAGGGAGGCTCACCCATGCCTGGACTGACCTTCCTTCAAGCCGCGGCCGAAGCGGCCCGTCTCGACCCATTGGGCGAAAAGATTCTCCTCGCCCCGTCGTACCGTATCGGCCGACAGTGGCTCGACCGCCTGGCTGAAACAACCGGCGGCGTCATCAACATGCGGATCTGCCCACTGCGACGACTGATGCTCGATTATGCCGAACCGGTTTTGCGCGCGCGCGGCCAGCGCCTGCCAACGCCGGAGGAAAAAACTCAGCTCATGGGCCAGGCATTGGCCGAAGTCCGGGCCATGCGGTCCGGGGCAGAAGGCTATTTCACCCGCCTCCCCCCTTCCCACACGCTGGCGACGACGATGTTGGCTTCAGTCGAAGAGTTGGAGGCAGCTGGTGCCGACAGGCTGCACGACAATCTCGGCTCGAATGAAAAGGCGGACGAACTCACTGCACTGTGGCGCAGTTACCGCATACACAAAAACGCGCTCGGCCTCGTCGGACCGGATGACGTCGGCGAAGCGGCGGTTTTGTCCCTGCGGCGTGCCGACGGCGTACCGCCGACATTATTGGTGCCGTCATCGTTATGGAACGATGCCGACCGTCCGGGCCAATCGTTCTTGCGCGCCTGGCCGGAGGAACGGCGGCGCATCCTTCCCGAAGAAGAGGCACCGCCTTCTGCAACGCTGCGCTTTAGCGTCGCCGATTGCGTTGCCGATGAGGCGCGTGCGGTGTTCCGTCATATCCAGGCCGACGGCCTGACGCTGGACGCGGTCGAGGTGGTGTGTGCCGACACGGACGGGTATCTTCCCGCGTTATGCGCCGCCGCCCTCGAGACGTTCGGCGGCAAACTCGAGGACGCGCCCATTACCTCCACCGCCGGGTTGCCTGGCATGTATTCCCGGCCGGTGCGGCTGCTGACCGCCTGGCTGGCGTGGCTGGACGGCAATCTGCCGCCGGGCGGCATGGCCGACATGATTGAATCCGGCCTGCTGGGCGAAGCCTGGCGGAAGGACGCGCCAAAGCTGTCAAGCTCGCGCCTCGCGTCGCGGCTCCGCGCCCTCCCGATCAACGCCGGCCCGGGCGACTACCGCGTCGTCCTCGGCCAGGGCGACGATGAGGCCGAGTTGACCCGGGGCGAGGCCTGGCTGGCTCGGCTCCTCCCGGAAATCCTTCCCCTCGCCAACGGCGGCAACGATCTCGACAGAACCGACGCCCGCCTGGTGCTTGAAGCTGCCGCAAAGCTCCTGCGCCTGGGCGAGGAATGCGACGGCAAACTGGACGCCTACGCCCGCGTAGCCCTGCGCGAGTCAGTCCTCGCCTGGTTGCCGCACTGCGATTGGCCCGGCTTCGACGCCACCGCGTGGTTGGGCGAACTGGCTTCGTCGCTCCGCGTCATGGGCCTGGGTCCAATGCCGGGCCGCCTCCACATCACCGACATCCACGGCGGCGGACACAGTGGCCGTAAACATACCTTTATACTCGGCCTCGACGACGGCCGTTTTCCCGGCGGGACCAGACAGGATCCGGTTTTGCTGGATAAGGAACGCGGTGGCTTGTCCCGTCACCTGCCGGTATCCCGCCAACGGCGCGAACGGCGTGAAGCAGCCATGCGGCGGCTTCTCGCCCGGGTCGACGGCACGCTGTGGTTGTGCCGATCCGCCCGCGACAGCGGCCGTGGCCGGGAGTTGTTCCCGGCGGGAATCCTCCTCGATTTGCATAAGAGCGAAGACGCCAAGGCGGAGTCGATTTACCTCCGCCCACGTCGTGCGGCGGAATGTTTAACCCATCGCGACGACTGGCTCCACGCCTTACTGCCGCCTACGGTCAGGCAAGCGGGCGAAGCCACTCTTGAGCGCTGGTATCCGCATCTCGAACGCGGCAATCAGGCGCGGGCGGCACGGCTGTCCACCGCTTTCACCGCCTGGGACGGCCGTGTCCCAGCCGCAGGCGACGATTTCCGCCGCGACAATCCCGTGTTGTCACCCACGGATCTTGAACTCCTCGCCGCCTGCCCGCTGGAATTTTTCTTCAAAAAGATGCTGGGCATCGTTGCGCCCGACCGCTACGAACCAACGCCCGGCCGATGGCTTGAAGGCAACGAGCGCGGCAGTCTCCTGCACGACGTGTTCCAGACATTCCTCGAAGAAGCCGTCGAGCAGGAAGCGAGCGTCACCGAGGCGGCATTACCGACGCACGAGAAACGCCTCTCACGGCTTCTTGATCTCGCGGTCCGCCGTGAGCGCCGGCGCAAGCCGCCTCGCGACGAACTCGCCTTCCTCCGCGACCGCAACGACCTGATGGACGCGTGCGTCATTTTTCTGACGACCGAGATCGGCAGGCAACAATCCATGCGCCCACTCTGTCTCGAAGCGGCACTGGGCGGGGCGAAGGCGGACGCGCCGCCGTGGCGTCGAAGCGAACCGATTGCCCTTTCCCTCCAGGACGGCGCTGTCCTGCGCCTGAAGGGCAGGGTCGACCGTATCGACCGCCTCCACGACGGCGGCGGGCTACGCATTTGGGACTATAAAACCACCGTCTCGACAAAGTTCTCGCCCAGGGATCCCTTTGACGGAGGTCGGCACCTGCAGCCGTTGTTATACAGCGCCATGGTGGAACAGGCTGCGGCTGAAGCAGGCAGTCCCGAACCGGTGCGCGCCTTCTCCTACTTCTTCCCCATGCCCCGCGACGAAGGCCGCGAAATCGCCTACGAGCGCGCCGAGTTGCGTGAAGGCATGTGGATCGTCTCGGCGCTATCCGACCTGCTCCACCACGGCTATTTTCCTTTTTCCACCGACAAGGAAGACGTGCGCTTCTCCGATTACAGCGCGGTCTACGGCGATGTCACGGCATTGGCGGCGGCGATGCGACGGAAGGCCGTATCCGACCCCGCGCTTGAAGGCTGGGCGCGCCTGCGCAGCCTTGGTGTCGACGATGAAAAAGAAACGGACGCGGAATGATAGGGCAGTTACCAGACCAAGCAGCGCGCGACGCCATCCTCACCGATCTCGACCACAACCTGGTGGTCGAGGCAGCCGCCGGCACAGGCAAAACCACCTGCCTTGTCGGCCGCCTCGTCAACCTGTCGAAGGCGGGCGCGCTCGCCGGCAGCAGCCGTCTGGCCGCCGTTACCTTTACCCTGAAGGCTGCAGCCGAATTGCGCGAACGGTTGGCAAAACAGCTGGCCGAAAGTTTAGCCGAACCCGGCCTCGATGGGCGTGAGCGCCGCAACCTCGAGCTCGCGGCCCAAAATCTGCCCGACTGCCACATCGGCACCATCCACTCGTTCTGCGCCAAGCTGCTCCGCGAACGACCGGTCGAGGCCGGCGTCAGTCCCGATTTCCAGGAACTGGAGGAGGACGACGACACCCTCTTGCGTCGTCGCGCGTGGGAAGAGTTCGCGCGCGAACTCCACAGCGAAGCGGGTCGCGAAATGCGCACCGCCTTCGAAATCTTCGGCCTCGATCTCGACACCATGGGCGAAGGGTTTCTCCGTTACGCCGAGTATCCCGATATCGCCGACTGGCCCGGCATCGACGCCTCCCTCGACCAAATCAACGTGGCCGGTTTTATGCAGGGCGTCCATGCCTACCGGGGCACGCTGGCGAACCTACGTCCCCTTCTCGACGGGGCCGATTGCGGCACCGACAAGCTGCTCCCCATCCTGCAGGTGCTGGATCGGCGCTGCACGCGGTTGCCGCCTGTTCTCACCCTCGGCGTCGCGTTCAATCTCTGTCGCCTCTTGAAGGATGTGGACAAACCGGTCCAGACCTGGTGGAAACAGTTCGGCGTCACCGGCCCGGAAGCAAAGGAGCTGGTCGAAGCCTACAGCAAATTCTGCGAAGACCGGGTCAAGCCATTCCGGAACGCCTGCCTGGCGGCGGTCTATGCCCAGGCGCTCCAGGCCTACCGCCACGCCAACGACATCTACGACAGGCTGCGCCGCGAGAACGGCGTCCTCAATTTCCAGGATCTCCTCATGACCGCCGCCGGGCTGGTGCGGGATTTCCCCGAAGTCCGGGACGATCTCGCCAGCCGTTACGCGCGGCTGTTGGTGGACGAGGTCCAGGACACCGACCCGGTCCAGGCGGAACTGATGTTCCTGCTCGCCTCCGCCGACGCGGGCGAACGCAATTGGCGACGCTGCCGTCCGCGCCCGGGCGCATTGTTTATCGTGGGCGATCCAAAGCAGTCGATCTACCGTTTCCGCCGCGCCGATATCGTCGTCTATCAGGAAATCAAAAACCGCATCGTCGCAAGCGGCGGGCAGGTGCTGGGCCTGAGCGCCAATTTCCGCAGCCAGCCGTGTCTGCTCGATTGGGTCAACACCACCTTTAGCCACCACGACGACACGGAACGCACGCCCGAAGCCGTCGCTCGAAGCGGCAAATTCGCGTCAGACGAGAGCGAATACAGTCCCGCCTACGTGCCGCTCCAACCCGGCCGTGAACCTGCAGGCGACGACGCGTTTCGGGGCGTCTACAGTTTGGACACGGTGCCTGTCAAAAAGGGCAAGACCACCGAGGCGGATGTTGTCCGCGACGAAGCCCTGCGCATCGCCTCGTTCATCCGCCACGCCGTCGATACCGGCTTGCCGATTCCCGACGGCGACGCGACCCGCCCGGCCCGTCCGGGCGACTTCCTCATCGTCACCTACCGGAAGTCGGCGGGCGCAACCTATGCCGACGCAGTGCGCCGCATGGGTCTTGACGCTCATCTCTCGAGCGGCGGCACTCTGATCGGCTCGGACGAACTCGCGCTCCTCGCCGATTACCTCGACGCGCTCGCGCAACCCGACGACGGCATCAAACTACTGGTCGTTCTCCGTGGCGGTCTCTTCGGCGTGTCTGACGAGGAACTCTACGCGTGGAAAAAGGCCGACATGGCATTCAGCTTCCTCGCACCGCTGTCTGCCGCACCGGCGGGACCGGTGGCTGACGCCCTCGCCCTGATGCGCCGCCATTATGGCGAGGTCAGGAACACCGTGCCCGCACAGGCGCTCGACGCCATAGCCGCCGATCTCGGCCTCTGGGCGCGTGCTGGATTGGCCGATGACGCGCCGCGCCGCGCCGGCGTGCTGGCGACGGCGATGGAGTTGGTCAAGACCGAGCGCGAAGCCATCCCCACCCTGGGCAAGCTGGCGGAGCGGCTCCGCTGGCACCTCCAGACATTCGAGGACGAACCGCTCACCGCCGCCGCGACGCAGGGCCAGGCGGTACGGGTCATGAATCTGCACAAGACGAAGGGGCTTGAAGCGCCGGTGGTGTTTCTCACCAGCACCCGAACGGTTCGCACCAAATCTGCCGATTTCGCCATCCGCCGCGAGGGCGACCGCACCCTGGGCGGCATGTGCCTAAAGCAGGGCGAGCACGGCAATGTCGTCCTCGCCAGACCGTATGAATGGGACGACCTCGCCGCAAAAGAAGATCTCTTCCTCGCCGCCGAGCGCACCCGTCTTAACTACGTCGCCGCTACCCGCGCGGGTGCAGCGCTCGTCGTGTCTGTCCACAAAACAACCAAGGGATGGAAAACAGCGTTCCTGCCCGAATACCAACCAGGCGTCACAATCGAACAGGCGTTACCGGAGCCGTCGGCGGAATGGCGCGGCGAACGCCTGGCCGAGCTTGAGGGAGAAAAAGGCGGCAGCGTCGACGCTGCCGCGTTAGCGGAGGCCGAACAACTACGCCGACAGGCGCGCCTGGCCATGACCGCCCGCAGCTACGCGGTGGAGCGGGCCAAACCAGACAGCGGCGGGCTCGGCGGGTTGTTCGCGCCGCCGCCGGTCACGCCGTGGGAGGCTGAGGCGGACCGCGATATGGGCGAAGTCGTCCACCGTCTGCTTGCGCTGGGCGGCAACGCACAAGAAATGGAAGACGAAGCCGCGCGACTCCTTCGCGACCACGGGCTCCCCGCCGCCGACGCGGCCGATGTGGCCCACCTAGCTGCGACGGCGCGGCGGTCAACTCTATGGCAGCGTGCCGAAGCGTCGGAAAAACGCCTACGCGAAGCACCATATGCAGTGTGGCTGGATGACGATCACGGCGGCAGGCTGCAGCGCGGCGTTATCGATCTCGTTTTCAAGGAGGCGGACGGATGGGTCGTGGTCGATTACAAGACAGACTCGTTGCCGCACGCGTTGCCGATCAACGAGGCGGCGGCGCGGCATGCCGATCAGGTGCGGCAATACCGCGCCGCCTGGGAACAACTCACCGGCGAGCCGGTGAAGGAAGCGCTCGTCTACTTTATCCGCCGGGACGTTGCGGCGTCGGTGTGACGCCGCAGCGTCATCCCCACATGCGGTCGACTTCTTCCTTGGCGATGCGGCACCAGTTGACGGCGTTGTCCGGATTGCCGCCGAGGGTGTGGTTGTCCTTCATGATGAATTCGACCCGGCAGTTGTTTGGCTTGGTGATTTCCAGCGTCTGACGGATGTCCTTGCGGATAGCGTCCTGATCCACATTGCCATACGAGAGCGGCGTGGGCGAAGGCTTCCGCGAGTAGACGAATTTGTCGCCCAGCATTTCGGCCATCGCCTTTTCGTCGGCCCAGGCCGAAACGGAAACGCGGCGCAGGCGCGGAATTTTCTGAATAACGTGCCAGCGCGTGTCCAGCGGTTCGCAGCAGCCGTAGCAGTTGAGGCCAAAGCGTTCCATGATGGGGAGCTGGTACTGGAAAATGAATTCCTCAAACATATCGGGGCTGATGCCGAGGGTCTCCTGGCTTTCGCAGAATCCCCACATATCCATAAGCCGCACCCGGTCGGGATCGAAGCCGTCGGCAGGCAACTGTTCGGTCCAGCCGAAGCCGCCGGAGCCGACATAGGTTCCCTCGTGGTTTGGCCAGAGATAACCGTTCTTCTCCAGCCATTCCATCTTGGCGATGTTGCCGTCCGACATCAGCTTCATAACCTTATGAACGTATTCCGGATAGTCGTAGAAATCCATCAGGAAGTTGTCCATGTCGCGGAGACCGATATAGTCCGAGGTCATGCCGAGTGAATGCCACCACGGCGTAAAGCGGCGAACGCGAAGCGTGCCGTCGAAAAGTTCGTGGGCCAGGGCGATGGTGCGCGCCGACATCTCCTTGTCGACGTCGATGACAGGGAACTTCAGCTTCTCGAAATCCTCGTCGTAGTCCTTCAGTCCCGCCTTCCAGGTATAGGCGCCACCGTCCTCGCCGCCGACGCGTTCCTCCTGCAAACCCCATTTGCTATCCGTGTAGTGATAGGGAACGTTGAAGTAATCTTCTATCACCTTGTCGTCGCGCATGCGCGTCCCCCAGAAGATTTCTTTCCTGAGGCTCATTTCCCACACCCGGGCAAGCGGGTCGCGGGTCTGGAGGTGATCCTGCGGGATAACTTCGTTCCAGCCGAATTCCGGATCGCAAAAGACGACCGGCCGGTCGGACTTCAGGTCGTTATGGGCAATCCACGCGGCGCGGCGCGCGGCCTGTTCGGGACGTGCGGCGAGGTCGGCAACCTGCTTGGCGAGGTCACGCAGGACGGCTTTTTCATCGGCGGCAAAAACGAGCGTCGTCTCGATGCCGGCGGTATTCGGGAGGCTATCGGGGATCTGGTTATACGAAGGGCACGAGAATGTCTGGTGTTCCATGGCAAATATCCTTTCACTCGGGCAATCTCCGTAGGCGATACGTTCTATTGCTTACCGCATGAGGGCATACAATGCAACCAGGATTTTCCAGAAAATCCAAGCTGCATGCAATTTGCACTCTTTGTGAAATAGTTCGAAGTGATTTACCGCGCGACCATCAGCGTCTTCACCTTTTCCGCCAGGTTCTCCACTGTCAACTGGCAGGTGTCGACCTCGTTCTTGATCATGAAATAGGTCTGTCCCCAATAGCCGCCTTCGAGGTATTCGTTGTCCTCGGGGGTAAACCAGACCATGCGCTTATATTTCTGCTTGAATACGCGCAGCCAGGTCAAACCGGTATTGGCGATTTCCTTGCCGGGGTAATAGCCGCCGGTAAACTCGCGCGGGCTCATGAGCGCGTCGCCGACGACGATGACCTTGTACTCCGAGTCGATGTTGGCAAGAATCCATTCGGTCGGCACGGCGTCGCGGTCGTGCAGGGTGGGGCTTTTGTAAAAACGCCGCCGGAAGCAGTTTGTGGAAATAATAGACCTTCAGGTCTTTGAAGTGGTTCGACTTGTTCACCGCCCCGAACAGGGTGGCGCAGAGCCGGGCATAGGGATCCATCGAGCCGCCGGAATCCATCAGCAGCAACAATTTAACCGTGTTCTTGCGCGGCTTCGCAAACACCAGATCGAGGAGTCCGCCCCGGTCGCCGGTGGCGCGGATGGTGGCGTCGATGTCCAATTCGGTGCGCGGCGCATCGACCCGGTTTGAATTTTGCCGCAGCCGACGCAGCGCCAATTGGAACGAGCGGGTGTTCAGCTCGGCATCGCGGCGAAAATCGCGGTATTTGCGCTCGCCCGCCACTTCCATGGCAAGGCGCTTCCGGCTCTGCCCGCCGACGCGGATGCCGTTGGTGGTTTCCCCGGCATTGCCAAATGGGCTGGCGCCGTGGGTTCCAATCCAATAGGTGCCGCCGTTGTGTTCATCCCTTTGTTCGGCCAGACGCTCCCGGAACATGCGCTCAATCGCTTCGTCGGAAAAGTTCTTGAATAGTTCACCTCTGCCCAGGTCCTTGGCATCGGCAGGAAATATCGCCGGATTGTTGAGCCATTCCAGCAATTCCTTCGGCAACTGATTGGAATCGTCGGCGATGTCTTTGAAGTATTCCAGGAAGACGCTGTCGTACTTGTCGTAATCGACTTCACTCTTCACCAGGATGGAGCGGGAGAGATAATAGAATTGGGTGAAGTTGGCATCCACCAACCCCTTGTCCATGGCTTCGACAAAGGTGAGCCATTCCGACAGCGTCACATCCAGCCCGCGCGCGCGCAGCAGCGTGAAGAACGGCGCAAAGACAAACCCTTCCTTATGCGGGATGGTCACACCAATTCCCCTCGCGACATATGGCGTTCGAGAACGGCGATGTCCTCATCCTTCTTCAACAGGACGCCGGTGAACGGCAGGTCGCGGAAGATGTTCTCCACCGGCACGCCGCTGACCCGCAGGGCCTGGACCCAGTCGAGAAGTTCCGAAGTGCTGGGCTTTTTCTGAATCGCGGCGATCTGCCGGATTCGGTAAAAGGCCTGCAACACCTGCGCCAGGAGATGTTTTTCCACGTCGGGATAATGCACCCTGACAATCTCCTCCATCATGTCTTCATCGGGGAAATCGATGTAGTGGAAAATGCAGCGGCGCAGGAAGGCGTCGGGCAGTTCCTTTTCGGCGTTGGAGGTGATGATGACGACAGGCCTGGTGGCGGCCTTGACCGTCTCTTTCGTCTCCGGGATGTGGAATTCCATCTGGTCCAGTTCCCAAAGGAGGTCGTTGGGGAATTCCAAATCCGCCTTGTCGATTTCGTCAATCAATAGCACCACCTGATCGGATGCGGCAAAGGCTTCGCCCAGTTTGCCCAGCTTTATGTACTTCGCGATATTGTCCACGCCTTCGCCACCGAACTGGCTGTCGTAGAGGCGCTGCACCACGTCATAGACATACAAACCGGCCTGGGCCTTGGTGCTGGAGTTGATGCTCCAGACGATCAGGCGTTTTTCCAGGGCGGCGGCGATCGACTGGGCCAACATGGTCTTGCCGGTGCCTGGCTCGCCTTTGATGAGGAGCGGCTTCTGCAAGGCCATGGAAATATTGACGACATTAATCAGTTCCTGCGACGCGACATACTCGGACGATCCGCGAAACGACGTCTCGCCGGCGAACAGGCTGTTTTTCATGCGTTCTCCACAGTTGGGTTAGGAATTCATTCTACCGGCGGGCAATGGAGAAAAAAAGGATAATTTCGGACGCGCCTATTTCCCAGCCGCCTCGGCCGGTTCCGGCATGCGGCTCGCCAGCACCTTGTCGATGCGATTCCCGTCGAGGTCGACGACTTCGAAGCGCCAATTGTTCCACACGCAGGCGTCGCCGGTGCGGGGCATATTGTCGAGAAGCCACATGATCATCCCGCCCAAAGTATTGTAGTACCCCCGGTGTTCCTCCGGCACCGGCTTAAGGCCAAGGCGGTCTTTCAATTCGGGAATGGGGATAAGCCCGTCCAGGAGCCACGACCCGTCCTCCCGCTGCACCGCCCACAAATCTTCGGGATCGCGCGGCTTGAATTCGCCCGCCAGGGCTTCAAGTAAATTCTGGATCGTCACAATCCCCACCACCTCGCCGTATTCGTCAGCCACAAACACCATCTTGACGCCTGAATCGCGGAATTGTTCCAGCAGCCGCATGCCGCTCATCGTCTCCGGCACGTAGACAGCGGGTTGGAGGATGTCGTCCAGTTCGGGGCTGCCTTTGCGGCTTGGGTCGAGGTATCGTTTCAGCAGGCGCTTCGCCGAAGTAAAACCAAGCACCTCACCCCACCCACCCCGACAAACGGGGAAGCGGGAGTGGTTGGAATTCATAAGCGTCTGAATCGACTGCTCCAGCGGTTTGTCGACATCGAGAAACACCGCTTCCGAACGCGGCGTCATCAGGGTCGATATTTGCCGGTCGTCGAGGCGGAAGACGTTTTTGAGCATCTCGTGCTCGCTCTTCTCAATAACCCCGGCTTCGGACCCGTCGGCGATGAGAGCGTGGATGTCTTCTTGGGTGATGTCTTCGGTGGGCAGGGTTTTTTCACCGATCAGCCTAAGAATGGCGTTGGTGAGGCCGGACAGCAGGAACACAAAAGGCGTCGCGATTTTCGACAAGACGGCGATGGGCCTGGCCATGAGCCGGGCGACTGATTCGGCATTGGACTGGCCGATGCGCTTCGGCACCAGTTCGCCAATGATGATCGAGAAAAGGGTAATGCAGGCCACGACGATGGCGGTGGCGAGGATACCGGCTGTGCGAACCGACAGCCCGAAGTCGGTCAATGTGGCAGCCAGCGGCACCGACAGCGCCGCCTCGCCAAAGATACCGCTGAGGATGCCGATGGCGGTAATGCCGATTTGAATGGTGGAGAGAAAATTGGTCGGGTCTTCGCCCAGCTTCACCGCGGTGGCGGCGGCTTTGTCGCCCGCCTCGGCCATGCGTTCCAGTCGGCTTTTTCGGGCGGTGACGAGGGCAATCTCCGACATGGCGAAAATGCCGTTCAGGAGGATAAGGGCGGCTAACAGGGCTATTTCCACGCGAGGTCTCCATGCGGGTCCGGGTTGGGACGAGTATACACTATAACCTCTCCCCAGCATCGACAATTTCACGCGGAGGCTGTCTGAAATTTACGCGCAATTCCACGGGGGATCGTCTGGCCGACGCGGCCATATATAGACGGGGGATAGTAGGAGACATTCCATGAAATCCACACTTACCGTCGCCGCCTTTATGGCTGCGTTCGCTGTCTTTGCCGCCGCTCCGGCGTTTGCCGCTTCAACCACGGTGGATATGCACCGCGCCACCTTGCAGGGAGCGGGCGATAAGATCGGTACCGTCACCATTGACGAAACAAAGTACGGCCTTGTCTTTACGCCGAAGCTCACCGGCCTCCGCGCTGGCGGTCACGGCTTCCACGTCCACCAGAACGGCAATTGCGGCCCCGGCCCCGATGCCAGCACGGGCGAGATGATTCCCGCCGGTGCAGCCGGTCCGCATTATGATCCGCAGAACACCGGCCGCCACGGCCACCCGTGGGAAGACACCGCCCACCTGGGCGATCTGCCGCTCCTCTACGTCACCCCGGACGGCAAGGCCACGACGCCGGTCCTCGCCCCGCGCCTCAAGTCGCTCGACGAAATTCGCGGCCGCTCCCTGATGATCCACGAAGGCGGCGACAATTACTCCGACCAACCCGAAGCCAACGGCGGCGGCGGCGGCAGGATGTCGTGCGGCGTGATTCGCTAACGCGTCCCGAAATACCCCATCTTCGCATGAAAAAAAGACCGCACCCTGAAGGTGCGGTCTTTTCCATGGTGGCTTCTTTTATCGGGAAGCCCTCCCGAACCGGCGGATCGGGAGGACTTCAACGCCCAGCAGGCAACCATCATACCGGTAGCGCACAAATCTTCTACTGATACCAATTCATGATCAACGATATAATGAGGGGATTGAAAATGTTCAGGAAAATAACAGTTATGACCGGCAGCATAAACCACGCGTTCGGCGCCGGTCCGTAACGCTGTATCAAAGTCGCCATGTTGGCGACGGCGTTTGGCATTTGCCCGAGTCCGACTCCGCAGTAGCCCGAACTCATTACCGCCGATTCGTAGTCCTTGCCAAGAGCGCGGAAAACCACGTAGTAGGCCACGATGCCCAAGACAATCGTTTGCACCGCGAGGATGACGAGCATCGGTACCGCGAGGTTCAGCAATTCCCAAATGCGTAGAGTCATGAGGGATAGCGCCAAAAACAGGCCGAGGGCGACATTGGCGATACCGTCGATTTCACGGCTTCGCACGGAGAACAAACCCGCGTCTGCCACATTTCGCACAATTGCCGCAGCAAAAACACCGCCCACATAATACGGGAAGGCGATACCGGTCTTGTTCATGAGGAGGACCAAGTAGGAACCGAGTGCCATGGTAATAAGGAGCAGGAAAAAACTCCCAGCCACGCTTTTGGCCGTGGACGGTTCCGCCGTGCCGATGCCGAGATCGACGGTTTTTTGTTCTCCCACCGTGGCGAGAGAGTTCTTCTCGATAAGCCGTTTGGCGATGGGCCCGCCGATTATACACCCTAAAACCATGCCGAAGGTGGCGGCGGCAACGCCGACGGTCGTCGCACCGGTTGCGCCCAACCCTTCCAGCGTCGGGCCAAACGCTGCGGCGGTCCCCAGTCCGCCCACCAGCGGGGCAGAACCAATGTTGATGCCAAGGAGTGGGTGCAGGCCGAAAGCCTGACTGAGGCCGACCCCGATAACGTTTTGGATGATAACTGTCCCGATTGCAATAAGCGCGAGAAATACGCCTTGCCTGCCACTTCGCTTGAACACAGCGACACTGGCAAGGAAGCCGGTACTGGTAAAGAACATAACAAGCAGGAAATTGACCAGGCTGTTGTCCAATTTCACCGTAAACGCACCTGTCTGGTTACCCAGAAAGGTGATGAAACAGAACAATAACCCGCCCACAACCGGTGACGGGATGCAGTATTTCTGCAGTGCCGGAATCTTTGCGTTCACCTTCTGCCCAACGAATAGGACGACAACCGCCAGCGCGAGAGTCTGAATAAGATCGAATTGGAATGCCATGCTCGGTCCCCAGATGGATTATGAAAGTGAAGGGCGAGGAGTTCACCACTTTGTTCTGCTTAGAGGAACTTAGGTTTGCCTTAAAGGAACTTTACACCACGATCGATACTTAGTCAAACGAGGATGTAATTTTTCTATTGCCACAGTGATTTCAGATAATGGATGCAATGGATGGTGGGATGCAGGGAGCCACTGGGATGGACAGTGGAGGCACAAACGTAAACGAACCGTTGGCACGACTTATTCTGTAGCCAACGTTTAGGGCGTGGACCCCGGCCAAACCGCCCGTTATTTTCGATAATGCACGTTCTGACGCCGGGTGACGTGAGGACGTGTAAGCAACGAAATAGTCAAAACAAAGACCGCAACCCAAGGCTGCGGTGTTTTTGCGTGGTGGCTTCTTACTCCGTAAGCCCCCCCCCGCC
>JAJPXZ010000153.1:0-24451 GCA_021205245.1 Planctomycetaceae bacterium
GAACGGAACAACTGCCGCGCCATCGCGTGTTCTTTGCTCAGTTCGAAATCCATTATTGTCTCCAAGGAATCCACGAAGATATCGTTGCCTGTGTTTTATTCGTTTATTCGGTCCAGCTACCCATATAGACGGACACGCCGCCGGTGTACTTGCAGTTGAAGCGCTTCTCGAAATCTTCCTTGAGCTGATCCTGGAAGCTGGGGTGGGCGATGTCGATGAGCATGCGGGCGCGATCGCGGACCGTGCGGTACTTGAGGTTGGCGATGCCCTGCTCGGTGATGACGTATTCGACGTCGTAACGGTTGGTGGTAACCACCGCGCCCTGGTCAAGGAAGGGGACGATCTTGGAAATCTTGCCGCCGCTGGCGGTCGAGGACATGGCGATGATCGACCGTCCGCCCTTCGACAACGCCGCGCCACGGACAAAGTCGACCTGGCCGCCCACTGCGCTGATCTGCGTCGTGCCGACCGATTCCGAGCACACCTGGCCGAGCAAATCGACCTGGACGCAGGAATTGACGGAGACGAGGTTGTCGTTCTTGCCGACGATGTAGGGGTCGTTGACGTAGGTGGCGGGGTACATGTTCACGGCCGGGTTGTTGTTGACGTAGTCGTACAGCCGCTTGGTACCCATCAGGAAGTTCGCGATAGAGACGCCGGGGTGGAAGTTCTTGCGTTTGTTGTTGATAACGCCGGCCTCGACCAGTTCCACCACGCCGTCGGAGAACATTTCCGAGTGGATGCCCAGATCCTTCTTGTCTTTCAGGAACAGGAGGACCGCGTCCGGAATCGCGCCGATACCGAGCTGCAGGCAGTCGCCGTCCTTGATCAGCTTGGCGCAGTTTTCGCCAATGGCTTTTTCGACATCGGTGATCTTGGGCGGGGGCAGTTCGATCAGCGGGGCATCGTGTTCGACGATGTCGGTCATCTTCGAGACGTGGACAAAGGTGTCGCCGAGGGTGCGGGGCATGTGCTTGTTGACCTGGGCGATAACCACCTTGGCGTAGTCGACAGACATCTTGGAATAATCGATAGAGACGCCGCAGGAGCAATAGCCGTGTTCATCCGGGGGCGAGACGTGAATAATGGTGACGTCGAGGGGCATGGTGCGTTTGAACAGGTTGGGGATTTGCGAGAAATAACAGGGGGTGAAATCGCCGTGGCCGGCCTTGATGGTGTTGCGGGTGGTGCCGCCGACAAACAGCGAGTTATGCCTAAAGTACGGTTCCATACCGGGTTGGGCGTACTCCGACTTCCCCATGGAGACCATATGGGTGATTTCGACGTCTCGGTAAGCCTCGCGGTTGGCGATCATGGCGTCGATGATGTGAACAGGTTCTCCGACCGCGTGCTGCAGCGCGACCCTGTCGCCGGACTTGATTTTCTTGACCGCTTCGGCGGCCGTGGTGAGGCGTTCTTTGTAGATGCTTTTCCAATCCATGCGAGGCTCCTTGTGCTGTATTGCCGGACAAGCGGAACTGCCAAAAGGTAATCGTGGTAACGTTTTATCGTCGGGAAGAGGCGGCCCGCTACGCATACCGCGCCCGCGTCAGTATGGGTGGCGGCGGGCGGAGCGAGATCGGGAGAGTCAATAGCCATCGTAAAGGTATTGTAGTCTTAGTATTGTATTCGATGTTCGCAGAGGTTTCAAATAAAATCAGGAAGGATATCTCTATACTTTTATATCTATATTTATATCTCGATTTGACATTGAAGTAAATTGCCTGGTAAGCAACTGTGCGGCATCGAGTTAACAGGATAACGACGCGGCTTGTCATCGAACGACAGCGCATGAAAATTTTGCCCAAATATCGAGACCTGCCCCATTCCTTGCGGGTGGACCGGTCCGTCCAGGCAAAACGTGGCTTGTTTTCCCGCCCGGCACCGGTATCATGGCAGGATCGGCATCTGCCGAGGAGAACCTCATGCACAAAGCCATCATCTTCGATCTCGACGGCACCCTCGGCGATACCCTGCCGCTCTGTTTGGCCGCTTTCCGGACCGCCATCGAACCGCTGGCTGGGCGGCGGATATCCGACGCCGACATCATCGCCACCTTTGGCCCCTCGGAGGAAGCGACGGTCAAGGCGCTCCTCCCCGACAGGTACGAGGAAGGCATCCACGGCTATTGGCGGCAATACAAGGCGATGCACGACCTCTGCCCTCAGCCCTTCGCTGGCATTCCGGAACTGTTGCGCGAGCTTCGGGCGCGGGGCGTCTTCCTCGGCATGGTGACGGGCAAGGCCAGGCCAAGCGCCGACGCCAGCCTCGAACGGTTCGGGCTGGCGGACTTTTTTGACGAGTGCGAATACGGGTGGATACACGGCCCGCGCAAGCCCGATGCCATTCGGTCTATGCTGGGCCGTCGCGGCCTGGTCCCGGCCGAGACCGCCTATGTTGGCGACGCCCCATCGGACATTGCCGCCGCCCGCGAGGCAGGGGTGACAATGTACAGCGCCGCCTGGGCCAGCACGGCGGACGAGGCGACGGTGGCGCAGGTGAAGGCTTTGGAGCCGGATGGGATATTTTACCGCGTCGAGGATTTTTCCGCGTTTGTCCTCTCTCTCCGCTAGATAGGCGGGCGGAGGCATTTGCGCAGCACGCAACAGGTACAACTATGGACACCAGTCAAAAATTACTCGAAAAAGCCCGGCAGCTCACTGAAGGCCCGGGCGTTTATATAATGCGCGACACCGAAGGGCGCGAGATCTATGTCGGCAAGGCGAAAAACCTTCGCCGCCGCGTCTCGAGTTATTTCCAAAAGCGTGAGCGCCACAGCAAGGATCTCGCGCTGGTCGAGAATATCGACGACTTCGAATATGTGGAGACCGACTCGGAGTTGGAAGCGTTCCTGCTGGAAAGCCGCCTGATCAAGGACTTCAACCCGCGCTACAACGTGCTCCTGAAGGACGGCGACGCCTACCCCTTTATCGAGGTTACTTGGGGCGAGGATTTCCCCCGCGTTCGTACCGCCTGGCGGCGAGAAAACCCGGAGAGCCGTTACTACGGGCCGTTTGTCGGCGCGGGCGATATCAGGGGTGCCTTGGCCGCGTTGCAACGCATCTTCCGCTTCCGATCCTGCCAGCGCAGCATGGATGCCGATAATCCCCGCCATTTTCGCCAACGCGGCTGCCTCAATTATCATCTGCACCGCTGCGCCGGCGTCTGCACCGGCAGGGTAACAAAAGAGGATTACCGCAAACGCGTCTCCGGCCTGTGCCGGTTTCTCTCGGGCGGCAAAAAGGATCTCATCGACGATCTCCGGAAAGAGATGGAGACGGCGGCGGCGGAACTCCGCTTCGAAGATGCGGCCGGACTTCGCGACCTCGTCGACTCGCTCATGACCCTGAACGAACACCCGGGCATCGACGAATCGCTCGCGCCCCTCAATCCGCAGACCGAGCCGGACAAGGGGCTGAAGGCGTTGCAGGAGGTGCTGGGTCTGGAAGAGATGCCGCGCCGCATCGAAGGGATCGACATTGCCAACCTCATGGGCAAGGAGGTGGTCGGCAGCCTGGTGAATTTCCTCGACGGCGTTCCCTTCAAGGACGGCTACCGCCGCTACCGCATCAAGACCGTCGACGGTCAGGACGACTTCGCCTCTATCGCCGAAGTGGTGCGCCGACGCTACGGCAGGATGGTGGAAGAGGGGACGCCGCTGCCGGACATTGTGTTGATTGACGGCGGCAAAGGCCAACTCGGCGCGGCGGCGCGGGCAATGCAGGAGGTCGGCGCGAAACCGAAGGCGCTCCTCAGCCTGGCGAAGCAGGAGGAAACGCCGTACCTCGCCGGCCGCCATGAGCCGCTCCCTATGTCGCGGCGTAACGCCGGTCTCAAGCTGCTCATGCACGTCCGCGACGAGTCGCACCGCTTTGCCCAGCATTACCACCATATATTGCGACGGAAGGCGATGTTTGGGGAGAAGTAGTCAGGTTTTCGGTAAGTTCATTCCGCCTCAGTCATCCGTCACCCCGGCGTGCGGACCTCCACCAGCGAAATAAACGGGCGGTTCGGCCGGGGTCCACGGGAAAGACGGTGAAAGCACCGAACTTACGTGGTTGTCGCCCGTAGCGGAGGCTATGGGCGTGGACCCCGGCCGAACCGCCCGTTTTTTCCACTGGTTTACGTTCTGACGCCGGGGTGACGTTTTAGGGAGATTGGGTTGTCGAATGATACTCAATAAAAAGCGGGAAGGCCAAGGCCTTCCCGCTTTTCGTTTCTTGATAAGCGTACCGGCTATTTATCGCCGTAATCCGCCAGTTCCCAGTCCACCTCGCCGTCCTCGACTTTTTTGAGGATGCCGAATACCGGAATGTCGGAACTAATCCAATACTCTTCCTGTGTCACCGCTTCAGGGTCTTCATCGTAGTGGAAAATTTCCACCACGCTAACCGCCAATGGAGCACCCTTAAAAGCCACGGCCTCCTGCCGCAAGGCGATGGTTACGCCCTGATCGTACGGCACCCGCGGCGCGGAGAACGGCTCGCCGGCGTCCTGGGTTATTTCACGCGTCGTCACCACTTCGCCGTCGTAGATGTTTTCGACCTTTATGGTCACCTGCTCGCCATAGGGGTTGCCGTCGCGGCCCACCACGGTCAGCTTTTGCGTATAATCGTTCGGCATCGAATAGCTGACCCATTCGCCCACCTTGGCGAAGGAGAGGCGATTCGGGATCAGGTCCGGGTTGTGGTCGGCGGCCATCAGAACCGGACAGGCGGCTAGCAGCATTCCCGCCAAGAAGAGCATCTTTTTCATCGTTGTGCCTTTCACGTCTTATCGGCGACTGCCAAAGTTGAACGAAAAGCCCCAGTCTTTATCATTATGCGGCCGGGAGGACGGGCGGCTTGGACGCGGCGGCGGCCGGTGCGAGGGACGGTTGACAATCACGGGCGGCCGGGCAATCACCACCGGCGGCGCCGGCCGCTCGACAATGACCGTCGGCGGCGCCGGCCTGACCACGACCTGCTGCTGGACATAGGCTTCGAAGAGGATTTCGTCCCTAACCCTCTCGCCGTCGTTGGAAATGCCGCGCAGGCCGGTTTGACCGGCATAGCCATACGGCTCCAGCGTGACGGTGGAGGTGCGGCCTTCGCGGACCTTGACCTTGAGGCGGTCGCCGGTTTCGCCCTGGATTTCCCAGGTGTCTTTTTCCACCGCTATGGTGATGGTCGCGCCGGAGGGGATGACAACGCCGCCGGTATAGGGCTGACGTCCACGGAACAAGCTGGCGCGGCCCTTCTTGGATTCGACAAAGGTATAGTCTTCCCAGTCGCGGTTTGATATCGACAGCCACCCCTGTTTACTTCTGAGTGGGGGCGGTGCATACGATTGTCTCAGTGGAGCCAGACGCACTTCCACAGCGCTTGCACTGCTTCCCGAACCTGCCACACATATCGCAATCAGGATTGCGCCAACGGCTAACAGTCCTCTTTTCATGGTGTTCTCCTGTAATAACGGTCATTCTGCCTTCATAGAGTATTGTAGGCAAATCGGCAAAATGTTTCACCCTTTTTCGCGATCCTTCCTTGACAAAGCCACTTTGGATATTATACTTCGTCATATGACGAAATGAAAAACTGACCAGCGCGATAGTCATTGGTGGAGGAAATAAACCAGTGTTTGCAACCATTACCATACTCAAAGCGATGTCTGACGAAAACCGCGTCCGCATCCTCATGGCGCTCAGGGGCAAGGAACTCTGCGTCTGTACCCTGACCGAGTTGTTGGATCTCGCGCCGTCGACAACGTCCAAGCACCTCTCGGTCCTCAAGCAGGCTCGCCTCATCGAAAGCGTCAAGGACGGCAAGTTCGTCTATTACCGCCTCGTCCAATCCGATTCCCCCAGTTACTCCATGGCGAAACCGGCTCTGGACTGGCTGGAATCGGCGCTGGAGAACTCGCCCCAGGTCCAGACAGACGCCGGACTGCTGCAGGAGATTATCGAACGGGGCGAACAGGCAGGGCCGGAATACGCCGCCGTTTCCCACGACCCACAAGCTCTACCGGCATGTGCCAGGTATTCATGCCATAGGCGATTTTGGAGAAAAGTAATGTCCACCCACGCCCACAACCACGCTCACAACGATGGGCACGCTCAGCCGCAGCATGCCGCGCCTCCCTGCTGCTGTGGTGGCGAGTGCGCCCCGTCGCCGCACCCGGTCGAAGAGCAATGCGACGCCTCATGCGAGAGTGGCACACCCGAAGCCGCCTGCGCCTGCCATGCGCCCATCACCCTCGACGCCGCTCCCCACGAGCACGAGGGGACAGACTGGCGGAGGCAATTGCTCATCCCCGGATTGCTGTTTGGCCTCGGGCTGGCGCTGCGTGAGCCGCTGACCGTTCGCTACGGTCCCATCCCGTTTTATGCGGTGATGATTGGCGCGTATCTCTTGTGCGGCATTCCGGTCCTGAAGGATGCGGTAAGCGCCATCCGGCGGCGGGACTTTTTCAACGAATTCACCTTGATGAGCCTGGCGACGCTGGTCGCCATCGGCATCGGCGAGATGGCCGAGGCGGTGGGGGTGATGCTGTTTTATTCCATCGGCGAGGCCGTGCAGGACCGGGCTGCCGGCCGCTCGCGCCGGTCCATCGCATCATTGCTCGCATCCAAGCCGGAGACGGCACGGGTGATGGAAGCGGGCGAAGTGCGGCTGGTCAAGCCGGAAGCGGTGGCGGTCGGGTCGTCCGTTCTGGTCAAGCCGGGTGAAAAGATCCCGCTGGATGGCGAAATCCTTTCGGGCAATGCCAGCCTCGATATGTCCAGCCTGACCGGCGAATCGGTGCCGGTCGGGGTCGGGGCGGGCGACACGGTCTACAGCGGCGCGATAAGTTTGGACGGCGACCTCGTCGTCCGCACCACCGCCGGCTACAAGGATTCGATGGTCGGCAAGATCCTCGCCATGGTGGAAAACGCGGTGGCGATGAAGTCGAAGACCGAGCGCTTCATCACCGTTTTCGCCCGCTATTATACGCCGACGGTCGCGGCCTTGGCCCTGGCGGTGGCGGTGCTGCCGCCCCTGGTGGCTGGCCAGCCGTGGCAGACGTGGATTTACCGTGGCCTGGTGCTGATGGTGGTGTCGTGCCCGTGCGCGCTTTTCCTCTCGGTTCCGCTGGCGTTCTTCGCCGGTATCGGCGCGGCGTCGCGCCACGGCATGTTGGTCAAGGGCGGGCAGGTGTTTGACGCGCTCGCGAAGACGCGGAAGGTTGTGTTCGACAAGACCGGCACCTTGACCCAGGGCAAACTATCCGTCTCCGGACTCGAACCCGCCGCCGGAACGTCGGAGGCCGACCTTCTCCGCTACGCGGCGCTGGCTGAATCCCGGTCCGACCATCCCATCGCCAGGGCGGTGACGGCGGCGGCGGGCGAAAAGGCGGTGTTCCACGAAGATGTCGCTATCAAGAACGTGGGCGGTAAAGGCATTGTCGCCGCCGCCGGTGACGACGAGACTCTGGTCGGTAACGCGACGCTCCTGAGGGACAAAGGGGTGGCCTTTACCGAAACGGGATCGAAGGACGTGGCCGCCTATGTGGCTGTGAACGGCACCTATCGGGGCTGCCTGACGTTTGCGGACCAATTGAAGCCAGACACGGTCGACGCGCTCCGCAGCCTCAAGGCGAACAACTACGCCGACGGCGTGTATATGCTTACCGGCGACCGCGAAGCGACAGCCAGCGCGGTGGCGGAAGAACTGGGCCTGGACGGTTACCGGGCCGGGTTGCTCCCGGACGAGAAGGTCAGCGCCTTCCGCGAACTCTCGCCCGACGGCCGCGCCATGTTCGTGGGCGACGGCGTCAACGACGCGCCGGTGCTGGCGGCATCCGGTGTGGGCGTGGCAATGGACGCGCTCGGGTCGGCAGCGGCGGTGGAAGCGGCGGACGCGGTCATCCTGGACGACTCGCCCGCCCGCATCCCGCACCTGTTCCGCATTGCCCGCCGCACCCACCGCATCGCCGGCGAGAACATCGCATTCGCCCTCGCCATCAAAGCGGTGATTATGGCGCTTGGCGTGCTCGGCTACACCGGTCTCTGGGCGGCGGTCTTCGCCGATGTCGGCGTGGCGTTGCTGGCGGTGCTGAATTCGCTGCGGTTGACGCGAGAATAAATTGCTATAGAACTCTTTTTTATTTGGGCTAAGCCTATGGATAGTCGGCATATATCATAACGACGTTCAAATTTCTATTATATTTGATCAAAACCACACTCCACTGCGTGAACCACGCTAGCATGTTCCTTAGTGGATTCCGGCCGGAATCAAAAACACATTTTTTATAAGGAGCGATATATGCAAGTATGGAATGATGTGACGGATTACACCAAAGGTGATTTGGTCAAATGTTCTGTTAACGATAAGATTTACCAGTGCCTTCAGGCTTCCGGGCCCATGAGCGGGGAAGGCCCGCAGGATCCAATAAATAATAAGGCGTACCGTACTCATTATTATTGGACTGGTAGCACAAGTTTAGGTTTTCAACCGAATGACCTAATTTTTGGAAATGGTAGAGTAGTTGGTACTTATATATATAATAAGGCCATTCGAGCAAAGTGCACTGAAGATCTCGTGGCGTGGACCCAGATTCCAGAATTTTCGTTCGCCGCGACCAGTGCGCGTTTTGAGGATGGAAAGTTTATCTTCAGCAACGATGACTACATCGCATCTAGCGTCGATGGTATTCAATATACTATAACCACTTCGGACGAAATTACTGTACCAGACCCAACAAATCAGGGAGAGATTTTCCGGAGGGCCAATGGTAATGGAAAGGTGGTTTTGATTGATTCTAATGGGATTTGGGGCCACGTTCGTAATCAGGACAGTACCACATGGGAAAGTTACCGACTGCCACAAGAGTTGAAATATTTAAGCTTAGTTTTTGGAAACGGGCTTTTTGTTATCATCACCGACACTGATCTTCTGGTTAGTTCAGATGGATTAAATTGGGAGTATCGGATCAACCCACTTCAAGATATTTGGTTGAAAAGTATTTTTTTTGGAAAGGATAAGTTTATAGTTTTTAATGGGCGCGGAGTAGCGCATTGGAGTAATGATTGTCTTGACTGGCACGAATTGGTTATCCCTGACATGTTCCGTTCGAAGGTCGAGGGTAAATACCAAGACGGCTGGTATATGTTGTCAATCAATGACCGGAATTATAAACAGACTCAGTTTTTGGTTAGCCAGGATTGCGTAAGGTGGTCCTCCTTGATTATTAACGCTACAAATCCTACAGTCCGTACTTCCGTCGTTTTTGGCGGGCCGATATTCTATCATGGTAATCTATCCTACCGTTATGTACCGTACCAGGAAATATGCAGAACACATTTTTGGACTGAATTCGACACCGCTCCAATTGGGAGTATCATAACTACGGTGGTCGAGCCAAGTGATCTTCTTCATTACGTGGTCATGGATGGTCGCTATGTGCGGGTCGGTGACTATCCAGAGTTGTGCAAATGGGCAGAAGAAAAGAACTTGTTCAATACCACAGCACAAAACGCGAAATTCCACTATTCAACGGATCGCAATACCTTCCGCCCGCCAATAAGAACTGGAACTGCAGGCTCCTATTACGCTATTAAGGCGGTTTGAACGGAGAGTTACTGGCATCCATTAACGAGAAGAGGGGAGCTGCATCGGCTCCCCTCTTCTTTTGGAATAAGTAATGTCCGTTATCCTACTTGTCTTTGGACGTATTCCCCATCATCTGGTTGAAGTAGTCGCCCTGATTGTTCATCTTGCCGAGGGCCTGTTCCATGGCGGTGAATTTGCGCCACAGAGCTTCTTCTTTCTGGTCCAAACGTTGCTGGAGCCTTTCGATCTGTTCCTTGATGGCGGTGATGGTCGACTGGACCGCGTCGTTGCGTTCCTTGAGAAAGCCGAACTGGGTGTCGCCGAGGGTGGTGGTGTGTTGGTTCAGCTTGCCGGCAAGACCTGTTTCCTCAAAAACCTGGACGTCGAGAAGGCGGAACTTGTCGTCCTTGGCGTTGGTGGAATCCGCCCTAATGCGAATAGCCTGTACCTTGGGCGACAGGCCGAAACCGAGGTGGTTGGCGTCGGTGGTATTATTATCGATTTCACGCGATACCCACTGGCCGGTATTGGCATCCAGATATTCGACCGTAAAGTTCTTCAGCGCCGTGTCGGCCGACTGGTGGTAGATGCTCATGCGCGACATATTGATCGGCTGCTGGAAGAAAATTGTGTATTCATTGTTGCCGTCCGCGATGGTGCCCTTGGCCTGAATGCCGTTGGCGGGGCCGAAAGAACCGGAACTGGTGTCGCCATTGATGGCGTTATCGACGGAGAAGCCATCTTCCAAATCACCACTGAAAGAGGCGGATGGGCGGACGTTTTCGGCCAGGTTGCTGTCGGCGATGTTCCGCTGGTTGGAAAGCATGACCGAGAGGACGTCCCAGTGTTCCGCGATCATGGTATCGAGGGCGTCTTCGTCCAGCGTCATTGTGGTGTACCAGCCGCCGGTGCCGTCGGCGTTGGATTGTTTGGCGTCGAGGGTTATGCCCAAATCCATCCACGACCAGGTAGCCTGGTTGCCATCCTCGTCCATGCTGCCAATACGGACGTTGTTCGGGTTGTAAATCGCGTAGAAGAATTCGTTGATATCCTCCATCAGCGTCCTCACCGAGCTGTCGCTGAAGAGGATGCCCTTTTCACCCGTTTCCGAATCATAGCCGTCCAGCATGGAAATAATGCCGGTCAACTCATTGTACGACTCGACCATGCTGGTGATTTCTTCCCGTACCTTTTCCTTGTCGGCGCTGACGGTGATGGTGGTCCATTCGCTCGAAGACTGTTTCAAATCCAACGTGATACCGAGAATGGCGTTGGAGTTGGTGTTGGTGGACGACGACAGCATGACCGGGCTGGCGGTGGAGTTCGGGTCGCCGTAGAGCACCTTGCCGTCCTTGGCCCGGGACGTCTGGGTGAAGCCGAAGAGGTCGATGTTCGTCTCGAGGACGAAGTCGTTCGCTTCGCCCGTCTCGGCCGAGGAGATGGAAAGGCGGTAGGGGTTTGTTTTCGAACCGTCATTGATGACGGCGCACTTATAGTTACCTGAAGCGGCGATGCGGTACATGATGCTCTCGAGCGTGTCGGAGGACATGACTTCGATGCTGGTGTTCAATGAACCGATATGGATGCCTTCATTGTTGACGTCGCCCTTGCCGGTGCCGGAGATGCCCAGCGCCTTGGCGAACGAACCGCCGTCGGTGTCGGAAACGCTGATCTTCCCTTTGCCGTCCGCGCCGTAGTCGGGCTGCTTGTCTTTTGGCCATTCTTCGTAGAACTCAAGGCCGTCGCCGTGGTTGTTGATGCGGCATTTTACATTGAGATAGGTGCCGACCTGATCGTTGATGAGGTCCATCAAGTCGCCGATCGTTTCGATCCCTTCGAGGCTGAGCGTCCCGGATTCGCCGGCGGTATTGGTAATGACGATGGAGCCCTTTTCCTTGGTGCTGGAATAGTATTCGTCGATTTTTGTGGCACGGCTGATCATGGAGCGGTTCAGCGAAGTGGCGTTATAGAAGGAGTACGGCTCGATACGGTTTTTCGACTCGTCATCGCTGATGAGACCGAGATCCTGGGCCAGATAATTGCCGTCCGAATAGGTCTGTTCATTGCCGTCCTTGTCCAGGACCGGGTTGCCGTTTTGATCGACCAGCGTTTGAACCGTGTCGTGGAAGGTTACCCGTTTCCCCGAGTTGTTCTCCACCGCGATGCCGGTGCCGGATTCATTCAGAGTAAAACGAACGTTGGCCCAGTCGGGATCGATGCCGTTATCCGGGTCGGCGGTATCGGCGACGTATTTATCGAGTTCCTGGTTGAGCCTGTTGATGAGTTCGGCCAGCGTGTTGCTTTGGGTCAGGCCATCCGTTTCCAGGGTAATCGACTTGCCGCTCCCAAGCGAAACCTCGATAGCGCCCAGGCCTTCTATCTGCTGCTGCACATGCGCACCGACCAGCAACTCGCCGACCTGGTACGATTTGCCGCTTTCGATGACAATGCCGCCGGCCTGGATACCTGTCCGAACCTCCTCGGCAAGGGCACCGCCCATGGTGAAGTCTTTGATATTTTTAAAATCGGCGACCTCCAACCCGTTGGTGCCGACCTTGATTTTGAAATCGAGGTGCTTGTCAGGGTCGCTGATGCCCGCGTTGACGTCGGCAAGCTTCTCTTGGACGAGATCATTCAGGGATTCGACATAATCCTTGACTGTGACGTCCCTCAAGTTGCCTGAACCCGAGGCCTTCGTCGCCATCTTGTCGGCCAGTTCCTGATAGGTGAAGGAAATGGTATGGCCGTCCATCTTGATGTCGAGGGTGTCGTCGGCCTTGCCGAAAACAAGCCCGAGACCGGCGTTGAGTTCGCCGACAAAGACGGTGTCGGCATTTTCTTCGGTAACGTCACGGTACTGGATATAGCCGGGCTGGGCGATGTTCAGGTCGCCGGTCAGCGCGTGCTCACCCTGTTCGCTGAAGCTGATCTGGCCTGCGCCGTTCTGCTGGGCCGTGTTCTTGGCCAAATTCATGCGATCGAACGCGTCTCCACCTGCGATTTCCCATGGGCGGGAAAAGTCAACATTGGTCCACTGGAGGTTGTTGGCGGTGGCGTTGACGCCCAGCTTCGGCGGGACTATGGTTAGCGGGTCGCTCGAAATGGGATCGGTGAGGGCCGCGAACTCGGTGGCGATTGCTTCGTTGACCTTTTCCATGAACTTGTCGACCGTGAGATCGGCGTTAAACGGGTTGTCGGCGTCAAAAAGCGACGCGACGTCGATGCTGACGGTCGCGGTGTCCATGGTGCCGTCGGATTTTTCGTAGGTGGTGGTCAGTTCGAGGTTCTGGTTGAAGAGGGTGGCCAAGGTGCCTGCGGGATCGGCCTTGGCTGAATCCTGCCATGCTTTGACCGCGTCGTTGTAGGCGGTTGTGGAACTGAAGTCATCGCGCTTGAGGCCGTGCAACTGGCCGAGCATGTCCCCGAGGGTGGTTTTTTCACCGAAAACGGCGTTGTCTTCGAGGACCGAGGCCTTGCCGATATTAAAGAAGTCTTCCAGGTCTTTTTTATACGCGTCGTATTCGGCCGAATCCTTGTCCAAATATTTTTCGACCATGGTTTTGTTGCTGTCGGCCCGGCCGACACCCAGCGCGGTGGCGAGGGTACCGCCGATTTCGTAGCTGTAGCCGCCCTGCGCGCCATAGACGCTGAAGCGCTTGACGCCTTCCGAATCCAGATCGAAGCGGAGCCCGCTCAGGGCGGCGGCATTGTTGTCTGGATTGCTGGCATAGGCCTGGATTTGGTCGTTGACGAAATTTTTGAAGTCGCCGACCGTGGGGTCGGTATGCGTCTCATAGAAATCCTCGAGCGCTTGCGGCGAGATGATGTTTTGATGGTAGACAATCTTGTCTTCCTTGTTGTGTTGCGACACTTCCTTGCCGCCCTCGTGCGTCACGATCTGGAGGATGGGCAGGCTCGGCGTGTAGCCGTTGCCGTTATTCAGGGCCGACAGCGGGGTATTGTCGTTCAAGTCAACAGGAAGTTTGATTCGACCGTCGTTATCCGACGCGCCGATGCCGACACCGGCGGTGCCGTTCAGGTTACCGAGCATGGGCGAGTTGACCCCGCCGAAAACGCGATCGAAGATCAATTCTTCGTCGTCGCTCTTCGCTATCTTTACGCCGTTGAGGCCGAGGCCGGAAGACGGGTAGGTATTGCTGACCCTGGCTTCATCGTAGACATCATAGCACGCGTAGGCGAGATCTTTCTGTGTCCCGGTCAGGGAAAAGCTGCGCCCATCGGCGCTGACGCCGAATGCAAGACCTTCAAGTTTGCTGGTGTGCATGCCGCCGTCGGGCGAGTTGGCATCTAGTTCAATTAACCGCTTGATTTCGTTGTTGGCGCGATTCATGACGTCGCCCACCGTCTCGCAATCATTGACGTCGATGTCGACGTATAGATAGTACCCTTCCTCGTCCGTCACCTGCATGCGGATCATGCCTTCTTCAACGCCCAGACCGTCGTTGAGGAGTTCGAGGGAAGTGTCCCTACCCATTGTGTAAACGTTGCGGCCCTGGAGTTCGGTGACCTCGCCGGGTGTGCCGTTCGCGACGCCGGCGATGCCCAGGTCGGTGGCGGTGGTGCCGGTGCCGACGTTCTGGATTTTGAGGGTGCCGCCATCGACGCCCGAAGCGTCCGAGACGCAGATGACGCCGTTCTTGATTTCCGCGTTGATCTGCGCGCCGGACGATTCGTTCAGGGTGCGGACGACGTCGTCGACGGTGTCGCAGGAGGAAAGGTCGATGGTGGAGGTGGTGCCTTTGCCGTCTGTGACGCGGACCGAACCGCGGAACACGCCCTTGCCGCCGTTCAATTGTTCCAGCTTGGCCGAGTTGTCGACGCGGGTCTTGGCGCTGGCGAGGTTAAGGTCGCCCAGCTTGTATGGCGCCGGCTCCTCATCGCCCACCTTTTCCTGCTTGACGAGCGGTGTCTTCGAACTCGCCATGCCCTTGGACATGTACTGGGTGACGGCGGCGAGCTGGGCCACCTTAAAGGAATAGGAACCGTTCACCGCGTATTCGCTGGCGGTGGCGGTGAGAGATTTTTCATTGGTGGAGGTACTCGCCTTGGCGTTCCAGAGCTTGGAGGACGACAGGCCGGCGATGGAGGCACGGAACTTCAGGACATAGGTATTTACCGCCTGGTAGGCCTGAAGCCGCAATTCCTCGGTTTGCTTTTTGAGGTCGAGCTTGTCGAGCGGCTGCCGCTCCAGTGCCATGAGCTGATCGACGATGGAGGTGGTGTCAAAACCCGAGACGAGGCCGGTCATTCTGGTAGGCCCGGTATAGTTGGAGTTGGTGGAGCCTGTGCTCGATGTCGACATGGCGAATCCTTTCCTGAAGCGAATTCTTGTCCCTTGTGAGGGTTATCGTCAATCCGTCGACGGGACTCTCGGCTCATGCCCCGTTACCTGGATTATCGGAACCCGAACCGATAACTTGAGCGGTTTACCTGAAAATACCACGAGATTGATCGCGCCGCCTGGGTCAAGAGGACTGGAGCGGGTGACCAAACCACCGGCGATATTTGCCGGTTCCCCGTTCAGGCCTGTGGCCGAAGGGGAGGCATGCAATCTGGATGCCAAAAGGATTTTCGCTCACGTTTCATGGGACGACCGAAATTCAGCCGTTGGTGAGGGCGTACTGCGCGGCGCATATCACGCCGGGGGTGGTGCTGGCGGCAGAGGGCAGGAACACCGCTCCCGCCTGGTCGGGACTGGGGTGGTAGGTGTGGCGGACAATCTCCTCCTCCAGCAACTTTCGGGGAAAGCCGCGCATGGAGGGGATGGATCCCCCGAGAATGAGGAAATCGGGGTCGACGATGTTCAGTTCCATGGCAATGGGGTAGGCCATCATACCGAGGTAGTCAAGGACGATGGGGTGCTCGCCATGACGTTCGAAGAGGGATTCGAGGGGAGTGTCAGGGAAAATCATCGTATGGAGCTGACGCATCCGCAAACCGGCTCCATAGAGGTCGACGCACCCGGCCTTGCCGCAGAAGCAGTTGTCTTCCCGGTCCTGGATGGTGATGTGGGCGATATTGCCGGCCGAACCGTTCTTGCCCCGCAGCAACGCGCCACGGTGCCAGATAGCGCTTTCGTAGTGGGTGTTGACATAGCAGCCCACGGCCAGACAGTCGTCCGGCAGGCCGAGCATTATCCGGTCGTAACAGAGATTAATGATGGCGCGCCGTTCCATCACCACCGGCACATTCAGGGCGGCGGCGAGGAGTTCCGGCAGCGGCTGGTCATTGAGCCATGAAGCCTGGGGGAAGTTGACGACCCGGCTGCGGCTGGCGTCGAGGTCGCACGGCATGGACAGGACGACTCCCTTGATCTCGCCGTCGGCGGTGCGCGACTTGGCGATGAGGAGGGCGATGAATTTGTCCAGCCCACCGCTGTCGCCGGCGAGGAAATCGATCAGGTCGAAACCGGCGGTCCCTTCGGGAACGCCATCGTCGGAGACAAACGCCGCTGTCATGCTTTCGTGGGTAAAGTCAATGGCGAAGGTGGTTTGGGGCATTTCATATTTCCCGCACGGCCGTTAACTGGCCGGGATGATAAAGACTTGGACAAAGTAGGTAAAGCCGCTGTCGGGGTCGTACAACGCGGCCATGCCGGTCTGGCTGTAATCGGGCCGGAACATGTTTTCGTAATGCCGGGGCGACGCTATCCAGCCCTGGACCGCCTCGGCGGCCGGAGATGCGTAACCCTTGTTCCTGGCAAGGTTTTCGCCCGCCCATTCCCAGTCCAGCTTGGCAAGGCGGTGTTCGAGCTGCCGGCCGTCGGAACTGGTGTGGTCGAGTTTATTCATGCGCATGAGGTCGCGGGCGTGGGTGTAGGCGACAGCGTCGAGGTCGGCGCGTCGGCGCAGGATCTGCATGCCGCGCCGGGCGCGTTCGTCATTGACGAGGCGGAAGGCTTCGACAGCGTCGCGGTCGCTCCGTTGTGGCCGGACGGAGACACCCCGGACGTCGCTGTCACGAGCGCCCATGGAATCACCCGGCATGCCGCACCCGGCGAGAAACCCGAGACAGATGGCGCAGACCGCAATGAGAGCCGGGGAGGCGCGATGGAGGTGTTTGTGGGCCATTGCCGTTCCAGTTCCTCTCCCGGGCCGTTCGTCCACCGAGGCCCGTGCGTTTTGACAACATGTCGACAGCGTTAGCGAAAAAAGTATAATGATTTTCCCCATACTTGCCAAGAGGAAGTAGAAAATGATCTGCATATCCGTTTCCGCCGAGTCTGTTCACGACTTTCTCCGCAATCTTGAGAAAGCCGGCTCGGAACCGGCGGACGCCCATGAATTGCTCCTCGATTCAATCCAGGAACCCTTTGATGTCGAGGAACTTGTAAAGGCGTCGAGCCGTCCCGTCGTCGCCGTGTGCAGGTCCCGTCGCGAAGGCGGTTCCTTCCAGGGAGACGATGATACCAGGCGCGCCATTCTTCTTCGGGCAGCGGCTGCCGGAGCGGCCTATGTCGAGGCGGAAGCGGTCGATATCCCCCACCTCAGCGGCAAGATTGGCAGGACCACCCTTATCGCCGCACTGTACGATTTCCACGGCACGCCCGACAACCTGATTCGCCGCATTAAGGATTTGGCCGAACTGCCGGCCGACTGGGTCAAATTCTGCGTCACCTGCCGCCGTCCGCTCGATTCGGTCAGGACGCTTGGGGCTATCCAGACCGCCTCCAAGCCTTGCATAGGCATGGCCATGGGTGATGAAGGGCTGGTGACGCGGGTGCTGGGACAAGCGTATGGCTCGCGGATGACCTACGCCTGTATCGGTGCCGGTTACGAGACCACTCCCGGCCAGCCGACGGCGCGGGATCTCGCCCGGGTCTTCCGTGTCAATGATATCAGTCTCGACACGCCGGTATACGGTCTGTTGGGCGATCCCGTCGCCCAGAGCCGGGGCTACCGTTTGCACAATGCCGCTTTTGCGCGGTTGAATCTTGACGCTGTTTATATCCCTTTCCGCGCCAAATCGGCGGAAGAATTCCTCGCCTACATGCCGGATGCCATTAATCTGAACGGCCTGTCCGTCACCATTCCCCACAAGCCGGCGGCGCTGAAGTGGGCGACGATCCGGGCGGAATCGGCGGAGCGGATTGGCGCGGCCAACACCCTTTCCCTGACGGAAGGCGGCTGGCGCGCCGACAACACCGATCTCCACGGCGTGTTTGAGCCGATCAAATCGCTGACAGATGCGCAGGGGATTAATTTGACAAATGCCTCGGCGTTGGTCCTCGGTGCGGGCGGCACCACCCGCGCCGTCGGTTTTGCCCTGACTTTGCTTGGCTGCAAGGTCACCCTCGCCGCCCGCAACACCGAAAAGGCGTGGCGCATCGCCAGCCGGATGGATTGGGACGTCGAGGAGCTGGACGAGGCCCACCACGGCAATTGGAAGGTCGTGGCCAACACGACGCCGGTGGGGATGTACCCGAACATCGACGCCACGCCGTTTCCGGCCTCTGGCTGGCGCGAAGGGATGCTTGCCTTCGACGCTGTCCACAATCCGCAACAGACGCGATTCCTCCGCGAGGCCTTGGCGGCGGGCGCGATGACGGTGGACGGGGTGGAGATGTTCCTGCGCCAGGCCTCGGAGCAATTCCGCTTGTGGACCGGGCAGGATATGCCGCGCATATCGTCCTTGACCTAGGGGATGCGGCAAATATACTTTCGTGGTCCAGTTACATCCTAGCGTCCTGCAAATACGCCCGCCAGAACGGCGGACGATCACAGTGCCTTTTTAGGAGCATATCCCATGGCAACGATTTACTACGAGAAGGACGTCGACAGAAGCGTCCTCGAGGGCAAGACCATAGCCATCATCGGCTACGGGTCGCAGGGACACGCCCACGCCCAAAACCTCCGTGACTCCGGCTTTACCGTCATTGTAGCCAACCGTCCCGGTTCCGCCAACGCCCGCCTGGCCGAAGAACACGGCTTTACCGTCCACTCGGCCGCCGAAGCCGCCGCGAAGGCCGATGTCATTATGATGCTTCTCCCCGACCAGACCCAGTCGTCGGTATTCAAGGCCGATATTCTGCCCAATCTGGCCGAAGGCAATGTGCTGATGTTCTCGCACGGCTTTAACATCCACTTCAACCAGGTCGTCCCGCCCGACAACGTCGATGTGGTGATGATCGCCCCGAAGGGTCCGGGCCATCTCGTCCGTTCCGAATACGAAAAAGGCGCTGGCGTGGCCTGCCTCATCGCTGTCGACCAGGACTACAGCGGCAGCGCCAAGAAGATTGGCCTCGCCTATGGCCTCGGCCTCGGTGGCGCGCGCGCGGGCATTATCGAGACCACCTTCAAGGAAGAGACCGAGACCGACCTCTTCGGCGAACAGGCTGTTCTGTGCGGCGGCGTGGCCGAACTGATCCGCAGCGGCTTCGAGGTGATGGTCGAAAACGGCTACCAGCCCGAAGTGGCGTATTTTGAAGTCCTGCACGAGATGAAGCTCATCGTCGACCTGTTCTACCAGGGCGGCATCAGCTACATGAACTACTCCGTGTCCGACACGGCCGAATACGGCGGCCACACCCGTGGTCCCCGGGTCGTCAATGACTCCAGCCGCGAGGCGATGCGCGAAATCATGGCCGAGATCCAGAACGGCTCGTTCGCGCGCGAATGGCTGTGCGAGTGCCTGGTCAACACGCCGGTCCTGAAAAAGATGCGCGACCGCGACCACGAGCACCCGCTCGAAGTCATCGGCCGCAAGCTGCGCAAGATGATGCCGTTTGTCAACCCGAAGGAAGTATAAGGGCGGGGGATGCGGCGGTTTTTCCCAAGGGCGTCCCGGTGTGGGACGCCCTTTTTCTTGAGGAGACGGCGATGGTGGAGCCGGTAATTGAAATCGGGCGGGCCGAGTTGGCCGACCAGGGCAATCTGGGGCCGTTGTTGATGGCTGTGTACGGGCCGACGCTGCGGCCGGAGAACATGGCGGCGGCGCGGGCGGGTCTGCCGGTGTCGAGCCTCGAAGATGAGTTGATGGCGGCGGATGATTTTTACTTCAGCACGATCGAGTTGATGGACTGCTGCTATGTCGCGCGGGTGAATGGAGAACTCATTGGCGCGGCATGCGTCAACCCGTACGTCAACGAGCTGCATTATGTCGCGGTTAAGCCGGAGTGGCGTCGCCGGGGCGTCGGCCGCAAGCTGGCGGAACTAGCCTTGGCCGAACTCGAGCGGCGCGGCTCCGACCACGTCCGGGTGGAGGCGTCGCGTGTCTTTGCCGAGGCTGGCGGGGTCGAATTCGCGAAATCGCTCGGTTTCGGCGAAGTGCGGACCGCTGTCATGATGGCGCGTCGCCTGGACGGGCCTGGGCTTCCGCCGGTACCTGACGAGGACGACGAGGAAGACGAATGATAGCCGATATCAAAGGGTGGACGAACGATGCGGTGACGAAGCTGCGGGGCGAATTCGCCGAACGGCTGGTCTATGTCGGCTTGCAGGGCAGCTATCGCCGGGGCGAGGCAAAGGAAGGGAGCGACATCGACCTGGTCGTCGTCATTGACGCGCTCGGCTTAAACGACCTGGACCGCTACCGCGGCATTGTCCACGCCATGCCCGGCGGCGGCGATGCCTGCGGGTTTATCTCCGACGTCACGACGCTGGCCCGGTGGCCCGGACACGAACTGTTCACCCTGCGGATGGACACGGTCGATTACTACGGCGACTTGGCATCGCTCCTGCCGCCCCTTACGGACGAGGACGTCCGCGAGGCGGCCCGGGTGGGCGCTTCGGGTCTGTACCATATGGTGGCGCATAGTTATCTCTATGGCGACGGGAGCGAGCAGGCGCGCGGGGAACTGCTCACGGCACTCTTCAAAGGCGCATTCTTCGTCATGCTGGCGGTGGAGTACCGCCGGAGCGGGATCTATTACCAGACCAAGACGGAACTGCTCCGGCATCTGGACGGCGACGAAGCGGCGGTCATGGCGGCGAGTATCGACTATGCCGCCTGGGTGGAGGGGAAGACGCAGGCTGAGGCGTTTGCCCTGCTGTTGGACTGGACGCGGCGGGTTATTGCGAGTGAATGAGGGGTGGTATTCATAGCGGATGCTGGGGGCGTGGACCCCGGATGCGGCGTGTGGGTATACGCCGAGATAAACGCTGGAACCAGCCCCGCTCAATCCGCAAAAATTTGTCATTCCCGCGAACGCGGGAACCCAGCGGACGGATCAAAGAGGGAACGATATCTTTTTTCGAAACCTCTTGAGGCTTTAGGGTATGTACCACCGTTCCTTGATTGATCGGCCCGCTGGGCCCCCGCGTTCGCGGGGGTGACGGGGTTTGAGTCACGAGTGAGGGATGGCGCGACGAATGGAGCGTCAGGTAAACGACCGTGCTATAAAAAAGCCCCCGCCAATTCGGCAGGGGCTTTTCATATACATCATAAACTTCAAACCACAGGCGCAGGGCGCGGTTATTACATCATGCCGCCCATACCGCCCATTCCACCCATACCTCCCATGCCGCCCATACCACCCATGCCGCCGGCTCCACCGGGCATGGCGGGCTTTTTCTCGGCAATTTCGACAATGGCGCAGTCGGTGGTCAGCAGGAGACCGGCGATGGAAGCCGCGTTCTGCAGCGCGCAGCGGGTCACCTTGGTCGGGTCGATGACGCCCATCTTGACCATGTCGCCGTATTCGTCGGTCGCGGCGTTGTAGCCGAACGAATCCTTGCCTTCGGCAACCTTCTGGACGATGATCGCGCCTTCCTTGCCGCCGTTTTCGGCGATGGAGCGGAGCGGGTACTGGATGGCGCGACGGACGATGTCAACGCCGGTCTTCTCGTCTTCACCCTTGGTCGCGACCGCGTCCAGAGCCTTCATGCAGCGGATGAGCGCGACGCCGCCGCCGGGGACGATGCCTTCTTCGACAGCCGCGCGGGTCGCCTGGAGGGCGTCTTCGACGCGGGCCTTCTTTTCCTTCATCTCGACTTCGGTCGCCGCGCCGACGTTGACCTGGGCCACGCCGCCGGACAGCTTGGCCAGACGTTCCTGGAGCTTTTCGCGGTCGTAGTCGGAGGTGGTGGCGTCGATTTCGCGGCGGATCTGCTCGATGCGGCCCTTGACCGCGTCGGCCTTGCCCGCGCCTTCGATGATGGTGGTGTTGTCCTTGTCGACGACGATCTTCTTCGCCTGGCCAAGGACGTCGATGTCGGCGGTTTCAAGCTTCATGCCGATGTCTTCGAAGATGGCGGTGCCGCCGGTGAGGACGGCGATGTCTTCGAGCATGGCTTTGCGGCGGTCGCCGTAGCCCGGGGCCTTGACGGCGCAGACGTTCAGGGTGCCGCGCAGCTTGTTGACGACCAGGGTGGCGAGGGCTTCGCCGTCCACGTCTTCCGCGACGATCAGGAGCGGGCGGCGCGACTGGGCGATCTTCTCGAGGATGGGGAGCATGTCCTTGACGGACGAAATCTTCTTTTCATAGAGGAGAATGTAGGCGTTTTCGAGATCCGCTTCCATGTCCTCGATGGAGGTGACGAAGTGGGGCGACAGGTAGCCGCGGTCGAACTGCATGCCTTCGACCAGGTCGATGGTGGTGTCGAGGGCCTTGCCTTCTTCGACGGTGATGACGCCGTCCTTGCCGACCTTGTCCATCGCTTCGGCGATCTTGTTGCCGATTTCTTCGTCGCCGTTCGCCGAGACGGTGGCGACCTGGGCGATTTCCTTGTTGGCCTTGACCGGCTTCGAGATGTTCTTCAGCTCGGCGACGACGGCTTCGACAGCCTTGTCGATGCCGCGCTTCAGGGCCATCGCGCTCGCGCCGGCCGCGACGTTCTTCAGGCCTTCGTCAAAGATGGCTTCGGCGAGGACGGTGGCGGTGGTGGTGCCGTCGCCGGCGACGTCGGAGGTCTTGGAGGCGACCGACTTCACCATCTGCGCGCCCATGTTCTCGTACTTGTCCTCGAGTTCCACTTCCTTGGCGACGGTGACGCCGTCCTTGGTGACGGTGGGGGAACCGTAGGATTTTTCAATAACGACGTTGCGGCCACGGGGACCGAGGGTGACTTTCACGGCCTGGGCCAACTTCTTTACGCCGGCGCGAATGGCTTCGCGGGCTTCGGAATCAAATGCCAATTTTTTCGCTGCCATGGTTGCTTTCTCCACACTATTTCACGGGTAATTTTTGATAACGGTTTGATTAGCCGACAATGGCCAGGATATCATCCTGGGACATGATCAGGAACTCTTCGCCGTCGACCTTGATTTCGGTGCCGGCGTAGCTGGTGAAGAGGATGCGGTCGCCGACCTTGACCTGCATCTGGGAGCGTTTGCCGTCTTCCATCACCTTGCCGGGTCCGACTTCAACGACGCGGCCTTCCTTCGGCTTTTCCTTGGCGCTATCGGGCAGGACGATGCCGCCCTTGGTCACTTCCTCGGCTTCCAGGCGCTTGACGAGAATCTTGTCAGCCAGCGGTTTTACTGCCATGTCCGTGTTCCTCCTATAAAAAGACGTTGCAAAATAAACCACACTCATCGAGTTGATATTCGTGTCGCAAAAAAGGACGATTCAATCCCGGCGGGGAGATTGAACCAAACGTCCAACTTTAAAGCAAAAAAAATGCCACACAACCAAATTTTTCAAATATAATTACCAAGTACTTGTAACTTCTGTGATATCATCCTTTGCATTTTGAGGAAATTGTCGATAAGGGTGCGCTCCCCGGGTCATGGGGAAGGCGGGAATGGTCATTTTGACATATGGGCCTTTCGAAAAACCGGCTTCCGCGTATGATGGGCGGAATGACTCCATATTCTTTTACAAGGAAAGCTGATGCGAATAGTGGCTTCTGATTACGACGGAACGCTTTACGAACGCGGCAAAATGCTGGGCGATGTCGCCCCGGCCATTCGCGCCTGGCGTGCTGCCGGCAACCTTTTCGGCTTTGCCACCGGCAGGGATTTTTATATGACCGCCCCCGAGGCGGATAAATGGGGTCTTGAGGCCGATTTTTACGTTTGCCTTAATGGTGGAGCCATTTTCGACAGCGAACGCCGCCTGCTGCATAGCCGCACCCTCGAAGACAGCCTCATCCCCCGGCTGATTCAGCATCCGGCAGCCCAGGCCAGTATGCACCTGCAGTTATCAGGCGTCGAGCCGCTCCGGGTGGTGCTGGGGGAGGGGTCGTGGTTCCCCCGGCTCGGCTTTGAGTATGAGGAACTATCCCTGGACGAGGCCATGGCTTTGCGGGGCCTCGGGCAGATCAGCGTAGCGTATACCAGTCTCGAGGAATGCGCGCGGTGGGACGAGGCGTTACGGCGGGATTTTGGCGATGCCATCCTGCCGCACCGGAACAAGATGAGTATCGACATCAATCCTCCCGGCGTGGACAAGGCTTCGGGGCTGGGGTGGCTGCTGCTGGATAGGGGGTGGAGCCGTGACGAGTTTTACGTGGTCGGCGACGGCGTCAACGATGTGTCGATGATCCGCGAGTTCGGCGGGTTTACCGTGCCGGGGGCCGACCCGGCGGTCGTGGCTGTCGCCACGAAGACGTATCCGGATGTACCGGCTATGCTGGAGGCGCTTGGGTAGGGGTGGTTCGCCTGGGACACAGGGAACAGAAACGTGTTTCCCTTGTTTCTTTTATTATATGTAATGTCCGAGTAGGTGTCCGCGCTCTCGGACACCTACTGTCCGCGCTCCCGGACACCACTGCCATTTCTCCTGACCATTCGTTACCGCCCCGGATGCGGAACCGGTATGACTGGCCAGTATGTCCATCCCACCACCCCCACGCGTCACTCCGGCGTGCGGACATCCACCAGCGGGGCAGACGGGCTGTTCGGCCGGGGTCCACGCCAGGGACGGTGAAGGCACCGAACTCGAGCCGTCGGCACCCGTAGCGAATGCCAGTGGCGTGGAC
>JAJPXZ010000153.1:24461-35693 GCA_021205245.1 Planctomycetaceae bacterium
CCGCGCAGTTGCCACCGGTAGCCACCGCCGGGGCCGGCGACCCGGGCCTAACAGCCCGCTTTTTCCGCTGATGTACGTTCTGACGCCGGGGTGACGAATGGGGCGGTGTCCTCGCTTATCGTGCAGAAGACGCGCTTCAAACGCGGTTTAATGGCATTACAAAGGAGAAGGCACCCGACTGCGAGCCGGGTGCCTCCTTTTGTCGAATTGTAAAACCCGCCTTACACAAATTCCCGCACCGTCAAAAACAGCCCGGCCGCGATGGCGAAAATCATTACCCCCGCCCGCAGTCCCTTGCCGCCGATGCGGTGATGGACCACCCGGCTCGCCCACACGCCAATCAGGACGGCAGGGATGAAGTAGAGCGAATCCACCACATGCCCAACCGTTATCCTCCCGCCAATCCCCAGCATGATAAGGGAAAGGATCTCGCCAATCAGAAAACACGCGGCGATGGTGGAGCGGAGCACCGCCGGCGGATGGTGCTGGTAGGCGAGGGCGAGGGGCGGCCCGCCGATGCCGGTGGCGGTCTCGGTCACGCCGGTGATGAACCCGGCCCCGAGGAGGCTCTTGATGCCTGGGGTAAAGCTTGGCGCAAGTAACGACGCGGCTGCGGCCAGAACCGTCGACACGCCGATGAGAATGTTCAAACTGCGGGCGCTGATCCAGGCGAGAATCAACACGCCCAGCACGCCCCCCACCGTCCGCCCCACGGTGATCCAGGCGGTGCCGCGTTTGTCCAGGGCTTCCCGTTCCCGGTACAGGACGAGGAAGTTCAGGGGCAGCATGATGAACAGCAGCACCACCGGCACCAGTTCCGGATTCACCAGACTGAACACCGGCGCAATGATAAGGGCGAAGCCGACCCCCACCGCGCCCTGAATAAAGGCGGAGACGGCGACGACGAGCGAGAGCAAAATGATGGTGGCAATGGTCATGATGTCGTTAGATTCCTGTGGCTTTTCTAAAGGCCGCGTGTTCGGCCGAAGTCCCGTGGACACGTTTGATCGGCGCTTGCGACACGGCGGAAATGGCGAGTTCGTTGATGCGGTTCATCAGGGCGCGGGCGTCCCAATCCACCGGCCAGCCGTCGCGGAGCCGCATGCGGCCGTCGACAAAAACTGTTTCGATCTGCGACTTGTTGCCAAGCCGCACCAGATCCCACGGCAAATCCCACGCCGGGATGAGTTCCGGCACATCCAGATTGACGATGAGGAAATCGGCGGCCAAACCGGCCTCGACCGATCCCGTCACCTTGCCCAGGCCAAGCGCCGATGCGCCGCCCTTGCTGCCCATATGGAGCCAACGCGCGCCGCCGCCGCAGGACGAATCGCCCACAGCCAATCCGAAGGCGATGCGTTGTGCCGCTTCGGCCATGTCCACCAGGCGGAAAGCGTCGTTGCGGGTGCCGTCGGTGCCGAGGCCGACGCGGATGCCGAAGACGTCCATCATCAGGGCGGGGCTGACCGCGTTACCCTTCCAGCAGGTGGCGACGGGGCAGTACGCCACGGCCGCACCCTTGTCGGCGAGCAGCTTCATTTCATCCGGGCAGATCAGGGTCGCGTGGGCCGCGAGGGTGGCTGGGCCGAGCGCGCCGGCGCGGACGAGGTGTTCGAGCGGCCGAAGCTTGCGGTCGACAATGGAACGTTCCACCGCCACCAGGTGCTCGTTGACGTGGGTCTGGAAGACCCGGCCCGATTCCTCGCACATGCGATAGACAGTGCCCAGCATCTTATCGCTGGCGATCTCGGGGATGGAGACGGCGAGGGACGGCGTCACCAGTCCCTTGCCGAAACGGTCGAGGTGCTTTTGCGCGTTCTTGACAATCACCTCCTGGTCCGGCGGCGTGGGCGCGTTGGGGAAATCGTTGCAGATAAAGCCGAGCACGCAGCGGATGCCTACCTCTTCCACCGCGTCGGCGAGGAGGCCGAGGTCGTTCGCGTTCCGCGCTCCCGCGTCGGAGATGGTGGTAAACCCGCCCCGAAGCGCTTCAAACGCGGCGAGCTTGCCCGAGAGATGGACGAGTTCCTCGTTCAGGAATCCTTCCATCGGCACCCAGACCCGCTTGAAGATTTCCGACGGCTCGCCGTAGGCCAGCCCCTTGCCGAACGCCTGCGCGAGGTGCTGGTGCGAATCGATAAAGCCCGGCATGATGAGCCGCTCGGGCAGATCGACCCGTTCCGCCGTGGCGTATTCTTTCGCCAGGGCATCGGCTGGGCCGACGGCGACGAATTTGTTGTCTTGCACCACGACGGCGAACCCTTCCTGAATGCCGTCCGGCGTCAACACGCCCTTCGGGACGAGAAACAGCGGCTTGGACGCATCGCGGTTGGCCTGGATGGACGCGGCGGGATTGGCTTCTGACATGGCTGACTCCTTTTTTTCGTGTGGCTCGTGCGCGGCCGTTATTTGGCTTCGCGCGTGCCGATGTGGTTGAAAAGGATGTTGCACAGAACTGCGGTCAGGGTGCCCATCATCAGGCCGTTGTTGAGAATGACCTGGAAGCGGGCGATCAGGGGCCAGCCGAGCGCATCGGCCAGGGACACGGCGAAGGGACCGAAAATGCCGGGGGTGAGGATGGGCAAAAGGCCCATTGTCAGGGCGGCGGCGAGGGTGTACATATTGCCGCGATCGTGGAGGTTGGCGGTCTTGATCATATTGATGCCCATGACGCCGATGATGGCGAAAACGATAAGGGCGGTGCCGCCGACGACCGAGGGCGGAATGGCGTTGGCCAAGCGGCCGAGCGGGGCGAAGAGGGCGACGATCAGGAGGAGGAATCCGGCCATGGCGGTGACGTATCTTGACCGTACTCCGGTCGCCTGGACAATGCCGATGTTCTCGCCCGAGGTGATAATGAGGGATGTGCCGAGGATGCCGCCCAGAACCGAGGCGAGGCCGTCGCCGCGAATGGTCTTCGGCACGTCGACGGCGGGGTCGATCTCTTTACCGACGACGTCGGCGATTGCCACGGTCTGGCCGGTGGCTTCGGTCATCGAGATGATGCAGAAAATAAGCAGCGGCAGCGAGGCGAGAATGTCGAAGGTCGGGATGCCGAAGGGGAAGATGCGGGGCAGGCTGACGATAGGCCCTTCCAGCGCAGCGCCGAAATGGGTCAGGCCGAAGATGGCGGATACGAGCGCGCCGCCGAGGAGGCCGAGCATGACGGAAATCTGCCCAAAGGTGCCTTTGAGGACGCGGGCGCAGACCACGGTTATGGCGACGGTGACGAGGGCCAGGCCGATGGAGCCGGGCTTGGCGAAATCGGGGCTGCCCGGGTGGCCCATGATGACGCCGCCGTACAGTTTAATCAGGTTGATGGAGACGAGAAGCAGCATGGTGCCGATGACCAGTTTGGGGAAAAAGCGGAGGCAACGGCGGAAAATCGGCAACAGCAGCCAGTAAAGGACGCCGGTCATGATGACCGCGCCGGCGGCTGTCTGCAGGTTTGTTTCTTTGGCGATAGACATGAAGAATGCGACCGGCGCGCCGCCCGGCACCATCACGAACGGCAGCTTCGCGCCGATGGAGAACGGCCCGTAGGACTGCAGCAAACTGCCGATGCCGCAGATCAGAAAGGTGGCGGAAATCAGGTTGACGGTGAGCTCTTCCGACAAGCCGAGCGCACCCGCGACCAGAAACACCGAGGTAATGGGCGAGGCTGCCATAACCAGGACGTGCTGCAGCCCGAAAAGGAAGAGTTTTGGAAATGGAAGCTTTTCATCGACCGAATGCACGGTTGCTGCCGCTGTCGTCATGTTCTTCTCCTGTACGGTTGTAGAAGCTGATGCACTGAGCGTAGCTCCGGCTGCCACCGGCATCCGGATGGGATTAGTCATAGGTGTCACAGGCGGCTGAGGAGAGGTTTTACCATAGGAAATCGATTTCCTATTTCGGTAAAAAAAAGGGCGATAGAGCCGTTCGGTGAGAAAAGGTAAGGGGTAGCCTGTACCTTTAAATAACCCTATGGAAGTCCCTTTGTCAATAAACTATGAAAAAACTTTTTCGCTTTCCGCCTGTAGGAAATCGATTCGGGAATAATTTCATTTGCGCAAACCCCGGCCATAGCGTAAGCTGGCCCGTTGCCCGCACCGGGTGGAGGTATCACGTGGCTAAAAAAGTGATAGCGCGCCGCCCCACCATTTCCGACGTCGCCCGTGCGGCCGGCGTCGCTCCGTCCACTGTATCCCACGCCCTCAACAACAAGGGTTATGTCGACGCCGACACCAAGGCGCGAATCATCCGCCATGTCAAAAATCTCGGCTATCGCCCCAACGCCCGCGCCCGCAGTTTGCGGACCGGCGGCGTGCGGACCGTATCGTTGATTTCCACCATGCCGCTGGGCGTTTCCGGCGGCATGTCGAAGCTTGGCTTCTTGATGGAGCTGGCGGCAGTCACGGCCGAGGAGGCGGTGAAGCGCGGCTTCGCCCTGGTGCTGGTGCCGCCGCAACCGGAAGGGGGCGGTCTTCCCGCGCTGGATATCGACGGCGCTATCATGGTCGAACCAGCCGAGGACGATCCGCAACTCGCGGCGCTGGTTGCCGACAATTATCCGGTTGTCTGCCTTGGCCGCTGGCATGGGCATGACGCTGTTCCCTATGTCGATCTCCGCAGCCGTGACACGGCGGAAGTGTTGCTCGGCCATTTGCGGGAGCGCGGGGCAAAGCGGATCGCGGTCATGATGGGCGCATCGGTGCGGACGTCGTATGTGGAGACGGAGGCGGCGTATCGGACGATGTGCGAGCGGGACGGTCAGGAGCCAATACTCATCAAGCTTGACGAGCGTGGCGGCGATATGGCCGGACGGGTAGCCGCCGCCGACCTGATGCAGCGCCATCCCGACGTCGACGGCATCCTTGCCCTGGTGGACGCCTTCGCGTCCGGTGTGGTGCAGGCGGCGCAGGATTACGGCTGGGACATCCCCGGCCGCCTCAAGGTGGCGACCCGCTACGACGGTCTCCGCGCCAAGCTGGCTCCCGTTCCCCTCACCGCCATCGACCTCCACCTCGATGAAGTGGCAGCCATGGGCGTCGAATTGCTGTCGCAGATATTTGACCATCCCGGCCAGTCGCTGTCGCTGCGGCCCCAGCCGCCGGGGCTGGTGGCACGGGAGTCGACCGCATTAGTCGGCAAGAGCCGCATCAGCGCGGCGCGCGGTCTTCAGTAAGTCGAATATCCTAGCTACACAGTCTCTATCGGCTCGGCTAAAAGCACCTCGGCGGGTATGCCTAGACCGCTGTGCAACTTTCGGATCATCGAAAGGGTAAGGGTGCGCTTCCGGGAAAGTATCTCCGATACTTTCGACTTACTGCCGAGATACGGCTCCAAATCCTTGGGTTTAAGATCTTCCTGATCCATCCTGAATAATATAGCTTCGATGGGGTCGGGCGGTTCAACCGGATAGTGGACGTTTTCATAGTCCTCAATCAGTTTGGCCCACAGTTCGAAGCGGTCAGACCGTTGCGTTCCAGGCTTGGAGTGCATGTGCTTCTGCAATTCCACCAGTGCCGCCTTATAGTCTTTTTCCGTTTTCAGGATTTTGGGTTCCATGCCACCGTCTCCGCGTCCACTTTGTCATATTGCTTGTGCGTGCCAATAAATTGAATCAAAACCGCCTGATGAGAATAATCGACCTCGACAATCAGGCGGTATTTGTTGCCGCCAATGTTAAAGACGACCCTCTTGTTACCAATAAGGCTGGCATGGGGGTATCGCGCCTTGATTTGGGCCGGATTAGTCCACGACACGGCCGTAACTTCGGCACACCAAGCGCGCAGCGGTTGATCTGCGTCCGTGTACTTGCGGCCGAAATTCAGTAATGTACTTCGGGAGAAAATCCGCATCCTACCCTATTCATGTCAGTTGATCTTAATGTTCCCTTTTTGGGAACTTTAATCAAGCAAAAACCATCATGTCTTATTCTTCGCCACCGCCAGCCGCGAATCCTGGATTCGCGCCAGCATTCCGTCGCCGCCGAGGAGGGCGAGGCGGATGTAGAGGATGTCGATGATGCAGAGTTGAAGAATGCGCGAGGTGAGGTCGTCGGAGCGGTAGGTGGTCTCGTGGGACGAGGAAAGGATGGTGATGTCAGCCGCCTTGGCGAGGCTGGAATTGGGAAAACTGCACACAGCCGCCACCGGGCAGCCGCGCTTTTTCGCTATGGCCACGCCGTCGAGGATTTCGCGGCTCTCGCCGGAATGGGAGAAGGCGATCAGCAGCGACTCCGCATCAAGGCCGCCGACGCCGATGTTGATCAGGTGCGGGTCGTTATAGCACTGCGCCATGATGCCCAGTTTGAGCAGCTTGTGGGCGAGGTCGAAGGCGATGGCATGGGTTGCGCCGACGCCGATGACAGTCACCGTCTTGGCCGAGAGGATGTGCTCGGCCGTCTCCTCCAGTGCGTCAGGCGACAGCACCGTGGCGAGGTCGTCCAGTGAGGTTTTGGTGGAACAGATGACCTTCTGCATGATCTGCCGGCTGTCGTCGCCCGGGTTGACGTCGTCGTACAGCGACTCGCCGGTGTGACGCGCGGTTTTTTGCGCCACGTTGACGCGGAAGACTTGATAGGACTGATAGCCCAGTTTGTGGAGAAAACGCATCACCGTCGGCTCACTCACCCGGCATGCGGCGGCGAGATCTGCCAATGACAGGAGCATGACCTTTTCAGGATGCTTGACAACGTAATCCGCCACCTGTTTCTGCGACGCCGACAGGGACTTGTACCTAATGCGTATCTTCCCCATCACATCCGCGTCCATTGCGTCCTCCAGGTGGCGGCCGGCGTCGGGCGACGACGCCGGCCGCTAGTTTCGTGGCTACGCTTTCAGGAAGCCGCCAGGTTGTCGAACAGTTCCTTGTGCAGGCTGATGACCGCGTCGCGGGCTTGATCGCCTTCCAGGATCATGGCGATGTTGATTTCGCTCGCGCCCTGCGAGATCATGCGGATGCTGACCTGTGCCTCGGCCAGAGCCTTGGTGACCCGCGCCGCGACGCCGGGCATGCCTTTCATGCGTTCGCCGACGACGGAAATCAGGGCAAGGCCCTTTTCCACCGTGACGCTGGCGAAGTCGCGGATAGCTTCTGCCGCCCGTTCCGCCGCCTCGGCGTTCGGGGTGGTGACGGAGATCGTCACTTCCGAAGTCGCAATCATGTGGATATCGACGCCGTGGCGGTTAAAGACGTCGAACACTCGCGACATAAAGCCGTGGGTCCCGAACATGCGCCCGGTGGAAATGGTCACAAGCGCGACGTTTTTCATCACGGCAAGGCTCTTGACCGCGCCGGCTTCCGAGTCTTGCTTGACCGTGCGACGGATGACCGTGCCTGGGTGGTCGGGCCGGGCGGTATTCTTGACCCGGACGGGGATGTCGTTTTCGATAGCCGGGGTCATGGTGGCGGGGTGCAACACCTTGGCCCCGTACCAGGCTAGCTCCGACGCTTCCATAAAGGTCAGTTCGGGGATGGACTCGGCTTCCGGGACGATTCTAGGGTCGGCGGTCATGACGCCGGAGACGTCTGTCCAAATCTGCACCTCTTCCGCGCCGACGATAGCGCCGAAGATGGTGGCGGAGTAATCGGAGCCGCCCCGGCCGAGGGTGGTTATCTGGCCGTCGTCCGTCGAGGCGATAAAGCCGGTCGTCACCAGGACGTCGCAGTCGAGGTCGCTTATCTGTTTGGCGACGGCGGGGTAGCAGCGCGGATCGGGTCGGGCCGCGCCGAAATTGTGGTCGGTCTTGAGGCCGAGGGTGATGGCGGAGCGATATTCCGACTTCACGCCGAATTCGCGGCGGAGGACATCGTTCACGACGCGGGCCGACATGCGTTCACCGAACGACATCACCACATCCATGGTGCGGGGGGTGAGTTCGCCGATCATGGCGATGCCGGACAGCAGTTTGTCGAACCGTTCGAGGAGGCGGTCGATGCCGTTCGACGACGGGTCGATGCCGAGTTCGCGGCAGATCCAGTGCTGGGCCTCGATGACTTTGCTGGCGTCGGGTTTGCCGTCCTTGGCCGCGTGGGCGGCGGCGACAAGGGTGTCTGTCATGCGGACCGAGGGCGAATTGTGGGCCGACACGATCACCACCGGTTTGTGGGCCAGCTCGGCCTTGATAAGCTGACAGGCCTGGCGGATGCTCTCCGGGGTGCCGACGCTGGTGCCGCCGAATTTCATGGTAATCACGTGGTTCTCCTGCGTAGCTCGGGTAATTCGCAAAAAACGCCGGGCCGAACCGGCCCGGAAGTAATAGGTCGCTCTGCCGTCAGCCGGCATGGCCGACAGGCGTTCACGGCGAAGGAACGAGTATCTCCACAGGATATACCCACACCCGGGGGACAGCGCAATAGAAAAGGTCGATCTCGGAATAAAGTTGACAATGTGACGACCCCGATTACCATTTTGAAAAGCCTTTTCGGTGCCTCTGGAAAGCCTACAGCGCCTTTTTGGAGCTTGCCGGCGATGGTTCGGGGTGGTCCAGCCGCCCGTTCCAGCAAGCCTTTTCCATACGGGAAAGGCTCGTGTCTTATAACGGCCTCATATGGCCTCGAATGAAATTAAAAGTATGGCCGATGAAAAAGTAGACGAAGAAGACGAAAATGTATCCCCTCCCTCCGACCAGGAGGGGGAAGGCGATACGTCTGCCGATGGGGAGGAAGAATCCCGCCCGGCGGACGAAAGCACACCTGAAACCGATGCCGACGCGGGTGACGAAACCGATAGCGGTGACGAGCCCGAAGAGTCCGAAGAGTCCGAAGAGTCCGAAGAGTCCGAAGAAACCGAAAAAAGCGAAGAGGGTGAAGAGGACGAAGGTTCCGAGGAATCCGAAGAACCCGAAACCGGCGAAAAAAACGACGCCGAAACGGACGACGAAGCAGGTGAAGCAGGGGACCAGGGTGAGGAAGACTCGGAAAGCGAGTCGGAGGACGAATCAGAGGAGGATTCCGAGGACGGCGACGTTGAGGAGGGCGACTCCCTCCCGATGACGGCGGTGGTGGAGGCGATTCTCTTTGCCGCCCGCGAGCCGTTGAAGCCGGCGCAGATTGCCCGCGCGGTCGGTAAAGGCACCCGCCAGGACGCTGTCCGGGCGGCGGTTGAAGAATTGAACGTCCACTATCTCGAAACAGGGAGAGCGTTTGAAATAGCGGAGATATCCGAACGGTACCAGTTGATGAGCCGTCCCGAATATGCTCGCCACATCATGCGTATTTATCCGAAGCGGGAGTTGCAATCCGACAAGGACAAGACCAGCCGCCTGACTCCGGCGGCCATGGACACCTTGGCTATCATTGCCTACAAGCAGCCGGTGATGCGGAGTGAAATCGAGCGCATTCGCGGCGTCGCCTGCGGCCCGGTCCTGAAGATGTTGATTGAGCGCGGGTCGGTGAAACAGGTCGGCCGCCGCACCGATTTGGTCGGCAAGCCGTCGGTGTTCGGGACGACGGAAAAGTTCCTGGCTGAATTCGGCCTCGGCTCCCTGGACGAATTGCCGCTCCGGAACGATTATCTCCCCGCCCCGGGCGAAGAGCCGCAGGTGGAGCTGTTGCCCGAAGAGGGAGAAGCCGCCGACGCCGCGCCGCAACCGGACGCCGCCGAGGATACGGGTGCCGAAGCAGTGGTAGCGCCGGAACCCGCATCTTCAGAGACATCAACAGAACCGACTCAAGAAATAGCACCAGAATCAACACCGGAAACCGGGGTGGAAGGGGCCGCTGTCCAGGAAACGACAGAGACGGCGGAGGGCGCAGAAAGCGCCCGGGGTGAGATGGACGGAGACGAACCGCCCGAGGCGGACGCGTCCCTCGACAACGGCGCGGAGGCTGGTCCGGAAGAAGGTACCTTGAGCAGTTTGCCTTTTTGACCCGGGCCGCCCTGGCGTGCGTATACACATGAGGAAAGTGTCCTGATGGATGATCTATCCGCCACCGCGTCCGCAGGTGACGCTCCGGAGCGGTTGCTCCGGCGTTATCTGGATGGCGACGACGACGCCTTCGGGGCGTTGGTGGCGCGGTACGAGTCCAGGCTCTATGCCTTTATCGCCCGCATGGTCGGCGACGCCCACGCGGCCGAGGACGTTTTCCAGCAGACATTTATCAAGGTGGCAAAGGGGGCGGCGGGTTTTGACGGCAGGGCGTCGTTTTCGACCTGGCTGTTCCGCATCGCCCGCAACGCCGCCCTGGACGAATTGCGCCGTCAGGCCTCCCGCAAAGGGGTGGCGGTTGGGGGGATGGACGAGGTCGTCGTCGCGGTGTCGGACGACCCAACCCCTCTCGACAACTTGACGCGCGAAGAATTGGGTGAGCGGATCCGGCAGGCCCTCCAGGAGATTCCGGAGGCGCAGCGCGAAGCATTTCTCCTGAAGGAGGAGGGCGGGCTGGATTTTGAAGAGGTGGGCGCGGTCCTCGGCTGCGGGAGGGAAACGGCGAAGAGCCGTTTCCGCCTCGCCGTGGGCAAGCTGCGCACCCTGCTGGCGCTGGACAGCCCGGCCCACAAAAAGGTGGCGAACGAATGAGCGACCATCTGCGGGATCCGCTAGATTATCTCTATGAAGAACTTGCCTCGGAAGGGATGGCGGAGGTCCGTCGCCACCTGGCCGAATGTCCCGATTGCCGCGCCGAAATGCGTGCAGTCCGCGATACCGTCAAGGCCTATCGCCGCGCTGGGGGTCCAACCGTCCCGGACGGACTGGCTGTCCGCGCCGCCATGAAAGCGCTTGAAGCCGCCCGGGTTGCGGAAATTGAGGCCGCCGCCGCCGCGGCTCCTGTCGTTCCGGCTCCAGTGCCGGTGGCTCCGGTCCAGGCCGAACCGGCTCCGCCCAGCCCCGCGCCCGCGCCTTCGTACCAGCCGCTCGAAAAAGTTACCGAAGGGCTGGAGCAGGTGTTGCGTATCCAGCAAAGCCGCATTTCCCAGGAAAGCCTCGAGAGCGAGTACAACCGCATCCGTCAGGATGTGTTGGGTGAAATACAGCAGAAAAGCTGGCGCACCTGGCTTTTCCATCCGGCATGGACGGTGGCGGCGGGGGTGGTGTTTGTCTGCGCCATCCTCATCCATATTTCGCCCCGGATGACCCGGATGAACGGTTTCTACCCGCCATCCGCCTATAGCCGCGACGACGCCGCGACCAGGCAGATTCGCGAACGCGAACGGTTACCGGCTGCCGCGCCAAAACAGCGCGAAGCTCTCACGTCTATCCCGGCCGAAGCTCCCATCGTCCTGCGTGAAGCCGAAGCCATGAT
>JAJPXZ010000080.1 GCA_021205245.1 Planctomycetaceae bacterium
GGACCGCCATGGGGACAAACCACAGGAGCGTCCCGGCATACTGGCGGCACAGTTCGAAAAGAGACTCGTCCGCACCAAGCAGCAGAACGATGTCGTCAACATAAATCAAACCCACCACGGTCATGGCGATGCCTGTCGCCGTTGCCGCGAGGGCGATAAGCGTATGGTTTTGCCGCGCTTCCAGACCCCGCCCTTCACCCAGCAGTTTTGCCACCAGGGCGGAGCCGCCCGTTCCCAGCATGATACCGACGGAAAAATACCCGCCAATCATGGGGAAAACGATATTGACGGCGGAAAGGGCATGGGTGCCGATCAGCCGGGCCACAAACGCGCCGTCCACCATGGAATACATCGCCATGAACACAAGCATGACGATGGTCGGCCAGGAGAATTTCGCCAGCGCGTCCAGGGTAAACCTGCCTGACAACTGCTTACTCATGATTCACCTCGGTGCTTCCTTCAATAAATGCGCGGCGGATCGCGTCCAGGACGGTGCAGAACGTCTCCACCTCTCCCGGCGTGAACGATTTTTCCACCGCCGCCATCGCGCCCGCGAGCCAATTGTCGTAGGCGCGGTAATCTTCCACCGCCTCCGAATTCAGACGGAGGTAATGCACCCGCCCGTCCTCGGGGCTTTTTTCCTTGGTGACGAGCCCAAGCTTCAGCAGCTCGCCCACCCGTATTGTCACCGCCGATTTGCTGACCCGCAGGATCTCTGCCAATTTGCTGACCGTGCAGTCCGGCGTCATTTCGATCAAATCAAGATAGAGGAGGTTGTTGTACGACATCTTGGTCATGATGCCGCCCCTGCCGGCGCGGCGTAGTTCATTCATGACCGTGGCATAATAGTAGTCGTTTACCGCTTTCAACAAGGTCATCCACGCCCTCCAACTACTTAAGCTTATTTAATTAAATCTATTTAACTATATCTTTTGTCGTGGCGATGTCAATGTCCTCTTGTGTCGTTTTTCCGAATGTTCCGGAGCGGATGGTTAGGGCGTGGACCCCGGCCGAGTCGCCCGCTTTTCACGCTGGTCTACGTTCTGACGCCGGAGTGACGTGTGGGGGAGGATAAGGTCGATTCCGAAACGGTAGGCGTCGAGTTGGCGTATTTCTCGTTCTTCAGGTGTCCAACGACCCTTCCGGGGAACGGAAGCGCCGTGTCAAGTTTTTTTTAGGGTACCCCGTTGCCTCCACTCCAGTTATGCACTATAATGCAAATGAATTGTTTATGTCTTTTATATAATTGGAGAAGCCCGTGGCATCAGCCAAATGGCTGCTTAAGCCGAACCCCGGGCCGGTTGTCGAGGAAATATCTGAGAAATTCCGTGTCTCACACATAATGGCCACTATCATCGCGCAACGCGTTTCACCGTTGGCGATGGACAATGTGGCGGCTTTTCTCAAACCGTCCCTCAACTCACTGGTCTCGCCATGGCGCATGGACGACATGGACAAGGCGGCGACACGCCTTGCCAAAGCCATCCAGGCGCGTGAACGTTGCGTCGTCTACGGCGATTACGACACCGACGGCGTTACCGCCTGCGCACTCCTCATCCGCGCCTGCCGCGCCGCCGGCTATTCCCTCGACTACCGGCTGCCGTCGCGGTTCGAGGAAGGCTATGGCATCTCGACCGAGTTTGCCGAAAAAGCCGTCGCCGACGGAGTCGATTTGGTCGTGACGGTCGACTGCGGCACCTCGGAACACGAGAGCATCAAGTATCTGGTCGAACACGGCGTCGAGGTCATCATCACCGACCACCACGAACCGGGCGACCGCGAACTGCCGCCCGCCTACGCCATCCTGAATCCCAAGCGGGTGGACTCGTCCTACCCGTTCCGCGAACTCACCGGCGTCGGCGTCGCCTTCAAACTGGCGTGGGCCTTGTACGAAAAGCTCTCCGGCTCGCCGAAGTTCGAGCCGCACCTCCGCGATACCTTGCTGTCGCTGCTCTCGCTCGCCGCTATCGGCACCATTGCCGATGTTGCGCCGCTAGTGGACGAAAACCGCATAATCGTCGCCCGTGGCCTCAAGACGATGCACAGCGCCTGCCCCGGAATCTCGGCCCTCCTCGACGTCTGCCGCCTTGGCGCGGGCGATCTGACCGCGCGGGGCATCGCATTCTCGCTGTCGCCCCGGTTGAACGCAGCCGGTCGCATGGGCAATGCCGACCTCGCGCTGGAACTGCTGGTCGAGGACGATCCGATCCGCGCCCGACGCCTTGCGGATCAGCTTGACCGCCAGAATACCGAGCGTCAGACCCTGTGCCAGACCATCCTTGACGAAGCCTCGCGCGAGGCTGAAGACACGCACGACCTTGTTAACGATTCGGCCATCCTTGTCGCCCGCTCCGGCTGGCACGAAGGAGTGATCGGCATCGTTGCCGGTCGGTTGTCGGAGATCTTCGGCAAACCGGCTGCCGTCATTTCGTTCCCTACCGGGCAGGAAAAAGGACGCGGCTCGGCGCGGTCCATCAACGGCCTGAACCTCTACCAGGCGATGGCGAATTCGCGCGAGTTCCTCCTCACCTTTGGCGGCCACGAACTGGCTGCCGGGTTCACCGTCGCCAAGTCGGAAGTGGCTGGGCTGCGGCAGAGCTTTTTCCGCGAATGCGCGACACAGATCAAGGAAAACAACATCGCCCCGACCCTGCACATCGACCTGGAGATCAAGCTCTCCGACGTCAACCTGCGCCTGGTCGACGAGATGGAACTGCTGCGCCCGGTCGGGCAGGGAAATCCGGAACCGAAATTCCTGGCCCGTGGCGTTCGTGCGGCAGGGAGCATACAACTCATGGGAGCGCAGCGGCAGCACTTCCATTTCAACGTCGCGCAAGGCGGCATGGCATACCGCGCCGTTGTCTTCAACAATCTGAACTTGCTGACAGTACTGCAGTCGTCCGGCCGCAGGCCCATCGATATCGTCTTCACTCCGGCGTTGAACACGTTTTACTCGCCGCCCCGCCTGGAACTGCGTATCGACGATATCCACCCGTCAGAACGCTAACGGTCCAACTCGAAGGAGATCGGGATGAGTTATACCAAGCTGGCAATCGACTTTGTCCCCGATAGGATTGCTCTTCTTAGCCGGTTGAGCCTGGACGAGCCGTCGGAGGAGGCGGAAGACTTTTTCGCCCTGCTGGACCGGTTGATCCCGCTGGGCAAACCAAAGGCGGCGGTCCTGCACGCGACTGTCGAGACAGCCGACCCCGAGACCGGGCGGGTTGTGCTGAACGGGGTCGAATTCTCGAGTACGCTACTGGCCGGTCACCTGAAGGACCAGACCGAAGCGTGGGCGCACCTCGCTACCTGCGGCCAGGAACTCTATGACGCGGTCCAGGCCATCCCTGATCCGTTCGAGCGCTATTGGGGCGACGAGATTCTCGAGACAGCCCTGGCGCAGGCGCGGGCCGCAATGCTCCAGCACCTGGAAAAAGAACACCATATCGGCAAGATCGGCAGCATGGGACCGGGGTCACTGATCGAGTGGCCGATCAGCCAGCAGGAACCGCTGTTTCGCCTCTTGGCCGAAGGGGTGGAATTCACCGGCATTGAGCTGACGAAGACGATGCTTATGTTGCCGAACAAGAGCGTTTCCGGCATCATCTTCAAAAGTGAAAAAGGCTGGGAAAGCTGCGTCCTTTGCCCACGGCAAAAATGTCCGAACCGCCGCGCCAAATACGATCCGGATTTCGCCATGGCGCACTAGCGCTTCTAATAGTGCCGACCTTTTGCCACGCTCCCCATGATGGGAGCGTGGCATTTTTTTAGTGCCGGTAGTCATCCGGGAACCGGAATGCGTGGGGTCTATCATGCCTATTCGAAGCATGGTGGGACTGGAGTTATTCCTCGTAGTCGATACAGGCACGGTTGTGCATGACTGTTTTGATGTGGTCGAGCACTTTAACGTGTTCCGGGTGGATGGTGTAGGCGGCCAGCGCTTCGGCGCTATCGAAGCGGCTGTCGATGAAGAAGTTCATGTTTGACGTCGGCAGCGGGTCGATGACGACGGTGAATGCGGTGATGCCGGGGATGATGTCTTTAAGCTTGTACAGGTCGGCCTTGATCGTTTCGGCTGCGGTGCGCTGTTCCGATTCGTTCTGGCCTTCCTTGAACTGCAACATGACGACATGCCTGACCATGGTTATCCTCCTCCTATGAATAATTGTGAGGTGACAAGCTTATCGGGGATCGCCAATCCTGTCTATGAAACAAGGCCGCTTGTGAGATCGAATGCCTTACCATTGACAAGAACTCTCCCTCAAACGTCACCCCGGCGTCAAAACGGCATCAGCGAAAAAGACGGGCGGTTCGGCCGGGGTCCACGCCCAGAACACTCGCTACGGGCTTCAACCGCATGAGTTCGGTGCCTTCACAGTCTGTCCCGTGGACCCCGGCCTAACCGCCCGCTTATCGCACTGGTGGACGTCCGCACGCCGGGGTGACGATGGGGTGAGGCGGGATCCGTTGACCTTAAAAAAGGGTAAAATAACAAGGCCGCCCGGTGAAGGGCGGCCTTGATTGTCGTCGTGTGTCCGGTGCGTCTAGGCGATGCTGCGCGATTTCGCCTGATAGGCGTTCAGCATGGCGGCCTGTTTGGCGTTCATGGGCGTTACCACCGCCTTTGGCGCAGGATTGCCTGCGGGTGCGGGAGCAGCAGCGGCGGGGGCGGCTGCCGCAGGAGCGGGAACCGGGGCCGGAGCGGCGGCGGGCCTGACGCCGGCTGCGGGCGCCGGGATGGACGCGGGCGCGGCAGGAGCCGGTGCCGGACGGGTCGCGGGCGGAATCGGGGCCGGTTTGGCAAAGCCGTTCATCATGGCTGAGCGACCCATGCCGTAGCCAGTGGCCGGAATCGCCGGTTTGACCGGGGCGGCGGGAGCCGGAGCAGGTGCAGGCGCCGGAGCGGCGGCGGGCTTGGTCTGGGCCAGGGTGCCGCCGGGATTGCTTGGCTTGCCCGGATTCGGCATCGTGTTCGGCGCGGGCGCGGCCGGTCTCGGCATCGCGACGCTGCCGCCGGACGGGAGCGGCTTGGACGGCTTGGGCGGTCCGCCGATGGTGCGGGGCTGGTTGATGACGGTTTTGGGCGCGTTCGAGTTGGTGGGAGCCGGGCCTTTCGGGGGCGTGCCGCCGGCGGGGACGGAACCGGTGCCGGTGGCGGCTATGCCAAGGGTCTCCATCGCGCCGACCCAGCCTTCGCGAAGCTCGCGGTATATCTTCTGGACTTCGTCAATCTTGGTGACGTCTTTATGCATATTACATTTAATCAGGCAATTGAACGCATAGGCATGGAGGCCGAGGAGGTTGCTGGCTACTTCGCCGCCCTTCTCCTTGTCCACGGTGCAGATAAGTTCCATGACAATGGCCTGGGCGCGCATAAGCGCGTTGTGCGAATCCTCCACCTGCTTGGTTTCAAGCGCCTTACGGGCTTGCTCGGTAAAACGGATAATGCCGTCAAACAGCATGACCACCAACTGCTCCTTGGTGGCGGTTTCGACCTGAGTTTTGAGGTACTGCGCGCGCGCGTTGTTGGGGAAAGCCATGGTAGTCTCCTTGTTTACAGCGACCGGAGCCTGTACTCCCAGGATGCCGGAAGCTGAGGGCCATCGCCTCCGCGGGTGGCCGTCAAACTCGCTTACACACCCTTGGTAACGGTTGGTTGGGGGGAAACTTTAGGTCTGGGCGGATCTTTTTTCCAAATCTCATCGCCTCTTCCTGTAAAAACCGGAAAATTTTGCCGGTGATCAACCTCATCCGTATGACAGTATGGGATGAGGGGCGGTTTTCGGTAGGGTGAAGCTGGTTATATGGATATACTTGGGACAGTGGAGTCCGGCTCCGGCGCGGAGCCGTTCCCTGTACATATACTCTATAGTAAAGGAGATTGGTATGCGGCATATATTTTTGGCAGTCCTTGCGGTTGCGGTGATGGTTGTTGGTTTGGGCGTGGCTCCGGCAGCCGACCCGGATACGGTCATCGGCCATCGCTATGCGCTGACGCGTGTGGATGGTGAAGCGTTCGCGTCCGAGCGGGAGGTTTTTATCGAATTCGGGGAGAACTATTTTATCACCGGCCGGATCTGCAATGTGTTCCGCGCTCCCGCCGCCTACCGTAATGGCATCCTGAAATCCGAAGCCATCGCCTCCACCAGGATGCTCTGCCCCGACCAGGGCCTGTCACAAATTGAAACAGGATTCCTCCAGGCGCTCCAGGACGGGGTCAGCGCCGTGCGTTATGGCGACCGGCTACAACTCCGCCGTGACGCCGCTGTGTGGGAATTCACCCTCGCCGACGAAGCCGCTCCCGCGCCTGCCGGTTCTTCGGCCTCAACCGCTGTGGAACCGAGGCAGTTGTCCGGGCGGTCGTTCGAACTCGCCCGTGTGGACGGCGAAGCGTTTGCGGCCGAGATGGGCCGTCAGCCGTTTGTGGCGTTTTCGACTCCCGACAATGGCTTGCGGCTGAATGGCAGCGCCTGCAACAGCTTTACCGGCATGGGCGAATTCCGGGACGGCAAACTCTTTATGGAAAATGCCGCCGCCACCATGATGATGTGCGTCGACCCGAAGTTGTCCAGCTATGAGAGGGATTTCTTCCGCCTGCTTCGTGAAGGCGTTGAGGTGGGATTGGCGGGCGATACCCTGACGCTCAAGGCGGATGGTAGGACGTTTGAGTATCGGGAAAAATAGGCGCCGTGCAGTAACATCCCGTTCTCCCCCTACGTCACCCCGGCGTCGTAAACGGTCACCAACGGAATGAACGGGCGGTTAGGCCGGGGTGCATGACCCGCACAGCCCTTGGAGTTGCGTACCAGGCCCAAAGCCCAAAGTCGGGTCCATCCCCGCGTTTTGCGGGGGCCCCGGCGCG
>JAJPXZ010000159.1 GCA_021205245.1 Planctomycetaceae bacterium
TAATAATCCAGGCTCGCCACTGAGTGAATTGTTCCAGAACGGCTTGCCGACGTTTGCCAACACGGTAGGAACCGGTGGGCAGGGCTACACCATCTTCGGCGGCGGCATGAACCAGTTCCTGGTCCAGGTGAATGCGTTAGAGAGTCGGGGCGACGCCAAGATCCTTTCGCGGCCCGCCGTCCTCACCATGGATAACGTTCAATCCACTTTTGAGCGCACCGAAACGTTCTATGTCCGCCTGGAGGGCAGGGAGGAGGTGCAGTTGGAAGAAGTCACCTACGGCACCAAACTGCTGGTCACGCCTCACGTTATTTCCCACCCCGACGGGCGGCGGCGTATTCAGATGATGGTGGTGGTCGAGGATGGTTCCGCGGCCGATTCCGGTGAAGTGGACAATATCCCCCGCACCGTCAATAGCAAGGTTGAAACGCAGGCCGTGGTCGCCGAGGGCCAGGCGCTGGTGTTGGGTGGGCATTATTCCGAAGTGTTCAAGGAGTCGAAAACCGGAGTGCCGGTGCTGTCGCGGTTGCCCGGAGTGGGCGGTCTGTTCCGCAACAAACGCCGCGATACCAATACGTACGAGCGTCTTTTTGTCATCTCGCCCCGCATCGTCACCGTCGGGGATCTGCCTGTGGTCGGGGACGACGCCGAATTGCAGACCTCATTCGACGGCCAGTTGGCCGACCCGGTGTACCGCATGCCCTCCGTTTCGGACTCGCGCGAGGCGATCCAGGAGCGCTTACGCAGGGAAAATGAGGAGATTCGGCGGCAGGAAGAAGTCGATGCCGGGGAGACGGAAGGTTTAGACGAGTCGGTTCCGGCTGTGAACGCCACGGATTTTGGCGGCATTTATCCAACGAGCGGAAATAAGGTGCGTGTCGGCGGGGTGCAATTGCCTGACGGCATGGCGCAGCGATGGTCGCCTGTTCAATGGACTGACGAGTGATAAATAGGGGTGGGGTTCCGGCATGGGCGTGAGGTTCAGGATATATCGGGGAATGCATGCCAGTGCCAGCGTGGCGCTGGGCGACGGCGAGCACCGTATAGGTTCGTCGGAGGACTGCGACATCATCCTTGCCGATTCCGGCGTGCAGGAAAGTCATCTTCGTCTGCGCGTCGAGGGCAATGCCGCTTTCTGTCTCGTCTACGACGGCGGCGAAGCCACACTTGACGGCGTCGAGATTGGCGCGGAGGAAGTGGAGCTTCCTCACTATGCCGAGGTGCGTCTGGGCGGTTCGTCCTTTCGCATAGGCCCGGAAACCGGCGGCGATTGGCCCGCCATAGCTGCAGCTTCCGCCTTTGCCGAGGAAACGGCTGGAGAGAGAGCGGCGACGCCAACCGGGGAAGCGTCCGGAGGGTACACCCGGCCTTCCGAGCTGTCCAATTCGAACCCCATGGAGCGTGTCCGCGTCTTCCTAGCGGAACTGGGCGTGGTCGCGAAGGTGGCGGCGCTTGTCGTGGCGATTGCATTTGTTATCGCCTTGTGGCTGTGGCGTTCCCATGCAGCCAGTGAAACCCGTCTGAGGACGGTGGCGGACATCCTTGAGAGCCGAGGCTTTTCCATCGCTCAAGAGGGTGGAGTGCAGTCCGCGCAGCAATTAAGGCTGACCCTCGAGGGCGAGACGGTGCATATCGCGGGAGCGGTGGATTTCGAGCGCCAGATCGATCAGATACGCATGCAGCTGGCGGGCGCCGCCGTGGACACGAGCCTTGCCCTAGCCGCCAGGGACGTCAACGTGCGCGAGGCGGGGCAATGGCTGCGCGACGAAGGCATTCCGCTGGACATTCGCATCCTGGGAAAGACGCGGGCGGCCGTGTACGGGTTTGTGGAAGACGCCGAACGGACAACCGCCGCTTACGAGCGCATTCGCGGTTTTCTTACGGGCTTCGATTCGCTCGACAACGAGATCGTCAACTGGCCCGCGGCCAGGACGACGCTGGAGGAAATCCTTGCGCGACACGACCTGCGCGGTCTGGAGCTTTCGCCCGAACCGTACCGCATCGTGGTGACCGGCATCTTGCGCACGCCCGAAGCCGAACAGGCCTGGCGCGACGCCGAGGGCGAGTTCCAGTCGACGTTTCGGTTCACGCCGTCGTTTGTCTGGCGCCGGCCGGCCGACGAATATCTCCGCCTGGTTCGGGAGACCTTTGCCGAGCGGCGCATCGGGCTGGAAGCGGTGCTGACCGACAGGCGCACTCTGCTGGTGCAGGGATTTGTCGCGAATCCCGAGGTGTCCGGGCGGGTGCGGGATATCCTCAGGGTCTACATGAACGACTGGACCGGCGGCACGCTCGAGGAGCGCTATACCTATTGGGAAGAAGCTCGTCCGGTGCTGCGCGCCTCGCTGGATAAACACGGTTTGGGCGACGTCGAGATACTCGAGGCCGGCGATTACCAGGCGTACCTGATGGGCGAGACGGCGTCGGAAGAGCGCGCCGCGGCATGGGAAAGGGTGGAGACCGATATGGAATTGAGCCTGGCTTATCCCCCGCCGGTCGTCTGGCGCAAGCCGCCCCCGCCCGAGGACGCCTGGCTCGAGGACGCGCAAAAGCTGCTGCGCGACTCGGGATTCTCCGCCTTCAAGATCGTCGCGCCGGGGAGCGAAAACTCGGCTGTCCTCAACCTGGCCAAGGGAGGCGGAAAAATCGTTGTTTCCGGGGCTGTTGAAACGGCGGGCGAACGCCAGGCGCTCCTGACTATCGCCGAAGCCGCGCCCTTCCCGTTTTCGGTTTCCGTGGTCTCGCGGAAGGAGGCGTTGGAAACGGTGGGCCGTATTCTCGCCGACAAGGGCGCATCATTGGCCTTTGAACGGTTCGGCATGAACCGCCTCATGCTGCGCGGTCTGGTCCGCGACGTGGAGACGGGGAAGAACCTGTTTGCCGAGATTCGGCCGTATCTGGACTGCTTCGCCGGGGTTGAGGAGCGTTTCGTCACCTGGGCCGAGATACGACGCGATGCCGTCCGCTTCCTTGAAGAGGCGGGACTCGGGAGTGTCACCCTCGAGCCTGCTGATTTCCGCATCGAGGCGGAAGGGGAGTTGCAGTCCGCAGACGAGCGGGAAGGCTGGGAGCGATTTTCCGCCATGCTTGCGGCGCGGGTCGGCGCCGAGGTGGGCGTCGACTGGAAGGAGCCGCCGCCTCCGGCGGAGGCCAGACCGTCGGATGTGGTGGCCAGGTTACGGGCGATGGGTCTCGATCCGGTGCTGTTGGGCGAGGACGACGTCCCCCGACCCCTCCTACTTTCCGTACGCCCCGAGGGAAAGCTTATCCGGGTAACCGGGGTGGTGGAGACCACGGCGGAAAAGAGAAATGTGCAATCGCTTTTTGACGAGGGCATGGTGCATCTGGCGGTCGATCTCTCGGTTCGCGAGGAGATACTCAGGCAGGCGGAACGCTTCCTGATGGAAATGGAGATCAATTTGTCCATAACCCGCCTCGGGACGACGACCGTCATGCTGAAGGGGTACGTACTCGACCTGGCGGCGGGCGAGATGCTGCTGAGCGAAATGCGTTCCCTGCTCACCTGCTTCAGCGATGTCGAAGCCGACTTTACGCATTGGATCGATCTGCGCCCGGTTTTGCTGGACAGAATCAGCGGCACCCCGCTGGAACAATTCGCCGTATATCCGGGAGAGTTCGAGATAGTCGTGGTGGGCAAGGCGTCCGAGGAGGAATTGGCTGCTTGGCGAGATGTCGAGACGACCGTGATCGCGACGGCGGGCGCGCCGGTAAAGTTCGACTGGCAGGAGCGGTTGCCCGCCATTCGCCGCGGACGCCTGGCCAGGAGGCGCGGCCTCTCGGACCCATCGCTTTCGATCGCCAATATCGAGGCGTTGACGCCGGTGATCGATTCTCTTGCGGCCAGCCCCATCGACCTGACCGGAGCCATCGCCGAGGCCGAGCGCCTGCACAAGGAGGAACTCGCGCGTCTCGAAGAGGAACGCGCCCGGGCGGAACAGGAGCGGCTTGCCCTCGAAACGGCGGCAGTCGAGGCGGAGGCCGAAGCGGCCCGGAACGACTGGCGCATGCGCCTGGTGGAGATGCGCATCGTCTCTGGCCAGCGTCAGGTGCGTATCGACGGGAGTAATCGTTGGTACCGCGAAGGCGAGTTGATCCAGGGCCATCTGGTAGTGCAGATTTTCGACAACGGGATGATGCTGGTCAAGGAGGACAACATGGTCATCTATACGGTGGAAGCTCCCGAAGAGGAGGAACACGGCAATGCGTGACCATGCGTATCTACTCCAACCCGACTTCGATTTAAACGCGGCCCTCACGGGGCCGGAAGCGGCGCAAACTCTGCGGGACGCGCGCGACTGTCTCGCCTCGCGCATCCACCGGTGGCGGAGCGAAGGGCGTGGCGGCTTCCCGGTGGAAGAGTACAAGCGATGGAATCGTGCCCTCGACGGGCTGCGGGCGGCGGAAAGCATCGTCGCCTCGCTGGAAATGTTGATTGAAGCAGGGAGGCGGGGCGTCGTATAACCCGCCAGCAAAAAGGAGACCCCATGGCCCTCACAGCAATTACCGCAGAACAAAATTCCGCAATTTCGCAGTTGTTGACCTTCGGCGACAAGACCGCCGACTCCCAAGACCCCCTCGTCAATGTGTTGAACAACGCACTGAAGGGCGTTACGGAACGGCTCAAGGAACTGGATACCGGCTCCGACATCAGCGAAATCGAGATGATGCAGCTCAACGTCGCCGTTTCGCGCTTCAACACCTTCGTCACCCTTGCCTCGGGCATTATCAAAAACCTCTGCGACGGCGAAAAAACCATCGCCCAGAAAATGTAGTCCCGGACGGAGTAAGCATGGACCTGGAACCGGAATTTCGATCATTTTTGGGCAAGCTCGGTCTGGTGGCGGTGCGGGCCGGCATGGCGGAAAAAGCCATAACCGTTTTTTTGGGCCTGCGGGCGCTGGACCCGGAACGGGTCGGGCCGGCGATCGGTCTGGCGCAAGCGTACATGGCCGACGACCGCTTGGCCGAGGCGATCGTACTGCTGGAACAAGCGGCGGACCGGGACGAGCACGCTCGACTCTATCTGGGAGTCGCCTACCGGTTGAACCGGGAGGAGGCGCGCGCCAGGGATTTGTGGCAGGCTCTGGTCGACGCTGGCGGCGAAACGGCCGAAGCCGCCGGAGCTTTTCTGCTTGTCGAAGAACCGGTTCCGTCCCTGAGAGGAGTGGACAATGTCTCTTGAACCCATCGATGTCGCTTTTCGAAACGCGCCGCGTCGCGTCGACGCGCCGGCAGAGTTGCCGGCCTGGACGCCAACCGGCTCAGCCGATTCGGAGAGCGTCAACCGTTTCCGCGTCGCGTTGGGCGATACCGGCGACGCCAATCCATCGGAGCGGGTGTGGGGAATGATCGACGGCTGGAACGAATCCGTCCACCGCACCGGTACGGAACTGTCCAAAACCCTCAACAAGCCCGACGTCAGCGAAGTTGATCTGTTACGGCTGCAGGTCGAATGCCACCGCATCACCATGACGCAGAACCTTATGGCCAAGGCGGGCGCTTCGGTGAACGAGACTACGCAGGCGCTGCTCCGCGGCCAATAGAAAGAGACGGCATGGCTTGGGAAAACGTCATCGCTGCATTGGGCGCCGCACTGGGCTTGCCCGATTTTCACCTCGACGGCGAGGGAGGGGCGAGGCTGCTTTTTGACGGCGCGATGCCTGTCGACCTCATCCTCGACGGCGAGTCGCTGGTGCTTGGCGCTTCGCCGGGAAGGATACCCGCCTATGCTCGGGAGGAGACGCTCGCCGCGCTCCTGGCCGAAAACCGCCCGGATGGCGACCTGGACGGTGCTGTTTTCAGCCTTGATCGGGACGGCGAGGGAGTGACCTTGTCGCGGCGACTGGTCGAGGGCGAAGAAGGGGAATTGGGTGAAACGCTATCCCGGTTTGTGGAAACGCTGGCCTTGTGGCGAACGCGCCTCGACAACGGGGACGACGCATGAACGGCACTGAACGAGTTCGGAGCACCATGATTGCTAAAGCAAGACATGCTTTGCTTGTTTGTATGCTGGCGCTGACGCTTCTGGCATGCGGTTGTGAAATGCAGTTATTCGCGGATCTTTCCGAAGGCGCGGCCAACGAGATCCTGGCTGTCCTCCAGGAGCAGGGTATCGCCTGCACCAAGAGGCCCGGCGCCGAAGGCACCTACATGGTCATGGTCGACGAAATGGATTTCCAGCGCAGTATGCGTCTTCTCGAGCGGCTGAATCTGCCCCGGCAAAGTTACGATTCCATGGGCACAGTTTTCGCTAAATCGGGTATCGTCTCCACGCCGACCGAGGAAAAGGCGCGCATGGTGTACGCGCTCTCGCAAGAACTGACGCAGACCTTCACCCGCATCGACGGCGTACTCGAGGCCCGGGTCCATATCGTCATGCGGAACGTCTCCGACCTGGGGCAGGAAATCTCGCCCGCGTCCGCCGCCATATTTCTTAAAGTCAACGAAGCGGCGGATTCCGACGGGGTACTGGTCGCCAACCGGGTCAACGACATCCGCAGTCTGACCATGAATGCCGTTCCCGATCTTCAAGGCGAACGGGTGCAGGTCGTCATATTTCCGACCGAAGCGCCAATACCGCGAGGCGACAGCCAGGCGATGCGCAGCAGACGCGAACACGAGCTGCGCATTTATATAATCGGCGCGGTCACGTTGGTGGCGCTTCTGGTCGTCTGCGGCATTGGCTACTTCATTTTCATGCGAAAAAGAGCACCCAAGAAAACGCCTCCACCCCCACCGCCATCCGATGACGCGGCGGAAGCGCAGGCGTAGGGGAAGACATGGACAGGCACCAGGTCAAGGAGTGGATAACGTCCCATGACCGGCGGCATGAACGCCTGTGCGCCTTCAACACCGGTTTGGTACGGGAGCTGCCGCGGGAACGGTTGCCGCAAACGACTTCGCCGCAAGTATGGGATCTGCTCCTGGGGAGCCGGGCGGCGGTGCGGCGGTTGTCGGGAGATCTGCGCTGGCTTTCCACCGACTTTCCTTCCGGATGGGTCGGTTTGCCCGAACCGCGCCACCGCCTGGCCATGATGCCGTGGCCGGAGTTGCGAAAAGCGCTGTTCTGGTTCGCTATGGCGGTGCGTTTCACGGCGGTCCGCCGCTGTGTGGACGGGCGGGAATTGCGCCGGATGGCTGAAAATGCGGGAAACGGGGCGAGAGGCTTCGCGCTGGAACGCGGCAATGTCATGATCGGCCCGCGGCTGAGGGCGCTTTTTCCCGACAGCGTCGAAGCCGGACTAGGCGCAAGGGTTGAGGCGGCGGCGGCGGCGGCGTACGCCGCCTGTATGCAGGATGCTCCCGCCGATCTCGCATTTCGCGGCGCGTTGCTGCTCCCGTCCTGGTTCGCCAAGCGGGTTCGGTTGGTGCGACACTTCGACGAAACGGAGCGCCGACTGGTTTGGAGCGGGGTTAAAAAGGTGATTACCAGGGAGGCGCTGCCGGAATGGGCCACTTTCTTTTCTTGAAGCCGGGAAATATCGACGTCGGTACCGGTTGCGTCATCAAACAGGACGACTACGCGCATTTCGTCGACGCCCGCGACATCGTCGCTACGGCCAGGCGCGAGGCTGAGCGCATCGTCGCGGAGGCGGAGGCAACATACGCCAGCGAGAAGGCGCGCGGCTTCGCCGAGGGAATAGAGGAGGGAAAGATGGAGATGTCCATGCGCATGCTCGATTCCGCTCTGGAGTCGGTCAACATGATCTCCTCCATGGAGGACGCCATCGTCGACGTGGTCAACCGATCCGTGCGGACGATTATTGGCGACCTGGATAAACACGACGTGATCGAGCGTCTTGTGCGCAAGTCCCTTCAGTATGTCCGCGACCAGAAGCGCATAACTATCCGTCTTAATCCGGTGGATGCCGAGGAAATCAGAGGCCGTCTCGATAGCATCACCCGGGATATGCCCGGTACGGTGCGGGTGGACGTTCTCCCCGACGGCAGGCTGGAGCCGCTTATGTGCACGCTGGAGACGGAAATGGGAGTGGTGGACGCTAGTCTCGAAAAGCAGTTGGACATAATCGAACAGGCCTTGCGCAAAGAGGTGGGCAGCCGTGGTTGATCTTCTTGAAAACGCGGGGGATCGCCGGTACGGCTACATCCCCGAATTGATGGTGCAAACGCTGCGCACCACCCATCCGGTCGAAATTCGCGGTAGGGTGCAGCAGGTGGTGGGCACAATCATCAAGGCGGTGGTGCCCGGAGTGCGGGTGGGGGAACTGTGTTTGCTGCGTAATCCTTACGACAGTTGGGAACTAAAGGCCGAAGTGGTCGGCTTTTCCAACCAGGCCGCCCTGCTAACCCCTCTTGGCGATATCCAGGGTTTGTCCTCGGCGACCGAGGTCATCCCCTCAGGCAAGGTCCATATGGTCCCCGTGGGGGCAAACCTGCTAGGGCGGGTCATCGACGGCGTCGGCGAACCGCTGGATGGCGGTCCGCCCCTTGACCCCGAGAGCTATTATCCTGTGTACGCCGACCCGCCCAACCCGATGACACGCAAAATCATCGACCGTCCTATGCCGCTCGGGTTGCGGGTCATGGACGGGCTCCTCACCTGCGGCGAGGGCCAGCGCATGGGCATTTTCGCCGCCGCTGGTGGCGGCAAGTCCACGCTCCTTTCCTGTCTCGTCAAGGGTTCCGCTGCGGATGTGGTCGTGCTGGCACTAATAGGCGAGCGCGGTCGCGAAGTGCGGGAATTCATCGAACGTGACCTGGGCGAGGAAGGCATGCGCAAATCGGTCCTGGTGGTCTCCACTTCCGATCGCTCCGCCATGGAGCGGCTGAAGGCGTCGTACGTGGCGACCGCCATCGCCGAGTATTTCCGCGATCAGGGACAGCGCGTATTGCTCATGATGGATTCGGTGACGCGCTTCGGCAGGGCGCTCAGGGAAATCGGCCTGGCAGCCGGCGAGCCGCCGACGCGACGCGGCTTCCCGCCGTCGGTGTTTTCAACCCTGCCGAAGCTTATGGAAAGGGCCGGGCAATCGGACAAGGGCTCCATCACCGCCCTGTATACGGTGCTGGTGGAAGGCGATGACATGACCGAACCTATCGCGGATGAGACCCGCTCCATTTTGGACGGCCACATCATCCTCTCCCGTAAGCTGGGGGCGGCCAACCATTATCCGGCTATTGATGTCCTGGCCTCGGTAAGCCGCGTGATGACGGCTATCGTCCCAAAGGAGCATGTTGCGCTCGCCAACCGTTTTCGCCAGCTTATGGCCAAGTACCGCGAGGTCGAACTCCTGGTGCAGATTGGCGAATACAAAAAAGGAAGCGACGCTCTCGCGGACGAGGCCATCGACAAAATTGACGCGCTCAACGCCTTTTTGAAGCAGGGCCTGAACGAACGCAGCGGTATGGACGAGGCTGTCGAAGGCATGCGCAAGCTTGTCGGCGGTGCGTGATGTCGGCTTACCCCCTCGCCATGCTGGTCGGCGTGTGCAAGCTCCGCGAGGATGCCGCCGCCTCGGCCATGCGCGTCGCTGAAGCCAACCTCGTGCGGGAGGAGGAAACGGAACGCGGGCTGCGCGCGGATCTCGCCGAATATGCTGCATGGCGGCTGAACGAGGAGGATCGACGTTATGCGGAGCTGTTCGATTCCGAGCCCGATATCAAGGATATGGAGCGGTTTCGCGCGGAATTGGCCGGCCTGAAGGAACGCGAGTTGGAATTTGAACGGGAGATAATCGAATCGAAACGCCGCCAGAAGGAATTGGCGCTCCTGGTCGAGAAGGCGCGTACAGCCTATTTGGCAACTGTTCAGGAGTCGAGAAAAATCGACGCCCACCGCGAGGACTGGCTTGAAGACTGGCTGCGCGAAGTCTCTCGGGCTGAGGAAATCGAGATGGAGGAGTTCAGCAAAGGCAAGCCTGGTCCGATGGACGAGGTTCCGGAAGCGGAGGAGATGGATGAATACTCATAGCAATCGAATCCGAGCAACGCCTCCTTCCGGACGTTTGCAAAAGGCTTCCAAAGACGTGGAAATGCCGTTTCCGTTGCGTGAACGCGACGGCAAACGCTTTGAAAAACTGCTCCTGAAACCGGAAGCAAAATCGGGTTGGTTTGCCGACCCATGGGAGCAGCCGGTTGAGGACGCCGATGCGGCTGGCGTTGAAAAGACATTGTCAGGATATGGAGGAGAGGGAGACGAAGTGCCTGAATCGACCCCTTCAAGCAAAGACGGCGACGATAAGCCGCACACCGGCGGTATACCGTACGCCAATCCTTTCCAGCTGGTGGCACACTTGACCAGCTTTTCCTCCGAGCCTGCGGGGGACAAACCTAACATCGTGTCTCGCTACGAATTGGTTGCCCGCATCGCGGCGGCGGCGGAGGCGTTGCAGGTGCGTAGTCTTGCCGACGGTGGCGAGGTGCGCGTGGAACTGAAGGAGGGCGTGCTTCCAGAGACCAGTATCCGCATCCGGCGCGATGTCGGCGAAGCAACGCTGGTAGTGGAATTCACCACCTCCAACAGCAAGGTGAACCTGTTTCTTGAGAACAGCGCAGCCGCGCTGCGCGGGCAGTTGGAGGCGAAGTTCTCCATACCGGTCACCGTGCAGATACATGCGCATGGCGGGCAGGACAATTCGCGCCACGAGCAGGGCGACGAACGCGGAAGGCGGCCCGATTGGGATCGGTGGAATATTGACGATGTCTGAACTGCACCCGCTTGTCCTGCCGCAAATCCCCGCCGAGCTAAATGCGGCCAAGAACCGCATCCACCTTGGTGCATCCAGGCAGCAGTTGCGCATAGGCGACGCCGCAATCGAGATGGAGATGCGTCCTGAATGGACAGGCGGCGGCGTCAGCGTGGCCCTGCAGGGTATGTGGGGCGGAGTGCATTTTAGCTGCTTAGCCGACGCCGGAGCGCCGGCGATTCTGGAGGCAATTGCCGGCATTCCTACGCTGGGCGCGTGGGCGGAATTTCCACCCGTCCTCCGCCTCGCAGTATGGGAAGCCGCCTTGGAAAAGGGGCTTGAGGTGCTGGCGAAAGCGGCCGGTGAAGCAATCGCCCTGACCGGCATCGAAGAATTTCCGCCGCGCGAACCCGAGCGGCATCCCGGTTGGCTGTTCATGGATTGGCATCTGGACGGGTCATCAACGATACACAGCGCCTTGCGCTTCCTTGGCACGGCAGATGATTTGCGCCCCCTTGCAGCGCTGATGGCGGGGCGGCCAAGCACGGCGTCCACGGACGACTGGCCGATTGAGGTGACGGTGGAATTGGCCAGCCAGCGTATTGGTCTGCACCACCTGAAAAGCGCCGCGCCCGGCGACATTATCGTCGTCTCGGGGATTTTGCCCGAACGGGCGGTGGCGAGGATTGGCCGTAAATGGCTGTTGCCGGTGCGGCTGAGCGAAGGCGCGGCTATTGTCATGGAGAACGAGATGACTGACGAATCGGACCCGGGAGATACGGCGAAAAAGGGATCCGCGCTGGAAGGCGTTGAAGTGAACCTGACGCTGGAGTTGGATTCCAGGATGTGGCAGGTGCGGGATCTCGCGCGAGTCCAGCCGGGATTCGTGTTTGAGACGGGCAAATCGCTCGCTTCGCCCATAACCCTCAAGATCAACGGCCGGGAATGGGGCAAGGGCGAAATGGTCGACATAGACGGCAAGGTAGGGGTGCGGCTTTTGACGCTGTCCTAGCGCGTTTTCGGAAATGGATGATCCATCCTTTGCGTTTTCGGGTTCGACCACTCGAAGCCATAACGCGCAGAGGAAGGGTCAACAGTTTGCGATAACGCCATGAAGCCGACGGGAGAACCATGCTCTACGATCCATTGGCTTTGGTGGTGGCGCTGTTGTCGCTATCGCTCTTGCCCTTCATCGTCATGATGGTCACCAGCTATGTCAAGCTGGCGGTGGTGCTGTCGCTGGTCCGCAACGCTCTCGGCGTCCAGCAGGTGCCGCCGAACATGGTGCTGAATGGCATGTCTATCATCCTGAGTATTTTTATCATGGCGCCGGTGCTGGAGGCGGTCATCGCGCGCGTGCCCCAGGACGCCATCGGCCTCGGGTCGGCCAGGGAGATTAGCCTCTCTTCCCTTTCGGGTCTGGCGCAGGCGGCAGACACCGCCGTCGAGCCGTTGCGCGATTTTCTCCTGAAGCACGCCAAGCCGAAGTCGCGCGTTTTTTTCAGCCAAGCGGCCTATCGGCTTTGGCCAAAGGGGAAGTCGCCTGCGGAAATCGAGCGGAGCCTGTTTGTGCTCATTCCCGCCTTTATGGTATCGGAGTTGACGTCCGCTTTTCAGATCGGTTTTCTCTTGTACCTTCCCTTTGTGGTCGTCGACCTGGTGGTGTCGAACATTCTCCTGGCGATGGGGATGATGATGGTGTCGCCGATGACGATCAGCCTGCCCTTCAAGTTGCTGCTGTTCGTGCTTCTGGACGGCTGGAGCAAGGTCATCGAGGGCCTGATACTCTCGTACCGGTGACGGAGGACGCCCGTGAACGAAGCAATGGTAATGGGATTGACCCAGCAGGCGTTGATCATGGTGCTGGTGCTTTCGCTGCCGCCGATCATCGTTGCGGCGGTGCTGGGCATCGTGGTCAGCTTTCTGCAGGCGCTGACCCAATTGCAGGAGCAGACCCTGCCGTTCGCCATAAAGCTTATTGGCGTGACCCTGACCATTGCCGCCATGGGAGCGTGGTTGGGCGCGGAGGTGTTGGGATTTGCCCGCAAGCTGTTCGAATCATTTGTTATCGCCTAGCTGGTTTTTAGGAAATGGTCAATCTGCATTTTAAGCTTGAGTGGTCGAACAAAACACAAAGAGGAAGAGTCGATACTCTGTGAAACCGCTTTAAGGAGATTGGGTGACCCACCAGGATGCGTTAGCAAACCCGACCGGCCTGTGTTTCAGCGTTGCCGTGCTCATGGCGCGCTGGGTGCCGGTATTGCGCCTGGCCCCATTCTTCGGCCTGACCAATATGGCCAACATGATTAAGAACACCATCGCCCTCGCCTTGGCCCTGGGCCTTCTGCCAGTGGCGTTCGCCACCGCTCCTTCCGGCCTGGGGTTCAACGCCTACACCGTGGCGGTGACGATGAAAGAGGCCTTTCTCGGGCTCATACTGGGGTACATGATAGCCATCTTCTTTTGGATTGCCCAGTCCATCGGCTTCATGGTGGACAATCAACGCGGCTCGGCCATGGCCGAGATCGCCGATCCGCTCTCGCAGGAGCCGTCTTCGCCGACGGGCAACCTGCTGTTCCAGGGCGCGGTCATGCTGTTCATCACCGGCGGGGGATTTTTGACATTTATCGGCGTGTGTTACGCGAGCTACGAGGTTTGGCCGATGTGGTCGTTCTGGCCGAGTCTCGGCGGGCCGGAGGCGGAACGTTTTTTCGTGGGCCAGATAGACCTGTATATGCGCTTCACGCTGCTGATGGCGTCGCCGGTCATCTTTACCTGCTTTCTGGTGGATTTCGGCATGGGCCTGATGAACCGTTTTGCGCCCAACCTGAATGTGTTTTTTTTGGCCATGCCGATCAAATGCGCGGTGGCGCTATTTATCCTGCTGCTTTATCTGGACGTGCTGTTCCTTTACTTCAAGCGCGGGCTGGGAGGACAGCCGGAGATGATCCAGTACTTGCAGAAACTGCTTTCCTGAAAGGCGCGGCCCATGGCGGAAAAGACGGAACAACCCACGCCAAAACGCCTGCGCGAAGCCAGGGAGCGGGGACAGGTGTGTAAAAGCCAGGACGTCACCTCCGCTGCCATCATCGTGGCGATGCTGTCCTTCATGGCGTTGTATTTCGTCACCTGCCGCCAGCGCCTGGAATGGCTGTTCGAGTCGGGGTTCGCCGCGTTGCGGTTAGGGGATTTCGACGCCGGCGTCGATCTCATGCGTACGGCGGGAATGGACGTGTTTATTGTCGTCGGCTTAGTTCCTCCGCTTATCGCCGCAGTGGTGGGCGTCGTGGCGAACATGGGGCAGGTGGGTTTTCTGGCCGCGTTCGAAAGCGTCATTCCCAAGCTGGACAAGCTGAATCCGGGAAATTGGTTCAAGAACGTGTTCAGCAAAAAGAACCTCCTCGAATTCGTCAAGGGCGTGATCAAGATGTCTCTCATCGCCGTCGTGTTCTGGAAGGCGGTAGAGAAGCACTTGGGAGAAATCACCGGCATGCCGCTGGCCGGTTTCGAGGCGGTGCTGTCGGTTGCCGGTTACGTCCTCTGGGACATCTGCAAGTGGGTCTGCGGCCTGTTCGTCGTGGTGGCGGCCGTGGATTACCTGCTTCAGCGACGCATTTATACGGGCGAAATGATGATGAGCCACGAGGAGGTCAAGAACGAGTACAAGGAGATGGAAGGCGATCCGACGGTAAAAGCCCAACGCAAACAGCTGCACCAGGAAATCATTTTCGGCGAGGATGAAGTGGCGATGGACAATTCAACCGTTGTGGTCACCAACCCGAGCCACTACGCCGTGGCCCTGCGCTACGTTAAAGGCGAAACGCAGCTTCCGGTGGTCATGATGAAGGGCATGGACGGCGGTGCCGTGCGCATTATGCGCATGGCGGAGCATCGCGGTATTCCCATTTTCCGCAATGTTCCGCTGGCCCGTTCGCTGTTCACGCTGGGAGAGACGTTGCAGTACATCCCGTCCGACCTTATCGAGCCGGTGGCGGAGGTCATCCGCTGGTTGCGCGAACAATATCCGGTCGCCAACGGGATGGACGAGGTGGAATATGCATGACGCGGAGGATGACGGATGTCGGTAGGCGATAGAAATGTCGGCGCGGCAGGTCAACACTCCCGCGTGGAAACGCCCCGGCCGGAAACGCCGGCGCGGGAGGCGGAGGTCGGCCCTGTCGTGACGCGGGGACGCTACCAGGGCATGGAGGTGGAGGTAATCGCCGATCCGCATTCAAGCATTCTCGACTCGGCGGAGGAGCTTACCTTTTCTCTTGCCGACACGGTGGAGCGGAAAATTTTCGACCGAAAGGTTTCCAAGCGCGAAGCGGCGGTTGTTTCCCCCGCAGAGGTGGAAAAGGCGGAACTGACCGCCAAGAAGCTGCGCGGGATACGGCCCGAGGATCTCAAGCGGATGTTGAAAAGCATTCGCGAAAATCGGCCCGGCGACGCGTCGGAACTGGCGCGGATGGCCAGGCATGCGTTTCCCGATCCCACGGAGCGGCACCGGGCTCTCGAATACGTCCGAGATGCCGTCGCGGAAGCGGGCGGCGACGCGGAAATGGTTGCCCTGATCGATACGGCCATCATCGCCCTGGAGGCGGAGGACGGCGCAGCCATCAGGGCGGGGTACAACATAAACGACGTGCCGCTAACCGACCTGGCGGACGCCGCCGGCCACCGAGAGGCATACCGCGACAATGTCCTGTCTTTCCGCAACGCGGCAGATTCGTTTTCGCAAATGCTGCGGGAATACGGCGACGACGGGGTTGGCACCATGCTGGGCTATATAAGCCAGTCTCTCGCCGCCGATATGGAATCGCTGACCCCGTCCACCGAAGCGGAGAGGCTTGCCGCGGTTAACGACGGAATCGCCACGGCGCGCAGCCTGGCTGTCGTCCACGACGATATGGCGGCGCTCGCCAAGTCGACCGGCGTGGCGACCGGCGTCGGCGTTGTGGGGAAGGCGTCCAATGCGCTTTTCGCTACAATGAGCGGCGAGGTGAAGAGTAGCTACGATCTGAAGGCGCGTTTGCCGTTGACGGGGCGGGCTAATCCCACCCGGGACGTGGAGTTCCTCTCCGGCTTCATGCAGATCGCTCGCAATCTGCCTGACCGGCTCTTCGCCAACGGCGCCGCCAGGCAGGGCATGATCGATCTCATCCAGGGGGCGCTGGACGAGTCGATCGCCCTGGAAGAAGCGGTGCTGGACGGATTGGAATAAGGAAAACGGCTGATGGAGGCGATAGACAGGGCGTTGGCCGATTTGGCCGCATCATTCGATTTGCCAGCGCTGCCGTTGAATGAGCGGAGCGTTGCCGCACTGCACATCAGCGGCATGGGAGAGGTGCAGTTGCAGCGGGTGGAGAACGGCGAAATGGTGGTGGCCCTATTTCGAGCCATGGACGAAAGCCGGACGGAAGCGTTACTCGCCCTGTGTTCCCCGGGACGCGGACATCCCTGGCCCCTCGCCGGGGGATTGACCGGCTCCGGTCTACTTGGATTCGTGATGCGCCTCCCGCCCGAGGCCGTGTCGCAACTGGAAATGGAACGGTGCATCCGGTACATGGATTCGCTGTTGAACGAATTGGATGGAAAAAGCGGGGTGGGAGGCAAGGTATGAACAGGGTAGGCAATCTCCTTAATTCCGTCATCCAGCCGGTACGGCGTGATCTCGAGCCGGCCGGCCGCAGTTCGGCCCGGCCCGTTCCGGCATCCGCCCCACTCAACCCGTCGGCGGAGCCCAGGTTTGAGCTGATTCCGGAAAAACGCCCCGATCTTTCAGGCATCGAGCGCCCGAGACTTGCGGATCTGCTGGACGATACACTGCGCCCGGCCTTTTTACGGACCAAAACGGCGCAGCAGCTCGATTTCGTCGCCGGCCTGCGGGCGGCGTCGTTGCGTTTGGGCGAACGAACGGACAAGGCTTCCCTGGCCGGCGCTGCCGCGGTGCGCGAGGCGCTGGCGGAGAAGGAAACGCTCGAAGCCTGCCGGCTCCTCCTGGTGAAAGGATAACGGGCATGGACTGGGAGCGGGAACGGGACGCCCTGATGCTTCTCGGCTACGTGCTGTATTCGGCGGGCCGGCTGGAGCGCGCGGAGGAGGTTCTCGCGGGTGTGTGTGCGATGACCCCTGGGGACGACGAGGCGGAGCGCCTCCTGACCGCCGTGCGCTGCCGTCTTGGCCGCCATGCCGAAGTGCTGATGGCGACCTCACGGCAACTGGCGCTCAGCCTGGCCGAGCCCGAGGCGGCGGCCATGCACTGGTTGCGCGCCGAGGCGTTATGGGATTTGGGCAGAAAGGAGGAATCGGCGGACGCGGCCAGCCGCTTTCTCGCGTGGCGCGCGGCGGAACCGACCGGAGTCGCATAATCGGGCAAATATTCTTTGAGGAAGGAACGGCGCAGTATGGGGCGTTTTGAACGCGCGATATCAGCAATCACCCGCTACAACGACATCACCCTGGTGGTGCTGATCATCTCTATCATCGCGTTGATGATCCTTCCCATGCCCACCTATTTGGTGGATATGTTGCTGGCGGTCAACCTGGGCATCTCGGTCATCATGCTCTTGATGGCGATGTATATCCGGACGCCGCTGGAGTTCGCCGTTTTCCCTACCCTCCTTCTCTTCACCACCCTGTTCCGCCTCGCCCTCAACATCACCACCACCCGGCTCATCCTGCTTAAGGCGGATGCGGGATACATCATCGAGACCTTCGGCCGTTTTGTCGTGGCGGGTGATTTCGTCGTCGGCGCGGTGGTTTTCCTTATCCTGACCATCATGCAGTTCCTGGTTATCGCCAAAGGCTCCGAAAGAGTGGCAGAAGTGGCGGCGCGATTCACACTTGATGCCATGCCGGGCAAGCAGATGTCCATCGATGCCGACATGCGGGCTGGCGTCATCGATATGAACCAGGCCCGCGAGCGCCGCGAAACAGTCAGCCGGGAGAGTCAACTCTACGGCGCTCTGGACGGTGCGATGAAGTTCGTCAAGGGAGACGCTATCGCCGGGCTGATCGTGACTGCAGTGAATATCTCGGGCGGCCTGGTCATCGGCGTGTTGCGCCGGGGCATGTCGCTGGAGGATGCGCTGGCGCGCTATGGCATCCTCACCATCGGCGACGGCCTGATCAGCCAGATCCCCGCTCTGTTCATTTCCATCACCGCTGGCATCATCGTCACTCGCGTTTCCTCCTCCGATTCGGAGCACCTCGGCGGCGATATCGGAAAGCAAGTGTTCAGACAACCGAAAGCGATCATGGTGGGCGGGTGCGTGATCATCCTCATGGGTTTTATTCCCGGTTTCCCAAAGCCGCAGTTTTTCCTGCTCGGGACCGCGGTTATCGGCCTGGGCTACGGTCTGTGGCGCTACACCGGCAACGGACGGGGAGCCACCGACGAGGACAGGCTGGCCGCCTCCATGGCGCCCGCCGGCCGCAGCGGCGAAGCCGAACGGCCGCAGTCGCGGGACAGCAAGATTGAGGAGTTCAGCATCACCGTTCCTCTTCTGGTCGATGTCGCGGAGAACGCCAGGGAACTGATGACCGCGGGTTTGCTCAACGACGAGATCATTAGGGTACGGCGCGCCCTCTATTACGATTTGGGCGTTCCCTTCCCGGGCATCCGCATCCGCTACCGCGATGGCATGGAGCCAAGCACCTACCAACTGCTCCTCCAGGAGGTGCCGGTGGCGGTGGGATGGTTGGAAGCGGGTAAGATGCTTTCCAGGGAGCCGGAAAAATCGCTGCAGATGATGGGCTTTACCTACGAGGAGGGCAAGAACTTCCTGCCCGGCCTCAAATCCCTGTGGCTGAACGAAAAAGATAAACCCCGTGTGGACAAAGCCAAACTCGCTTACCTGACCAACCCGCAGGTGTTGTCTTTCCACCTATCGATCGTGCTGAAACGGAATGCCCATACCTTTGTCGGCATTCAGGAGACCAGGTTCCTGCTCGGGCAGATGGAGCAGACCTACGGCGAATTGGTCAAGGAGGTGCAGCGGGTCATGTCGCTGCAGAAGATAGCCGAGATTTTACAGCGCCTTGTCCAGGAACAGGTATCCATACGCAACCTGCGGGCGGTGCTGGAGGCACTGCTGGAATGGGCGCAAAAGGAAAAGGACGCCATTCTCCTCACCGAGTATGTGCGTGCGGCATTGCGGCGTCATATCAGCTACCAGCATGCAGGAGCGGCCAAGATTCTGCCGGTGTACATGATCGACCTCTCCACCGAAGAGGTCATCCGCAAGGCTATTCGGCAGACGGCGTCGGGCTCATACCTCGCTTTGGAGCCGGCTGTGGCGCAAAGGTTTGTGGAAACGGTCAAACACGAAATCGGCAATTTCGACGACGCGACCCTCAAGCCGGTGCTGCTGACGAATATGGATATTCGCCGGTATGTGCGCAAGCTCGTTGAAACCGATTTCGAAGATCTGGCCGTGCTTTCGTACCAGGAACTGTCCTCTGATTTGACGACGCAACCCCTGGGTAGAATCAATGTTCGATAAAAAACGCATTGGCGTTGTAGAGGTAAAATTAAAACCGCATCAAAGGGTATGAAATGAAATACAGGTGCTGGCTGTCTTCTATCGTTCTGTTGGTAATTGCCATCTATATCGCTCTTGGAGCCGGAGACGTGTCCGCTGGAGAGCAGAAAACTGTCGAGCAGGCAACCATCGAGACAACCGAAGACGGATGGCGTACGCCCGAAGCGGTGCGGGAGGATTTCGCCGAGGATCTCGGTTCCGGCTTCAGTTTTTGGTGGCTCGCGTTGTTTTTTGCCCTGTCCATGGCCTTGCTGGTATGGCTGGCCTGGCGTGGCCGAAACGGCCTGGCTTTTGGAAGGGCGGGGCAGGAGACCATCGATATCGTGGCCCGGAAGATGTTCGGCTCACGGCATGGCGTGGTGTGCGTGCGCTTGCGGGACAGGGAGTTCCTTCTCGGTTTGGCGGGCGACAACGTCAGTCTCATTTCGGAATGGCGGACGAGGACAGGAGAGAAAAAGGATGCAGGACGGAAAACGAATGCGAATGTCGTGGAACAGGGTGGAGGAGATTCCGGCGCGCCGTTGGTTTGAACCCGGGGCGCCCCGGCGTCTCCCCGTGCAGCGGCGTTCGGTGGCCTGGCTCAAGGAAGGCACTGAAGTCCGCCATCCTGCCGCTCCGGTTACAACCCCTTCCGGCCGCGTCGACCTGGATCGCTTTGCCTCAATGGGAGACACGCGGGCGGATGCGGTGAAGCGCGAGCTCGCCGCCGCGATGCGCCAGAACAACGAATGCCGGCTGCGGGCCGAGGCGATGCGCGAGCGGCTCGCTGCGGCGGTGCTTGGACTGGAGCGAAAACATGGCGTTCATTTCGAACTCGCCGAGATGGTGGATAGGGACTTTTTGCAACGGCTGCCGCCCGAGGTGAAAAAAGCGGCGGACGCCATGGCCGAAATTGTATCTGAAGACGCCGGATACCGCACCACCAGGGCCATGGGCCGTAACATGGGAAAGATGCTATAGATCGCGGAAAGCGATCGAGGAGGATGCGCATGACGACACAAAACAATCTGGGAGCCGGCTTCGAAGACCTCCGCGAAAAGGTGCGGCTTGTGGAAGAAATGACGGCGACGTACGAAAAACTGAAGGATGCGCGCGACAAGGGGCTGCCCCCTGCCGAAGCCCTCGGGGTCGACGAGGAGCAGATGGAGACCATGTATGCCATGGGGTTCATGGCCTACCGGACCAAACGCTACCTCGATGCACAGTTTTTGTTTTCCAACCTGCTGCTTCTCAACCCGCGAAACGACCGCTACGCCTTCGCCATGGGCTCTTGCCTCAAGGTCATGGGGAACTACGAGCAGGCACTGCTTATTTTCGGACTAGCCATGGGCCTTGACCAGGTGTCGACACAATATGCCTATTACACGGCCCAATGCGCCTGGATGTCCGGCGAAAAGGACACTGCGGTAAAGTTGCTCGAGGAGACGTTACGCAGAGGCAAGAGCGACCCGGAAGGGAAGGCGTTCGCTGAAATGGCCCAGGTGCTTCTTGATAATATCAAGGAAGGGGCCGTGGCTCCGAACCAGGGCGCGAAATCACCGACCGGTGGGAACAAGGGGAATGCTGCGGAAACGCCGGCCAAAACGCCTCCGCCTGCCGCTCCCGGCGGCAGAAGGCGATTCACCGTGTGATTCCCTCTCCCGGATTCCGGGCGGGGCCGGTCAGGCTCCGTTTCCGTGAATTCCGATATAGGGATTACGTAGTTACAGGAGACGGCATGGATAATACCATTAATTCCTCAATCAGCACTCAAAACGCGTACAGTGCCGGTGTCAACGGGTCCGCCAGGACTGACCCGCCCACCGATGAAGAGCGCGTTGCGGTCCACACCGGCGCAATCGTTACTGTAGTCATGTACGACTGGAAACAGACGCAAAGCGGCGAATGGATGTTAACCGGCCACAAGACATTCTCGGCCACTCCGGAACAAAGGATGAACCAGGGGCAGTGGAGCGCCCTGTCGGAAACGGATAAAATGGCGCTGGCTGCGGCTTGGGAGAAAGAGGACAGCGTTGCTAATATTTTCACCAAAAAACTGATTGAACAGATGACGCCATACTTTATGGAAAAGGGCTGGTATGTGGTGGAGGTGGCAGGTAAACACACCATTTCCACGACCGCGCCTTCCGGATTGAAGGACGAACTCGCCAAGAGCGGTTTGGAGCTCACCGTGGGCGCCGACGGCATGAAAATCGACGCCGGCAACGGGTTGATACTCGGTCGTGACGCGCCGCTCACCCCGGTCGCTTACGCCGGGCTTTCAAAGGGACAGAAGCAGGCCCTGTTCAGTTGCTGGAATCTGGGGCAGTTGCCCGATTATCTTTTCGACGAGAAACTGCTGGCGGATGACGGCCAATTCGGCAGTCAAATCTTTTCCACAAAATCATGGGAAGGTGCAATCGACTCCCAGCCGTACATCAACCCCGACATCAAGGTGCCCGACATTCCTAATCCTTACGGCAAGGTTGATTTTTCCGCCGTGTTCGGCGGCCTCCAGGCGGGCGGGGTAGAGGCGTGGGCATTCAAGATAATGAGCCTCTCGACGAGCATGCAGAACATCATGTCCGATTCCATGAGTAAGCGCCTGGGCATTTCATCCAGCAAGGACGAATTCCAGTTCCAGAAAAACCTGGTGCTCAACAAGAAAATGTTCTCGATGATCCGAAAAATCAACGAGGAGTCGAAGCGGGCCATGGAGGCGCAGGCCAAAAAGCGCAGCATCGGCGATCGCTTCAGCGAAGCGTGGGAAAACCTCACCTCGGGCAACGTCACCGGATTCATATCCGAAGTCTTCAGCATCTGCTACGACGCCACCATTGGCATGATGATGAACGCGATGCAGGGCGGTATCACCGGCGTAATGTGGGTGGTGTCCTTCGTCCGGAAGGCCTATTACGAGTCCAACGGCGACACGCAGATGATCAAGCAGATGGCGGCGGAGATGCGCCAATACGAAATGACCATGGACGCGCTCGCTCACAAGTTTCAGTTAGGCGATATCGTCTATCCAGAAATTGAGCCGGTCAGCGAGGAGGAGATGGCCGCATTGGAGGCCGATGTGAACCTGCTCACCGCCGAAGAGCGGGAGTATCTCTCTTACGCCGAATTGGGCGCATCTTTCAAGGGCATTAACCAGCAGGTCCGGGACGTGGAAGGCAACGCCGACACTGCCACCTGGGTCATGATGGGGGTCGGCCTGGCGCTTGGCGTGTTAGCCATGGCCACGGGGTTATTCTGGGCACCGATGGGTATTGGGATGATTGTGGGCGCGGTCAACGGCAAAAGCCAAGCGGATCAGGTCAATGCAGCCAATGCCTACACCCTTGAATCGGAATTCAGGTCTGCTCAGATGACCCACAAGGCCAGCCTCGTCGCGGCTGTCGGCGAAAAGGTCGAGGCGGCCCGCGGAAACCTGCGCGAGGAGATCGACATGTTGTCGAAGGATCTTCAATACATGATGGAATTCATAACCAGCCTCGAAGGGTTGTTGGACACGCTGCTGGCGACAACGGTAAACATGCAGGACTCGGCCGCAGCCGGTTTCGGAAAAAAGTAGCCGCTAAAACGGCTTGAAAATGCACCAGCCGCCCGAAAGAAAGGCATACAATGTCAAGTATAGATAGCGCCATGAAATCGGCGAAGTTCGATCAATATTTTCTCAGCAACTCCAAGACGGGCGCCGAAGCCTTCGAAAGAGGCGTGGCTAACCTCGACGGCGCTGTTTACGCCTCCGGCGAAATGATCAAGGAAGTATGCGAGGAGGTGTTGGCGGGAATGGTGGGGGCTGAGGATATGCTTCCACAAAAGTCCGACAGCACCCTCACCAAAAGCATACGCGAGAAGGATCCGGAACTCACCCAAAGCCTGGAAGAGGCTAAAAAATTGATTAAGCAGGTGGTCGAGATCGTGGTCCAGGTGGTTATGCTTGTCGCCGGTGCAGGTACCGGCGCCGGCGCAACCGGCGGGACTGGCGCAACCGGCGGGACGGGCGCAACTGGCGCAACTGGCGGGACTGGCGGGACCGCGGGCACCTCGGGTGCCGGGACACAGGCGAATTCAGCTACCGCCAACCCGTCGGCGTCGTCAGGCGGCCCTGAGGGCGCGGGCGATACCGGGAAGGCGGACGGCGGAAAAGAAGCCCATGCCAATGACGACATAAAAAGCGAGAGCAAGGGGCAAAAGGAAAAGGCCGAAACGCACAAGGAAAACGAGGTCGAGGATGCTCGCAAGAACGAAGAGGTTAAGCGGCAGATTGACGACTCGTTCAAGGAACTGAAATCCAAGCTTGACAACTGCCTCAAGGAGGCGGGCATCGACAACCCCCAATTGCGAGAGAAGATATGCGACAAGCTGACGGACAAGATCAAGGACAAGCTTGGCGTCTCCGACAAGGACGATAAAACCAATATAGGCGAAAAAAGCGGCAAGGACGGCAAAAAAATGGCGCAGGACATTGCCGAGGCCATCGCCGAATTCGTATACCGCCTCGGCATGATCATTGCGGGCAAAGGGGACCCGGGCCACTTGCCCGGCAAGGAGTCGAAAAGCATCGGCGGCATCATCGCGTCCAATACCTCCTCCAGCTCCGGAGAGATGAAGAAATCGGACGACTCCAAGCTCGACTCGGTGCCCGGCCTCAAGAACCTCCTTAAACGGGTCTCGAAAAAGAACGGACTCGGGGACCAGATCTCCGCCCTCGACAAGGAGGCGGGGAAGCTGCTGAACGCAAAAGCCGAATCCGGCAAGGAGCCGTCAGCCGATGACATCGCATTGGCTGTCGGCGATTTCGCGGCACTGAGCGACGAGGTGTTTCTCGCCAAGGCGGAGGAGACGGCGGATCGCCTCGCGGCTTTGGAGGTGTCGGACGGCGGCGGAACCGGCGACGCCGAGTCCATCGCCGGGACGCGTGGACGCATTCTTGACGAGATAACGGCAGCGACTGACGGCGATCGCGGCAAGCTGGGCGATTTCATCACCCTTGCCGAGCATATGGAGGTACGCAACGCCTGTGTCGACAAGCTGCTGACCGCCGCCGCCGAAGAGCTCGGTCTCGATCCCGCCAAGCCCGAGGACGCGGCGGCGCTAAGCGATTTGCGCAGTTCCATCTACTCATCTGTCGATACGTTCGGTGAGGGCTTCCCCGGAAACCTGGATGAACTCGACGCGCTCCTGAGTACCGAGGGCGCGGACGCGAAGGCGGCCCTGGCCGGTATTGGCTTTGAACCAGATTACAGCCTGTGCTCCGAAGAGGTCCTGCAGAAAAAAGCCGCCGACGCGGTGGAACGCATGACCCGGGTTCTGGTGGGGAGCGAAGGCGGCGACGATGCGGAGAAAATCGAGGGCCTTCGTTCCGATACGGAGGCGAAGCTCAAGCAGCTCATGGAAGAATCCGGCCCCAAGGGGCTCAGCAAGTTCGAGGCGCAAATCGCCTTCACGGAAAAAAAGCTCGGCCTACGCAATGATATCGTCGACTTCGTCGTCAAGGATCTAGGCCTGGATCCGGCAAAGCCCGAAGACGCGGCGAAAATCGCCGAATTGAGACAAACGGTGGAGAATGCGGTGACGGCGCATTTGGAGCAGTTCCCCGAAGATTTGAATTATATGGTTGGTGTCGCCAAAAAGCAGAATATGGCAGCGCTCTGCCGCGATCTGAAAATCGAGACCCCGGCCGCATCTTCCGCCAGGATCCACGGTATCAATATTACCGAATTGTCGAAGCGGCAGGTAAACTCCATCGACAAGTTCACCGCCATGCTGGTGAAGCTCATGACCACCTTTATACGGTTGCATGCCAACAACCGTGAGCTCGCCGTCACTGCCATGGATCACAAGTTGGAACTGGGTATGGAGAAGGCGGATATCACCCGCGAGGTGGCGGACAAGCAGTTGGATATCAAAATCAACGAACTTTCTCAGAAGATCACCGACATGGTTCTCGACGTCGTCCTTATGTGCGTGGACATGACCGGCATAAATAATATTCCCATCGTCGGCCCCATCATCTCGGGTATAGCCAAGGGCGGCGTCAACATCGCCAAGGGCATTGTCGACATCATCCAGGAAACCCAGCGCGTCTATATGCAAAACCTCATGGAAAAGCGCAAGGCGGACGGCGAGGAGCTGGATGCGGTGGTCGCCTCCAAGAACGAGGAACTGCAGCTCCGCATGAAAGACATGGACATGGCCATGGAGATGGTCAAATCGCTCTTTGATCTCATGCGCCAGCTCGTGCAGATGATGAGCGATATCGAGAAAAAGGCCGGCGGGCTCAGCGCCTGAAGCCATAGCCCATAGGGAGCGACCATGAGCACGAATCAGGGCAATTTTTTCAAGGTGGGGGACGTCTCCTACAGCTTCAGTTCCGCCATGGCGGCCGCGAAGCCGGGCTACATACTGTGAGCATGAAGGATGCGGGCGGTTCGGTGCAGTCGGTTAATTTGACTTCGTCCGAAATGATGTTCCTCATTTACGCCTCCCAGCAAATCGGCCAGAGCGAGCGCGTCGCCAAAACCACGGAACTCGCCTCCGCCATGGCCGATTACGCCAACGCCGCAAGCAACCTCACCACCACCATAGGGCTGCTGGCGGCCGCTTTCGACGGTGAATACTTCAAGTCCGGCATGGCTCCCGAGGGTTCCGCATCGCTCCGGGACGGGCGGGCCGAGGTTAATGCGGGCGGCAACTTGACGGATGTGAATTTTACCAAAGCCTTAATGAGCTATTCCCACATCAAGTCCGTCATCCGGGATTACGTCGCCTTGCAGACGGCGCACCAGCGCCTGACCACGGCGGAAAACAAGGCGATGCTGGATGAATTGAACATCACCGTCGACGCGCTTCCCGACTTTCCCCTCCTTGATTCCGGGCTGCCCACCACCAGCCCGATAACCATTGCAAACTTCTCCTATATTTTTCAGTCCATCACTCCACAGGGATCTCTCAGTACAGTTTTTGATATGGTGGATGCGTATAAGAATCAGGTCGACGATCCGCCCCTCACCTGCGGTACAGAGGGTTATAGCGCAGACCTTCTTTACGACAGTGACGGCAGTTTTACGGGAGGGACGACCACCTGGATTACAGTCAAGTTCTCAACCACAGGAGATCTGAATCTCTTGATTAACCAGGATACCGGGCTTCCCGATGTCAGCGACGCGACCACCTTGAGTTTCCTCGCCGCCTACTGCCTCGGCAACAACGGGCCGGTTTTCACAGCGTCCAAGGCGACGGAGCAGCGGGAAGTCTTTAACAATGCCATGAACAAGACCAACACCAGCACTCAGTCGTTGACGCAATACACCACCCGCTCCCTGTCCAAGCTGGATTCGCTGCAGAGCATGGTGGACCGGAACATATCCAAGATCTTCGACAATTTCGCCGAAATCGCCCGCGGTTACTGACGGGAGGAGAAGTTGCCATGCCCATACCCGGCTCCGCCCTCGACGATCTGTGGACTCGCTTCGCCGCCGCCATGGGCGTCGAACCAGGCGAAGCGGAAGCGGATGGTTCACGCAGCGTCCGCTTCGCCGACGGGCTCGATTTCACGCTCTTCCCCTGGCGTGACGAGGCGGCCTACCAGAGCACTGTGGCGGAGGTTCCGCCCGGGACGCCGGAGGCGCAGGCGCTGTCCAAGCGGTTTCTCCGCGTCTCCTTGGCCAGGGCGGCGACGAACGCTGAATCGGTCTTTGCCGCCGACGGAAGATTCGCGGTCTGGAGGCGATTCCGCCGGCATGACGATCCCGATTTCTCCCTCGACGGTATCGAACGATTTCTCAACCAGGCGGATTTTTGGCGCAGGCAGGTGGGGCTCGTGGAAACGTGGACGCGGCGGCAAGCCCCGGTTGGCGGTTTTATAAACATCGACCAGTTCGGCTGACGATACCCCAAGGATTCGTTGCGGAGGGAGCGTAGCGCATGTCGGCAACAACGAAAACGGCAAAGAACCCGGAGCGGGGAGTCGCCGCATACGACAGCGACGACCTGAAGCCGCTTTATATGGACCTGATTGCCCGCACCGGCCTGTCCGGCAAGAAGATTGCCCAGCTGTCCGGCACCAGGCCGCAATATATTTCCGACATCAAGCGCAACCAGCGGCCGCTGTCGGAAGAGATGTTTAGGCGCACGCTGGTCGGCCTTTTCGGCAATTACGGTTGGCTGATGACCGGGGACATTGCCGCCGATGCCCGGCATATCGTGCCGCTGTACCCCTTTCTGGCGAATGCCAATTCGCCGCTGGCGCCGCTGCCGGTGTTGCGGATGCCGTTTTGGGGCCCGAACCTGGGGGTAAACGAATGGGACGGCTTTTACATCTGTGTGGCGTCCCCGCTCAAAGAGCTGGTGGCCTCTTTGATAAGGCCTTACGTGCTGGACCTGCCGTTCGACGATCAGTTGGGCAGGCTGCGGCGGGGCGATTACCTCATCATCGATCAGCGCGACCGGCGCGACGCTGCCTATGTCCTGTTGAAAAGCGGTTGGGGAGTCAAACTGGCGCGGCGCGTGGAGAACGGTTTTGTCGACGCCGAGACAGGCGACCGCCAGTTGAACCGCGCGAGCGAAATCATCGGCAGCGTGGCGAAGCTTTTAATGGGCGACGTCAGCCTGCGTCACGAAAAAGGAGAAAACAGTGTTCCGCCAACCGATACTGCTTGAAGAATGGATAGCTCTTGACGCTGCGGCATTGGCCGCTGTCGCCGAAAGCGCCGACGCCGGTGCCGACGACGGATCGGCCACCGCTTCGGACGGCGATACTTTCACTGCCGAGGCGCAGAGCCATGAAGACGACGGCGGTGATTCGCAGAATGCTGCGCCGTTCTGGGCGGCGCCGTTGGCCCTCTTGCCCGACAACCGCTGGGACGCGTTCGATTTTGCCGACATCCGGATTCCCACTCCCGGGACGAGCGATTTTTTCGTTGCCGAAATTTTTCTCGACTATGCGATTGCAAATGGCGAATACCTTTCCGATGGAATCACAACCCTCAAGGACGCGATTGACACATATTTGCAGGATACTATGACCGCTTCTTGGATGGAATCTCCTTCGGCAGACGGGCAGACGGACCCGATGCTGGCCGCACTACTCTCCGAGTACATGAAAGTAAGCGTGCAGGACGTCGTCGGTAATGGCCTGATTTTGAGGTACCACGTCGAAGGCATGCCGCTCTATGAAGTGAACATGTTGGGTGGGCAAAGACTTGTCTTCAATCTCGAGTTCGGATTCGGGGCGGAACATTACCTCTTTAAGGATATGGCAATCACCTTTGTGGGCGACGTGGAGTCCAACAATCCCCCGCATATGCCTGAACCCGATCCGATTGACGATCCGTGGCAACCTTTCCAGCCGAATCCAGATACCGAGCTCGGCGTCACGCCGCATGGCTGGAGCACAGACGCCGCCTGGACTGACGAACTAGACGATCCCTGGACCTGGCTATCACCGGACGAAGAAGGCATGGACGCGGACGAAGTGCTGCTGGACAGCGATGACGGCATGGAGACGGCAGCCGCATTGCGGTTGGCGCGGGCCATGCGGGGCCGTTTGGAGGAGGCGATTCTTCTGCTCCAGGACGGCGCTGTCGAGAACGTTGATGAGTTGGCGGACGCGGCGGTTGAATCGATTATGAACGTCCTCGGCGAGGGGAGGCACACCCTTGAGGTGCTGACCGGAGAAATAAGTGCGCTCTCGGAGCAGGCAACTCTTTATGTCAATACGGCCGTGGAGCTACGAGACGGTGTGCTGCTCGAGCTATTGCAGGATTTGTCCGCCCGGACCATGAACGCCGGCGGCGAGGCGGGCATTATGACGGCGGCGATAGAGGCCGTATCCGGCCTAGTGGATGACGCCGGCGTGAGTGCCGCCGCGCTGGCGGCGGTTTTCTCGGCCACAAAGGCCGAAGCCGAAGAGGATTGGCGCGATGTTGCTTCACGGTTCGATAGGGCCGATATTGAAGTGCGCGTCCAACGTGCCGCGGAAGGTGCGGTAGAGGAGGCTGAATTATGATTGAGAGCAGTGTCGACGTGGGGAAGGCGATGGCCTTCCCGCATTTCAGGCGGCCTGACGGTACAAGACGGATATGCCGATGAAAAAGAGCAGATTGGGCGTCAGGCCGGTTGTCATCCTCTCCATGCTGGCGCTGGCCGGCATGGGCGGATGCGATTTCACCAATCCAAGCGCCGAGGACGACCGGGGTCGCATGGCCGATACGGCGCTGGATATCTTCCATGACGCCGAACCGTTGCCCGCACCGCTAACCCCGGAAGCGGCTGTGGCGTACGGGCTCCGCCATAACTTCGAAATCCGCGCCGCTTCGATAGAGATAGCCTATCAGGAGGAATCGCGGCAAGGGATGCGTCTCAGGATGTTGCCGCGCTTGCAGGCTCAGGTAGGTCTGGATAGCCGCAACCGGGAAGACGTTTCATCCTCCACCAGCGCCTCCACCGGGCGCGAATCCCTCGAGTCATCGTATTCGCGCGACCGGGAGCAGAAGGCAGTCGAATTGGCGGCGGTATGGAATTTGCTCGATTTCGGCACCGGGTATCTGCGGTCGCGACAGACCGGCGAAAAGCTGCTCCAATCCCGGGAGCAGGTGCGGCGTCTGCGCCAGCAGACCGCTTTGGAAATCCTCTCGGCATATTACCGGGCCTGCGCGGCTCAAAGGAACGCCGGCGAGGCCGGGGAGCTCATGGAGGAACTGGAGGCGCAGCTTGCCAGGATTCGCTCCGCCAAGGAGCGGCGAGTCCTTTCCGAGCTCGATGCCACGCGGCGGGAGTTGGCGGTTCTGGCGGGGGTGGTGGAAGCAGAGCGTTGGGCGCAGTCGGGCGAGACCGCGATGCGGGATTTGGCGCGGGTTCTTGGCTGCCGTGACACCGCGATGAGCCTGGACGACGGACCCGCACCGCCGTCGTGCCTGACGTCGCTGCAAACCGAATCCATGGACGCCCTCCATGTGCGGGCCCTCGGCCACCGGCCGGAACTGTACCAATCGGACGCGCAGGCGCGCATCAGCCTAGACGACGCTCGCCTCGCCATATTGCAGATGGCTCCCAACGCCAACCTGACCCTGGCCTTTCATTATAACGACGACAGCCACTTGATGTGGAATGACTGGCTAGCAACCGGGTTGCGCGTCAGTTGGAACCTGCTTTCGTTGCCGAGCAGGATTTCAGAGAGAAAGGCCGCCGTCCTGCAGCACGACGCCCTGCGGGAAAAGAACTTGGCCATGTCTGTCGCGGTTCTTGCGCAAACCGGTCTGGCGATGGCGGACTACCGGCAGACGACGGCGCTCCACGCTCGATTGGCCAGCCGCGCCGAAACGCGCCGCAGCCTGGTGGATTCGCTGGAAAAGGCGGCTCGCGACGGGCAGGTGCGCCCTTCCGAGATTATCCAGGAGCGCATCCGCCTCCTGAATGAAGAGGCGGCGGTCCGGCTCAAACAAGCTGACATGAACATTGCTTTGGCACGTATCGCCAATGCCGTAGGAATGGATGTGGACGATGACGGCAACTACATTCCCTGACCTTGGGCTGTCGGTCCGGATTCGCCTGTGGATCGGTGTTTGGCTGGGGTTGACTTTGACTGCGGCGGCCCTCGCCGGGGATGGAATTCCCGGCGTGCTGGAACCGCTTGCACGGGTGGTATTCTCGGCGGAGTACGCGATGCCGATTCAGGAGGTTGTGCATAAGGCGGGGCAGGCGTTTTCGCGGGGCGATGTCATGGTGCGTTTCGATTCCTCTCTGGCGCAGGCGAATTTTCAGGCGGCGCTGGCAGCCGAGCGTGCCGCCGGCGCAGCGTTGGACGGTATTGAATCCCTGGCCGAATCCATTCAGGTCATGCCGGTTGAGGTGGAGTCCGCCCGGCGCGAGTTGGCTGCCGCGAAGGCGAAGCGGGTGTCGGCCGAGCGTGAACTGGCCGCCTGCGTCCTGACCGCGCCTTTCGCGGGAAGGGTGGCGGAAAGGCACCTGAACAGCTTCGAATGGGCAAACCGCGGCGCGCCCATCTTCACGGCTGTCGACGACACCGTCCTGAGTGTCAGGTTTATCCTCCCGGAAGCAGCTTTTTCTTCAGTGTCTGTCGGCGATCCTCTGACCCTGTGCATACCCTCGTTGTCCCTCGATGTCGAGGCGCGGATTTCCCGAACCGGTGCGGTTTTCGATGCCGCGAGCCGTACCTTCGACGTTTGGGCAGAGTTTGACAATGCCGACGGCGTTTGCCGAGCCGGCATGACGGCGGAGGTCACCTTCCCGCTTGCGGAGCAGCCATGAAAGCCAATGCCGGCGCGGCACTCCGCCTCGCGGCTGCGGCGGGGCGCTCGCGCTCGCGTTCGGCTCTCATGTTTCACATGCTCAACCGCACACCGCTTGCTGCCGGCTGCGATCGCATGGCGCTGTGGCGGCGTTCTGGTTGCTTGCGGCTGTTGGGTGTGTCGGGAATGGACAACGCGCCCGATGCGGCCTACGCGTCGGCCTGGCGCAAGGCGGCGGTTCGGGGCGGCTGGGGAGAATCCGTGGTGCGCATTCCGGGAAACGGCGGCGCCGAGGCGTTAGCCATCCTACGCGAGGTAGTTCCGGGACTGTCGGCCTTGTGGCTTCCGTTACCGGGAAGCGATATTGTCATGACAGTCGAACGCTGGCGGGGCGGCTTTTCCGATGATGAAGTATCAACGTTATCTCTCCTGGCAGAAAACTATGGTATTGCCTGGCGCGCTGTAAAGAGTTCTTTTTCCGTTCCGAAAGTCCGGAAGCTCGTCTTATACGGCATTTTCGCCGTGGCGATCGCCGCCCTGATGTTTTTCGTACGCTTGCCACTGCGCATTGTCGCGCCGTGCGAGGTCGTTCCGGTGTCTCCGTTCATGGTGGCGACGCCCATGGACGGCGTCATCAGCGCCGTAGTCGTGGAGCCGGGCCAGACGGTGCTTCAAGGCGAGATGCTGGCTGTTTATGAAGGGCGGATGGTGGAAGGTGAACTGGAGGTGAGCCGTCGCCAGGTGGAAACGGTCGAGATCGAGCTTTCCGCGTTGCAAACCAGGGCTCTGGAAAATCCCAACCTGCGCGGCGACGTGCTCGTTCTCGAAGCGCGGCTCGGTCAGGAACGGGCCAAGCTTGCGCTGGCGGAATTACGCTGGAGCAATCTCCGCATCACCGCCGGCAGCGACGGCATGGTGCGGATGGAGGATCCGTCCGCCTGGCGCGGAAGGCCGGTGGCCATGGGCGAGCGGATGATGTGGCTGGTGCAGGCGGACAGAAACCGCGTCCGTATCTGGTTGCCGCAAAACGACCGCGTCGATTTTGCCTTCGACAAACCGGTGTCTGTTCATCTCGACGCGCTGGGAGGGAGCTCGCTTCCCGCCCGTCTGACCCGTCTCGGCACTTTGGCGCAGACATCACCCGAATTCGGTTCCTCCTTCCCCGCCGATGCGGAGTGGGCCGGGGAAGTTGGCGATGCGGAGAGGCTGCTGGGGCTGTCGGGCATCGCAGTGCTCTATGGCCCGGAGGTGCGGCTCGGGTATTGGCTTGTCCGCAAGCCGCTGGCGGGAGTGCGGAAATGGCTGGGCATTTAGGGAACGAGGAGCGATTCCGCCTGCGTCCGGATCTGGTGTTCGAGCAATGGGACGATTGTCCCGACGGCAGGCCTCGGTGGCTGTTGATTGACCCGGTCGCCAATGCCAGAGCAATGGTCGAATGGCCGGAGAGCCTGATTGTTTTCGCGCTCAGGCGCGGCGGGACGGCCGCGGAGATAGCCGCATCCATTCATGGCGCTACGACCTTGCGTCCCGGTGCGAACGACGTGCTGTCGTATATAGAGACTTTGCGCGCGCGCGGTTGGCTGTGGAGCAGGCCGCCGCAACCGCTCGCGATTCGAGAACGGAACGGCCGGGTCGCGTCGGTTTTCGCTCACTTTCTGTACTGGCGGATCGAACTGTGGAATCCGGACGGTTTTCTGGAAAGAACGCTTGGCGTCGTCAGGGTATTGGCCTCGCCGCCCTTTCTGGCCGCGTATCTGGCGATTGCCGCTCTGGGCATATATATGGCGTTGCCCAGATGGGAGATTTACCTGGCCGACGCCTCTCGTCTGGTCACGTGGCAAGGTTTGGGGTTGTTCATCCCGGCGTTGGTTTTGATCAAGTCCTTTCATGAACTGGCGCATGCCTATGTCGCCAAAGCCGGCGGTGCACGGGTGGACGCCATAGGCGTCGCCCTGGTGGTTTTCTTTCCGCTGCCCTTTGTCGATGTCGGGGATGCGTGGCGGTTGCGACGCTCGGTCAGGGTAAGGGTGGCTGCGGCGGGAGTGATGGCGGAATGCATCCTGGCGGGACTGGCGCTGCCGTTATGGGCCATGGCACCGCCGGGCGCGTTGCGCGGCTTCTGCCTTTTTATTTCCGGGATGGCTCTTGTCTCGACCTTGCTGGTCAATCTCAATCCGGGAGCCAGGTTCGACGGGTATTACATTGTTTCGAATCTGATGGGTATGGAAAATCTCCGCCAGCGAGGCACACGGTATTTCACCCATTTTTGGCATAGCCGCATCCTGGGAATGAAATTGACCGATCCCGAACCGGGCCTAACGGCAAACGGACGCCGCGCGCTCCTGGCCTATTCCGTCTATGCATGGATGTACCGGATTGTCCTGTATTTCGGCCTTCTTCTGGCGTTGTACCGGTTTTTCCCGAAAGTGCTGGGCATGGGTGCGTTGGCAATATGCGTATGGGTCTTCTTCGCGCGGCCCGCAGCCGCCGAATCTGCCTATCTCCTCAAAAATGGAGGACGCATGGGAGTACGCTCTGTTTTTGTTTTTCTGGCGATGGCCGGTGTGGCGTTCTGGGCCATGGCGGCTGTGCCGCATCGACTTTCGTTTCCGGCGGTTGCCCATAACGGCCGGGTCGCCGCGATTATTGCGCCGCGTTCCGGGCGGCTGGTTATGATGCGGCGCATTGGCGAACAGGACGTTGTCGCCGGAGAGGTGATGGCGAGTCTCGAAGATCCTCTGGCGGAAGGGGAACAATGCTGGCTTCAGTGGCGTCTTGAAGAGCTGCGCCGTTCCATCGCCATCGCCAAAGTATCTCCCGCGCATCGCCGAATTCTGCCGGGGCTTGAAGCCGGGTTTAAGGCCAGGGAGCAAGCCGCAACCGCCTGGCACGCCGGCCAGGGTTTACTGGAGATCGTTGCCCCGTTCTCAGGACGTCTGGCGCATTGGGAAGACTGGGCGGTGCCGGGCGTGATGGTGAAGAAAGGGAGTATCCTTGGCTGGCTCGAAGACCGCGATACGATGCCGGAGGCGATTGGTCTGGTATTATTGGATCAAGCGGAACGGCTTGGCGATGGAGGCCGAACGATTTTCCGCCCCGAAGACGGTGGCGCGCCAATCGGCGGGACCATCACGAGGGTGGAGCGAAACCGCATCGATACGCTTGAGGACGGCATACTCGCCAATGCAGCGGGAGCACGGTTTCAAAACGGTGTGTGGCATTTGGAGCGGCCGATGATTCGGGTATGGGTTAGGCTCGACGAGTGCGCACACCGAAGTGGTCAGAGCGGAACGTTATGGCTATGGACCTCCCCGTATTCGCTTGTGGGAGAGGCATGGCGATGGATGTCCGCCCTCGTTGTCCGCGAGAGCGGTTTCTGAAGGGCGTCTCTCCTCGAAGCGATCGTAATGCAAAAGAAAGGGGCCTTGAACGATATGAGTCCCCAACCGCACAGTACTTCAGGAAAAATGGAACTTCCCTT
>JAJPXZ010000050.1 GCA_021205245.1 Planctomycetaceae bacterium
AGATACAACGGGACGCCCCGCAGGTGCGGGGCGTCCCGTTATGAAAAGCCACCGGACATGGGGGGCTTTTCGTGTACAGTGGGACTGACTAACACCATTATTCCGTCGGACGCTTTGCCTCGGCCTTTTCCATAAACTTCGCCTTGTCGACGACAAAGCGGCCGTGGGTGCCCCGCCCCACTTCGCCGACTTCGTCACGCACCACGACATCGAAATCAACCGAGCGGCGGTCGACGGCGGAAACAGTCGCGGTCGCAGTAACCTTCATGCCGATGGGGGTGGCGCTGGAGTGGTCGACGCGCACGTAGGTGCCGACAGACACCTGGCCATCGTTCAGACGGGGCTGGATGCAGTTGCTGGCGGCGAGTTCAATCAGGGCAATCATCTGGGGCGTGGCAAAAACATCGACCAAGCCACTGCCGACAGCACTGGCAAGGTTTGTTTTATCGACAACGACAGACGACTCGGCGGCCATGCCAACGAAAATATCACTCACGGAAAACTCCTTTCAAGGATAGACGGCAGCCAATCCTATCCGAGCCTACGGCGGAGGCAAAAAAAATCCCCCGTCACCGGAGGATTTTTCTCACCACGTCGAGTACTCGTCAACCTACCTGACGGCGCGGTAATACACCACGTTATTGCCCGGAGGACACGCGACCTGCGCCGGCGCGCACTGCACCACAGGCGCGGGCGGAGGAGGCGGGCATTTTACCGGCGTCGGACAGGGCGCGGGCTGGACGCACTGCACCGGCGGGCATGCGGGCGCGCACGGATTGGCCTTACTCTCACAGCATCCGGCCATAACGGCCAGGCCGCCAACCATGGCGGCGGCAAGCAACAATTTCTTCATGTCTTCTCCTACATCCATTATTTGGGCGAATACTAAAATTTGCCACATACTGGATTATCGACAAAACCGAGAATAAACTGTTGCCACGGGATCAAATTCCCACTGTCCTTGAACCACCCGAAACATAAAAACGCCTCTCTTGCGAGAGGCGTCGGAGGTTGCTACGGGATTGTGTGAGGTATCGGTATCGTTAATAGTACTTGCGAATCTGGCTGACCCGGGCCGAGTCGAGCTTGTGATTCTTGAGAGCGCGGGCCCAGAACATCGAGTTGTAGTACAGCATCGAAGCGGTGAAAGCGACGAACCCGACGATGGACAGGGCGGTCGAATCAAGTTTGATGCCGAAAGCCAGGAACAGTGCGCCGGAAATCAGCGCGATAAGCGGAAGGTAGCTGGTCTTGGTGTCAACTTCACTACGGACCGAAACGAAAGACCTCTTGGTGCTCATTGCGGAACTCATGGCATTCTCCTCTGTGATAGATTCTTGGTCGGGATCCTGAAGCCCCGGTTGCCTGCCGGGAGGATGGTGCCGACCGCTCAATACGTGCCGTCATACGACGGTTTCGGTGTCTCCGTATCTCCGTTGGACCGTCCCATGACGGTTGCGGGGAGACACAATCGATAGCTGATAGTATAAGCAATTTTTTCCTGAATGCAACTATATTCGGGAAAATTTTTCTGAATACCGCCGTTTACTTCATACTCAAATCCGGCTTGGTTTTCAGTCTCTTTTCTCATATGTCGTAGGGCTGGAAATTTCCTTTGCCCACGGGAAAATTTCTTACTCTATTTTAACCAGCCGCGTCTTGCCGAATCCTTCAACAGTCAGTTCCACCGCCTTGGCTTCACCGTTTTCAAACGCTGATACTTTTTGTCGGAAGTCATCTGGGTTGGCAACAGCCTGACCGTCGACATGCGTAATAAGCAAATAGTGGTGCAAACCGGCAACCGATCCCTTGCCCCCGTCTTCAGCCTTGCTGACGATGACGCCGGATTGGTCGGATTTACCGAAATACCGGGCAACTTCAAAGGTAATGGGCTTGATGGTCAAGCCAAGCGCGGTGAAGCGCTCCTTCTTGGCGTTGCGGTAATCGGGTTCGAAGTAGCCGGTGACGAAATCGGCGGAATGCACTTCGCCCTCGCGCATAAACTCCACCGTCGCCTTCTTCCCGGGACCGGCCCCGGTCAACAGGGTGGAAATAATATTCTCCCGCGACGGCCACGGCGGCGGCATATAGCGGAGCATACTCTGGAACGAGTCGGATGCCATGTCGCCAGAGTCGAACGCGCCCTGGAAAGCGTAATTGCTGGAGCGGAGTTCCATCGGCTCGTTCCTTCCCTCCACCATAATGCGAAGGAGAACGTCGTGCTCCTGCAGACCGATGCGGTCGGCAATGGATTCGGGATAGACGTGCGTCACCAGTACCCCGATTCGCCCGCCACGCGACTCGCGAGTGACATGGAACAGCTTCGCCGTGTTGGCGTCGAGGGCCTGGACCTCCACTCCCATGTCGACGAGGCGCTGGCCCTGGTCCTCATCCACAGGCATGAGGAACGGGTCGAACACATCGTCGGCGGTCAGCTTTTGCACGAGAAAATCGAGGGGGCGGAAGGCGGGACTGCCGACCTGATCGAGACCGAGGCCGGGCTCGCGGGACCGGATAAGCCGTGGCGTCAATGCGACCGCCGCCAGGTTGCCGTCGATATCGAAGGCCAGGCTGCCGTCTTCCTCGTTCGTGCGGGTCAGGACAAGGGTATCGCCGCGGTAGCCCCGGAAAGTGCCGAGCCAACGGTCGTAATCGGCTGTTTCGCGGCGACGGCCCACAGCATAGTCGACCCGCCAGCGCGCGAAATAATCCATTTCGGGCCTGGATTCCTGGAGCACGCGCTCCGGTACGCCCGGGCCGGACATCGGATTCAACAACCCGAAACCTTTCGGGAGCGCATCGGTGGGGAGGTTTTCTTTTACCTCGACCAAAACAGCCATATATTCCCGCAACGCACCGACAAAGTCTGCCTGCAGTTCCTGGCCGGATGCGGTGGTGACGACAATCTCCTCGATGCGGAGAATGCTGTCGGAATCGAGCGCCACAGGAACGAGGAGGTGCCGTTTCCCGACCACAAGACCGGCGGCGCGCACTTCCGCCTTGGCGGTGCCGGCCTGTGTTTCGTCCAGGTTCATCGCCCACATGGCGTTTTCTTCATCATCGTCGTCGATTTTCACTCTGATGCGGAAACGGGTCTCAAGGACCGCGTTGGCGAGTTGCACACTCAGCTTTTCCCCGAGCTGCAGCGCATTGTCCCGAGAGAGAATCGGCGTGGAGTGGAGTTCCTCTCCAGCCCAATACGAGTCGTTGTCGTGGTCGACCCGGAGCTTGTCGCCAAAAGCCAAGCCGACAGGGTTGCCGAGGTGGTCGAGCAGGACCCCTTCGTCACCTACCGCCACTGTCTCGACGCCGCCATCGGTCAGAGCCGCTTCACCCAACCCTCCCTTCGCGTATATGCGCCAGTTGCCTTCGCGGAAAGCGTAGGAAAATGCGAGTGCCTCGTCGAGGTCGCCATCGACGAATTTCAGTGGGTGGGCGGCGGGATAGCTGCCATCCTCGTCAGGAATGACCTCGAGGAGGAGAGCCTGGAGTTTAACAAACCTGCCGACGATGCGGGCGCGGTACAGCGCGTTGTCGTTCGGTATCTGGACTTCGATGGAGCGAATATAGCGGTCTTGGATGACCGGGTCGGGAATGACGACATGGCGATCGTCCCACCAGTAGCCGCCGATGGGCGTGGGGCGCTCGTGGCGAATGTCCTCGTCAAAGGTGAGGGTGGTGGGGCTGCGGCCTTCGTCGGACCGGCCATGGACAAAAACGCGGACGCAGTGGTCGCGGAAAGCTTCGGCCAGAGCCGAAAAGACGATTTCCGGTTCGTCATCGCCATCATCGTCGCCGGATGTGCCGTCGTTGCCAGCCGGAGAACCCATGACGGAGGGACGAGGCGCGTCGTCTTTTGCCAGAATGGGAAGAGCCAGCAGCGCCAGGAACAGGAGGAGCAACCAAAGGTGTTTCCGCATACGCACTCCAAAAAGGGTTGGGATGAAACATTGACAAGGCTTCAGGGGTATTCTTCTATCTCCATGACGATTTCCACACCGCCTCCCTCGCTCGGGACGGGAAAATCAGTGAAATTATAGCCGCTCGATCAGCAAATGCTCGTAAGGACAGCCGCGTGGGATGGCTGAGACGGAACGTCCCGACCACCCTCCACCCGTGTCCACTCGCGCGTACCGGCCCTTTGTGACTCCGATAAACCAGACGAAAACCAGATGGAATGAGGATTTTTTTTCATCCCCATTTTGGCTCTCCCGGACGGCGTGGTTCAACTCCCACCATTGGTTAGGATGATGGAGGGGCGGGAATACCGCCCGCCAAATGCCTTTACCCATCGTCGGAAATCCGGTGGAAGTGGATTATAGCCGCCCGCACCGCCAAGGCAAGGCGTTTTGGTGGGGTGGCGGGACGCGGGTGAGAGGGCGTCCCGGGGGGAACCGTTTCGCCTCAAAACACTTGCATTCGATTTGGAATCAGGATAACCTACTATCCGGACCATTGTTCCAGCATTTTTACCCCGGTTGTAGCGTTGGGCGCGTCAATATATGTTGACACGGCTCGTTGCTCCAGACAGCGTCGGATTTTTTGGAACAGCTCCTTGATTAACCCGGAGAAAACCCACATGTCACGTCTCTTCACGCGGACAGCCTTGTTCCTTCTGGCCGCGATACTGCCCCATCTTGCGGCTTCGGCTGGCGAATTCGCGAGGCCCGTCCCCTCCAACGCGCAGGTTACCCGGTTCACCCGCTTCAACCTACGCTACACGCTTCGGGACATCGTGGCCGACGGGGTGCAAAAGGTCGATTTCTATATCACCAACGACATGGGTGCGACCTGGACCTATTATGGCGAAGACCCGGACCGGATCTCCCCCATGACGGTCGAAGTACCAGGCGAAGGCGTTTACGGCTTTGTCTGCGTCGCCACCGACCGCTACGGCAACCGCGAACGCGAACCCCAACCGCGAACCAGACCGGAGACGGTTATCGTCGTCGACCGGACCCCGCCCGACGCCGCCTGGCTCGCTCCCCGTCAGGACATCCTGGGCCGAGGTCAGCGCATCGATATGTCATGGGAATCGTCGGACGAGCATTTCGGCGAAACACCGGTTAAAATCCAATACGCCACCAACGCCACCAGCAACCACGACCGCAACGCCACCTGGACCGACCTCGTCACCAACCGTCCCGCCAACGGGACCTATAGCTGGACGCCGCCCGCATCTGAGCGCTATAACTTCCGCCTCATCGCCGAGGACCGCGCCGGGAATATGGCGGTGGCGTATTGTCCCGCTACCGTGGCTATTGACAACACCCCGCCCTATGTCACCAGGGTCGAGCCACTCCGTTCCAACCGACTCGACAATTCGATCACGGTCGATGCATCCGACGGTGACGCCGGTTCCGGCGTCAAGGAATACTCCCTCTACGTCTCCGACAATGGTTCCGCCACCTGGACGCTGGTGAAGGAAACAGGCGTCGGCGGCGAATCGGTTCCGGTAAAACGCACCCCTGGCGAAAGCATCACCTGGCGCGCGCCCGGCTCGGGCGAGTACCCCCTTTGGCCCGTCGTCTTTGACGAAGCAGGCAACGCCACCCCGCTCCCGCAGATCGGCGTGGCTGGACCGTTTATCCTTGTCGTCGACAACGAGCCGCCCCAAGTCACCCTGTCGAATTCGTTCCTGCAGGGACGCAACACCGTCCTCTCGAACGATTCGCGTCGGCTCGAATGGACCGCCTACGACCCCCACATTCAGGAGGGAAGCGCGCGCATCTACCTTTCCCTCGACAACGGCGACAACTGGCAGGAGCTTCGTTCCGGCCTGCCGGTGAACGGTTTTGAAACCATCTCCTTCCCCTTCGGCTCCGAGAGCGAGGAAGCGAGGATCCGGGTGACGGTCGCCGATACCTTCGACAACGTTGGTGAGGCTATTTCGGAGACGTTTACCCTCTCACGCGCCGAAACCACTATCGATAGCGTGACGCCACGCGGCGGCACCACCGGTTCGCTTGACGATTATCTGGGCGGCACCACCACCAGCGACCCAACCACGCCGCTGCCGACCACGCCCACACCCGCCACGCCGTCGACCGACAATTGGTTCGGCTTTGGCGGCGGCCAGTCGCCTGCGCCGACTCCGACGACGCCTATCCCGTCAACCCCCATCAGTCCCTACGATCCGCTGCCCACCGCGCCGGGCGGGTCGACCGATATCTATGGCGGCGGCTCTGACATTTACCAGCGGCCGATCGGCTCCCTCAACTATAACAGCGAATCCACGGCCGGATCGCTGCCACAGGCCATAATCACGGATAGCAGTGCCGGTGCTATCCCGTCGGCGCAGGCCATATCAGCTTGGTACTTGCCTGTTCCGCTCCCAGATTACGCCGGTTCAGGGCCTGTCGATTGGCAGCCCACCCCCGGCGCAGCCGCGGCCTCCGGCCTTGGCGATTGGCAGTCTTCACCGAGTCAAGCAGCCACGACTCCCGCCGCACCAGCCGGTTCACCTTCGTCGGCTCCGTGGATGTCATCGACCAGCCCGACGCCGCCCGCAGCTCCGGGCTGGACCGACAGCACCTCTTCCGCGATTCCTCCGCCCCCCGGCGGAACGTCAACCGATACCGCATCTGCCCCTCCGGCGCCGTCGTGGCCGGTTACGCCGCCCGCAACCGCGCCGGTTGCGCCACCGGCCACATCACCGCTTCCGACCCCGACCCTGCCTTCCGCACCAGCCGATATGGCGGCAACACCGCCGTCCACCGGTTCGGATTGGGCTATGGGAGGGATTAACCCGCCGCCCATGCCCCCGCCAACCG
>JAJPXZ010000170.1:0-11637 GCA_021205245.1 Planctomycetaceae bacterium
AATGAGGTTGATTGCGGAGCGAACGCGCATGGCGTGGACCCCGGCCGAACCGCCGGTTTTTTGCCCGGATGGATGTATGCACGGCGGGGTGACGATGGGGGAGTATGCGATGTCGCATTAACCATTTGTCGAGGTTGATGCAAGCGGTTCGTTACATAGCGTCGGTGATCCGATCCCCACTCAGCACGTAAATCCCGTCATCCCCGCGAACGCGGGGACCCAGAGGGCGGCTCAAAGAAGGAACGATTGCTTTTTCCAAAACACCTCGGTGAGGTACGCGGGTATGTACCACCGTTCCTTTATTGATCGGTCCGCTGGGTCCCCGCGTTCGCGGGGATGACATTTATTTAAGAAAGGAGTGGGGTGGATGCGAGCGCTCCACCCGTTCCACTCGCCACCACCTTTTTTGGCTGCCGCTACAGCGCCTCGACAATCGCGCTCACGCCCATGCCGCCGCCGACGCACAGGGTCGCCAAACCCTTGCCGCCGCCGCGACGGCGGAGTTCGTGCAGCAGGGTGACGAGGATGCGCGTGCCGGACGCGCCGACAGGGTGACCGAGCGCAATCGCGCCGCCGTTGACATTGACCTTCTCGCCCTGCCATTCGAGCATCTTGCCCACCGCCACCGCTTGGGCGGCAAACGCTTCGTTCGCTTCAATCAGGTCCATGTCGGCGATGGTGAGGCCGGCTTTGCGGAGCGCCTTGTCGCTGGAATAGACTGGGCCGATGCCCATCACCTCCGGCGCGACTCCGGCCGACGCACCGGCGATGAGCCGCGCCATCGGCTTCACACCAAGTTCCTTTGCTTTGTCCGCCGACATCACCACTACCGCCGCCGCGCCGTCGTTGATGCCGGAGGCGTTGCCTGCCGTGACGGTGCCGTCCTTCTTGAAGGCGGGCCGGAGCGACGCCAGGCTCGCGGCGGTGACGCCGTCTCGGGGGTATTCGTCGCGGGTGAAGTCGACCGTTTCCTTCTTGACCTTTACCGGAACCGGGACAATTTCGTCCGCGAATTTGCCCGCTTTCCACGCCGCTTCGGCTTTCTGCTGACTGGCGGCGGCGAATTCGTCCTGCATTTCGCGGGTGACGCCGTGGCGCTCGGCAACGTTCTCGGCGGTGATGCCCATGTGGTAATCGTTGAATGCGTCCCAGAGCGCGTCCGAGATCATCGTGTCGACGAGCGCGCCATTGTTCATGCGGTACCCGAAACGCGCCTGCGGCAGGGCGTAGGCCGAGGCCGACATGTTTTCCATGCCGCCGGCGACGATGACGTCGGCGTCTCCCGCCTTGATGGCGGCGGCGGCCATGTTGATGGCTTTGAGACCGGAGCCGCAGACGTTGTTCAGGGTCAGTGCGGGAACGGAATCGGGCAGGCCCGCCTTCAGGGTCGCCTGGCGCGCGACATTCATACCGAGCGCGGCCTGGAGAATGCAGCCCATATAGACTTCGTCCACCTGGTCGGGCGCGACGCCGGCCCGCTTCAGCGCTTCCCGGATGACAATCGCGCCAAGCTCGGCAGCCGGCGTCGAGGCGAGCGTGCCGCCGAATTTTCCGATAGCTGTACGCACCGCCCCGGCAATGACAATTTCCATAGCGTTCCTTTCTGTAGCCCGCGGTTGACGCCGGGCAGATGACGTGGGAGTATACCGTATGCGTATCGTACCGACCCCGGGTTTTTTCCACAAGCCGAGAGGCGACACAATGGACACGAACGAACTGCGCGAGTTGTTGCGGCACACGTCGGAGACGTCGCCCCTGAACCGGGTGGATGCGGCTACGGCGCTCAGGCCCGACCTCGCCGGTCTGCAACTCTACGACCCGCCCATCGTCGGCGTCGCGGCGGCGGACGATCCGCTGTTCCTCCGCCTCCGCCGTCCCGCCATTGTCGGCCCGCAATTCCGTCCGCCGCGCGACTGGCTGCCTGAGGCGGAATCGGTGCTCTCGTTCTTCTTCCCCGTTTCCGGGAGAGTATTCGAGTCCAATAGCGCCGACCCGCGCGAACCGTCGCACGAATGGCTCCATGCCCGCATCGAAGGCCAGACCTACATCGCCAGCGTGTGCGACATGGTGGCGGAGACGCTACGTCAGCGTGGCTACGCAGCGGTCGCACCGTCCAACCACCCCGATTTCCGCACTAGGCGCTTCGACGCGCCCGATACCGACCCGTCGCCGCCGTTTGTCAGCAACTGGTCGGAGCGGCATGTTGCGCACGTGGCTGGGCTGGGGACGTTCGGCCTGTCGGCGGGATTGATTACGGAAAAGGGGATGGCTGGCCGTTTCGGCAGCGTAGTGACCTCGCTCAAGCTCGACCCCACGCCACGGCCCTACTCCGGCCCGTTCGATTATTGCAACCGCTGCGGCGCGTGTATGCGCCGGTGTTCCAACCGGGCGATCACGGCGGCAGGGAAGGATCATGTCAGGTGCAGGGACTTCCTCATCGAGGTGTCGCTGCGCTACCCCGGCCGCTACGGCTGTGGAAAGTGCCAGGTAAAAGTACCGTGCTCTCGCGGTATTCCGCCGGATTTTTAAGGCATTGTACCCTATGCGTTCAAACTCCCCACTAACGTCACCCCGGCGTCTGGACGCGCGCCGTGGAAAAAACGCGAAGTTGTGCCGGGGCAGCCGGACGAACAATTGCTGCAGTAAGTCCCTCTTACTTCCAAGAGGTGTAGCAAATCGTGATTCTGACTGCCCCGGCACAACCACCCGCCCCTCGCCCGGTTCAAGGCTTCACCGCTGGGGTGACGACAAGGTTGACTGCGGCGTTATCCCTAAAGAAATTGTTACAAGCTCCGAAGATTCCGCCGCCGCCAGCGGAGTGCGTCTTCGTCGTAGTTGTCGATGAACTCGGTGAAGGCGCGGACCATGTCATCCTTCGCTTCGGGCAGGTGGCCTTTGACGACGACGGCGTTACTGACATGGTTGGCGGCGAAAAAGGTGGAAATATTCAGCCCGCTGACAAGTTCACGCAGTTCGCGCGCTCGCTCCAATTCGCCCGATTCCACGAATCGTCCCGCCACCGCGTCGTCGTGCATTTCCGATCCCGGCAGCAGCGTGAGGCTGGTGACGCCGATGTGGGTGGGATGAATGCGGTTGAAGACTTCGGCCGAGCGGCGCGCGTTTTGTTCGCCTTTGCCCGCGCCGGCGAGGGCGGCCAGATAAATAATGTTATATTCCATGCCGGCGTCGTCCAGCTTGTTGCATTCGCGGACGATGTCGTCGGCGGTGTAGCCTTTTCGCACCTTCAGTAACACGTCATCGTCGCCGCTTTCGACGCCGATGGTGAGTTTGGTTATGCCGAGGCCGCGCAGTTCCTTCAGCTCTTCGGCGCTCTTCCCCTTGATGTTGCTGATACCCGCATAGGCCGAGATGATGCGGCAGTTCGGCAGGTATTCGCGGACTTTCAGAGCTATTTCCCGCAGCTTGGCGGCGCTCAGGACAAAGGCATCGCCGTTCAGGAGAAAAAGGCGCGGGCAATTCGGCAGGTGCATCCGCACTTCCGCCAGGTCGGCTTCGACCTCCTGCATGGGCGAGACGCGGAACGGCGTATCGTAAATATTGCAGAATGTGCACCGGTTGTAGGAGCAGCCCACCGTCACCTGGAGAAGCACGTTTTTCCCCTCGTGCGGCGGGCGGATGACGTTGCCTGTGTAATGCATGGGTTACTCTCCTTGCGTTCGGTGGATTAGGATTATGAATTCTATTGTAGACCATATGAAAAAATCCCGCCATCACGGCGGGATTATACGATAATCTGGGGTATTGTGCCACGTGCAGGCCTAAAAACTCCCCGCAAGGCTCATCGGCGTGGCTTGGCCAGCTTCAGGCAGCGGAATCGGCATGCCGAGGCGGGTCATCTCTTTCTTGACCTCGACAATTTCGCGACGCCATTTCAGGCGGCCCTCGAAGCCGATGACGTTCTTATACATCATTTCCGCCCGGCGCAGTTCGCGCTCGAGCGCGCGCATCCGGTCGGTGTCGTCGCGGTGGGCGGTCTTGACTCCGGCCTTCTTGCCCGCGCCGGCGTCCTTCTGCGTGTAGATTTTCCCCTTGCGCCAAATTTGTCCATAGTGCTTGCGGCAATAGCCCTTGGCGTGCACCCTGTTTTCGCAACCCTGCACCATGCATTTGGTTTCATGCGACATAGCGGGAATTCCCCTTCGACCAACGAATTCGACAATACCGACGCACCCGTGCGGGGGAGCGCGTCGCTCCCGAGCGTCGTTGTGTCTGGCCCATATAATTTCTTCGAACGCGCACTTCACGCAAACATTCGGCGTTTCCGGCCGCATGGAAGGCTAAGCCCAATCCCGGAAAAACGCCCCTAAAATGACAAGACACCCGCCCGGCAGCTCTGCCAGGATGTGGAAAAACGCCCGGTGGCGGGCCTGAGTTGTCATTCGTCAGCAACTTGAGGCATCTCAAAACGGGGGTCTGTCCGAATAGTGCGTCGACAGATTTTCGCCCTGTTTTCAAGATGTAAAGTTCTTCCCAAAATAACCGATAAATGCCAATTGTCAAGGAAATCCGCGCTGAGTTGAGACCGTCGAGTCGGTTTTTGCCACGTTTTTTCTCCTTTCCCCCATTGCATTGCGACCACGCAATTTATACAATCGAATCCGGTATAAGTTGATGATACGCTATAAGTGCACTGGGGGTCCGGGTTTTGCGCTGTGGGGAAACGGCGCGACGGTCTAGGGGAAAGACCGCAACCGGACGGCGAAAGAATAATTTCATCGCCGAGCACTGGGGGAACAAGCGCACGATGTTTCGGGGCAAGCCCATACTTCTGGCCTTGGTAGTGGCCATTCTATACCAGGCCGGGCTTTCCGCGGAGGAGGCTATACGACCACGTCCCACCGCGTCCGGCGTTACATCGCTTCGCAAAAATGCGGCGGTCCGGATTGGCGGCGAGGTGGCTGTCGATTATTCCTACCGCAGTTCCGATACAACCGTTACCGGTCCGGCATACGCCTCGCCCACCCCCATCCAGGCCCATGTGGGCGATGTAAGCGTGAAAAACGCCAATCTCCGCATCGTGGCCGACGTCCACCCCCATGTCAGTGCATTCTTTAAGATTGATCTGAGTTCCAACACCGAGTACCGACGCGACCGGGACGAGATCCTCGAGGAAGCCCTCCTGGTCATGTCGTCGGTCGGCGGGACCGGCTTGGGGTTCTTTGCCGGCAAGGGCCGCGTCCCCTATGGACAGGATGTCACCCTGGGGATGCTGCAGAGTTACCACCATATGGCCAACCAGGTCGATTCGTCCGAAGGGCTTATCTTCCTATCCGACCCGGTGGACGAAGCCGACCCCGACCCGGACCGCTACCCGAAGACGCCGCCGATGCGGCCGGGCCAGGTGGATCGGGTTTTCCTCGCCGGGGCGAGCTACCAGTGGGACGACCGCTGGAAGGTGGAGGTGGCCGCGTTCCAACCCGACGATTTCGAATTCCGCGACCGCTTGGGCCGCGATGACGGCAAAAGCCCGGGAAGAATAGGCGCGGCGGCGCGGGTGTGGTGGCAGCCGTTTGAGGAGCTGACGCTGCAATTGTCCGCGATGGCCTTGCGTTCCCACGCCATGGCGCGCATTGGCAATCGGCTCGACATTGCCGACCACACCGGGACCGAAGGAGTCAGCACCGCCTATGCCGTGTCGCTCGGCTTCGATTACCGGCGCGGCCCGTGGCGGGTGTTTGGCGAATATCAGCGCGGTGTGGACTGGAACTTCACCGACGGCTACACAACCGATACCTGGCAGCTCGGCGCGGGCCGGGAATTCGGAGACGGCTGGCGGGTCGGCGCGATGGTCGAGGGCCTGCATATCGATAATGCCGCGCCCCGTGAGACGGTGAAGCAGGACTTCTACAAGCTGGCGTTCAATATCCGCTATACATTCACGTCCGGCATGTTTGTCGTTGCCGAGTATGGACACGAATGGGGACGGCGAACGCGAGACGGCACCCTGGCTGACAAACGCAGGGGCGACTTTATCGGCGTGCGCTTCGGTTTCGCGTTTTAGAGGGGGTCGGCGTCGTCGACAACCGCGTAAATCTTGAATCAAAATGGAGAATAAGCCGAAAAATCCGGAGAAAATGGCATTATCCGCAATCGTCGCGGGGGTGGGACGTTACCCCTCCGATTTACGCGGATTAAACCGCTAGTGAACAAATTCCGCGTTGGGCTTGACTTGACATCGGCTGTGTGGATTCCGATTATGGGGCAGAGCGATTGTTATCGCCCCTGTCCGCCACGATGGCGGACGGCATTATGTGGACATTATGGAATGTTTTCTTTGGTAGGTTGCGGCCGGTTTGGGGACCGATGTAAAAACCGCACCCTGCTCTACAAATTTCTTTTGGGAGGAGAGAATCTCATGAAACGATCGTTGGGAGGCATTCTTCTAGCCATCGCGCTGGCGCTGGGGGTTATCGCCGCGCCGGCGAGTGCGGCCGATACCGCGCAAGCCATGGCTGGAGTCAATTACCAGGAGGTAAAGGGGAACCTCTATTCGTGGTGCGGCTTCCCCGGACCCTGTGGCGTGCCCACTTCCGCCATCATTCTTCTGGAAAAGCAGGGACCGAGCGAAGTCATCCTCGGCGACACCTTTACCTATCAAATCCAGATTTCCAACCGTTCGGCCATGGACATGATCGCGGTCAACCTTGACGATGTCCTGCCCGAAGACTTCGAGCTCCAGTCCATCGACCCCGAACCCACCAGCAGGGACGATTCGGGCAAACTGTTCTGGAATCTCGGCACTATCCCGGCGAAGACGGCCAAGCGTATCAGCATCACCGGCCGTCCGCTCAAAGTCGGCTGCATGGTCACGACCAGCCGCGCCAAGATCTGCTACGAAATGCCGCTGCCGCTGGCGGTGCGCGTGGTGAAGTGCAACGTCGACGTCGGTATGCAGCTTCCCGATGTCGCCGAACTCTGCGACCAGATCCCCATGAAGCTGACCGCCTACAATGTCGGCTCCGGCGTCGCCACCACCACCGTTATCACCAATGACCTGCCTGCGGGCCTGGTGACGATGGACGGCAAGACCAGCCTCAACATCCCCATCGGCACCCTGCCGGTCAAGGGCCAGAAGACGATTATCGTTCCGCTTCGCGCCCTCCAGCCCGGCGTCTACTCGAACACGGCAGTCATCACCGCCGACCGTGATTGCACCGGCGAAGCGACCGACACCGTGCAGGTCATTGCGGCGAATCTGGAACTCGCGGCAGCCGCCCCGGCGGATGGCTATATCAACACCGATATACCGTACCGCATCCAGATCACCAACAAGGGTGACGCTCCCGCCCGCGAAGTGTGCGTGGTCCAGACCATCGCCGGCGACTTCAAGATCACCAATATCTCCGACGGCGGCAAGTTCGACAAAAAGCGGGTGGTGTGGAACATCGCCTGCATCATGCCGGGCGAATCGCGCACCCTGTGCCTGAACGGCATCTCCGCCTGTGAAGGCCCGGTCATGTCGACCTTCTCCGTGAGCGCCCGCTGTGCCGATGCAAAGACTGCCAAGCATACCCTGTACCTGCGTGGCGTTGCCGGCGTCCTCACTTCGCTCCAGGACAACTGCGATCCGGTCCAGTTGGGCGGCATGGTCACCTACACGGTCACGGCCTCGAACACCGGTTCGTCCGCCGACACCAACCTCCAGTACAGCGTCACCCTGGACGAAGGCATGGAGTACGTCAGCGGTTCCGGCACGACGCCCGTAGTCAGGGCGAGCGAACGGGAACTTCGCTTCGAGCCGGTTCCGGTCCTGGGCAAGGGCCAGACGGCGGTGTGGAAGATTACCGTCCGCGCGACTGGCGAAGGCGACAAGCGCTTTACCGCGCATCTTCTCAGCGACCAGCTCCAGACCCCTGTGTCGAAGAGCGAGTCGACCAACTTCTACGAACCGACCATGCAGGTTGTTGTCGCGGAATAGAAGAAATAGGACACAAGAACCATAGACACTGCCGGGACCGCGTTCAGCGCGGTCCCGGTTTTTTGTGATTATGGCGTATCGTGCCGTTGCGGATTTTTCACTGCCTTATTAATGCATCAATTTGGATTCTATCCACGCCTTCCACCGAAAACGCACACTCCAGTGGCTTCCGTCCAACCGCCCGTTTCCCGCCCGGTGGATGTCCGCACGCCGGAATGACGGGCGTATGAACGTGGTCGTTTCGGTTTGGAGCCGCGTCTGTACTATAAAAATGCCTTACCGAACCTCATCGTCACCTCGGATTCAGAACGTCCATCCAGGGCATAAACCGGCGGCGCGGCCGGGTCCATGAGCCCGTACGCATGTATTGAGTGCCTCGGCTAGCAAGAACCACACTTCGCCTCACATTACCATCGACAATAGATTCACAGTAGATTCGTCAATAGAATTTTTTACCGGCCATCGATACTTTTTTCCTCAAATTCATTTGACTTTTATCAATGCGTATGGTACAGTACCTAAACGCCTCAAAAAGTAGTTCACAAAAAATTCTTTTGCATGGCCATGCCAAAAACCCTAAGACATTTTAGTGTTGTTGGGTAGACTCCATATTGTCTTTTGGAGCTATCCTGGGCCTCCTATTGGAGCCACCGGCAATCTATTGATTGCAGGTTGGCCTTCCTCCCATGGACTGGTCCAGCCTCCGCCCACAAGGCATGCTGCGGTCGTCACGACCGTGGCTGGGGGCAACCTATTCCCACATTTCATTCCCTGCAACGGGAAGTGAAGGAGAATGTGTAATGGCAAAGAATATGGCCACAAACATCGAAGAACTGGACGAAGTCATCGCCAATGCTCGTGAAGCGCAAAAGATTTATTCCACCTTTACCCAGGAACAGGTGGACAAGATTTTCAAGGCTGCCTGCCTGGCGGCCAATAAAGCCCGCATTCCCCTGGCGAAATTGGCGGTTGAAGAGACCGGCAGAGGCATTGTCGAAGACAAGGTCATCAAAAACCATTTCGCCTCGGAATACTGCTACTACAACTACATGAACACCAAAACCTGCGGCGTCATATCCGAGGATCCCTCCGGCGGTATGCGCAAAATCGCCGAACCCATTGGCCTTATCGCCGGCATCGTGCCGACCACCAACCCCACGTCCACCGCCATCATGAAATCCCTCTTTGCCCTGAAGACACGTAATGCGCTGATTTTCGCGCCCCACCCGGCCGCTCCGAAATGCACCTCCGCCGCAATGGAAGTCGTCCACCGGGCGGCAGTCGAAAACGGCGCTCCCGAGAATATTCTCGGCTCCATCATCACCCCAACCATCGAGATGTCGCAGCGCCTGATGAACCACCCGGAAGTCAACCTCATCCTCGCCACAGGCGGCCCGGGCATGGTCAAGGCGGCGTACTCGTCCGGTCACCCGGCCATCGGCGTCGGCCAGGGCAACACGCCCGCCGTCATCGACGAAACAGCCGACATCAAGATGGCGGTCAACTCGATCCTGCTCAGTAAAACCTTCGACAACGGCATGATTTGCGCTTCCGAGCAATCGGTCATCGTCGTCGACTCGGTCTACGACAAGGTCAAGAAGGAGTTCAAGGATCGCGGCGCCTATATCCTCAATGACAAGGAACGCGCGGCGGTCGGCAGCACCATCGTCAAGGACGGCAAGTTGAACGCCGGCATCGTCGGTCACCTCGCCTGCGAAATCGCCGACATGGCCGGTATCAAGGTTCCCGAAACCGCCAAGGTACTGATTGGCGAAGTCGAAGGCACCGACCACGACGAACCGTTCGCGCACGAAAAACTCTCGCCCGTTCTCGGCATGTACCGCGCCAGTGATTTCAAGAACGCCTGCGACAAGGCGTTTGAACTGCTGTCCTTCCAGGGCATGGGCCACACCGCGCTCCTCTTCACCGGCGAACACAACGAGGACCGGGTCGCGTACTTTGGCGAAAAGATGCTGGTCGGCCGTATTCTTATCAACCAACCCGCCTCCTTCGGCGCGATTGGCGATGTGTTTAACTTCCGCCTGAAACCGTCCCTGACGCTCGGCTGCGGAAGCTGGGGCGGCAATGCCGTCAGCGAAAACGTCAATATCGAACACCTCGTCAACATCAAGACCGTCACCGAGAGGAGATACAACATGCTATGGTTCCGGGTCCCGCCGAAAATTTACTTCCGTCCCGGCAGTCTTCCTGTTGCGTTGAGCGATCTCGGTGAATGCAAGCGCGCGTTCCTCATCACCGACACGCCGCTGGCGTCCATGGGCTATGCCAAACGGGTGACAGATATTCTCGAAAAGATGGGCATCGGCTACCAGTTGTACTCCGAAGTGAAGCCCGACCCCACCCTGTCGACCATCTACGACGGTCTCAAGAAGGTCAGGGAATACCAGCCCGACGTGATTATCGCCCTGGGCGGCGGTTCGCCCATGGATGCGGCAAAGGTCATGTGGGCGATGTACGAATTCCCGGACCTGAAGTTCGAAGATTTGGCCAATCGCTTTATGGATATCCGTAAGCGTATCTACGCCATTCCCGAAACCGGCGTCCGCAAGTCGAAGCTGGTGGCTATCACCACCACCTCCGGCACCGGCTCCGAAGCGACGCCGTTCGCCGTCGTCACCGACGACTCCACCGGCAAGAAATACCCCCTCGCCGATTACGCCCTGACTCCGTACATGGCTATCGTCGACTCGGACTTCGTCGCCAATCTCCCGAAGAGCCAGGTCACTTTCGGCGGCATCGACGCACTCAGTCACGCCATCGAGGCCTTTACCGACATCATGGCGAACGAGTTTACCGACGGCTTAGGACTTGAAGCCATGCGCCTGATTTTCGAATACCTGCCGACGTCGTACAACGGCGGCGAAGGTGTGGAAATTGCTCGGGAAAAGATGCATTATGCCGCGACCCTGGCCGGCATGGCGTTCGGCAACTCGTTCCTGGGCATCTGCCACTCCATGGCGCACAAGATGGGCAACCGCTTCCACATTCCGCACGGTTTGGCCAACGCCATGCTCATAACCTACGTCATGGACTTCAACCGGACCGACGCGCCCCGTAAGCAGGCGGCCTTCTCCCAGTACCGCTACCCGGAAATCACCGACCGTTTTGTCCGCATCGCCAACTACCTCGGCATCGAAGGTAAGACCAAGGACGCAAAGGTCGACAACCTTATCGCCGCCATCGAAAAGCTCAAGGCCTCGGTCGGCGTCCCGGCGTCAATCAAGGCGTGGAACAAGATCGACGAAAAGGTGTTCATGGACGCGCTCGACAGCCTGAGCGAAGAAGCGTTCGACGACCAGTGCACCGGCGGCAACCCGCGCTACCCGTCCTTCGCCGAATTGAAGCAGATTTACATCGACGCGTGGAACGGTACCCTCGCGAAGTAGTATGGCTATAATGGTACACGATTAAAATGAGGGGCGAGCCTTGATGGCGCGCCCCTCACGTTTTTTCCATAAGCTCTCATGCATCAGCAAACGTTGTTCCAGCGCCTCTAGTACGGATGCCTCACGGTTGACAAGCATACTTACCCCATTGTCACTCCGGCGTCCATTCGTTCATCAGCGAAAAAAACGGGCGGTTCGGCCGGGGTCCACGGGGATATACAGTCATTACAGGAAAAACACAGCACGGCAAACATTGAGTTCGGTGCCTTCATTGTCTTTTCCCGTGGACCC
>JAJPXZ010000170.1:11647-29300 GCA_021205245.1 Planctomycetaceae bacterium
CCGGTCTAAAACATCTCTCCCAGCTAACACACCCCCCCGCACATCTTTTTGTGGGGGCCGTTTTTTGGCTCCCACACGTCACTCCGGCCGAACCGCCCGTTTTTCGCGCTGGTGGAGGTCCGGACGCCGGGGTGACGTATGGGGGAGGGTGCGGTGAGAAGGTCACACCATACATAAAATTGGACGCACTCCTTCGAGCGCGCCCATTTTTTAATAATCGTTTTTTTCTACTAAAACCCTACTTCAGCAGATGGTTTAGCTCTTCCGCCAGGGTTTCCATCTTCTGCGCCCCAAACAACCGGGCCACCGCCTCCCCGTCCTTGAAAAATACCAGGGTGGGGATGTCTTCCACCATGTTGTCCACAGCGGCCTCGGCGTTGTCGTCCACATTGATGCGGGCAATTGTCGCCCGACCCGAAAAGTCTTGTGCCAACTGTTCGATAACCGGCTCAAGCATTTTGCACGGCGGGCAGTAGGTACCGTAAAAATCGACCAGAACCACCCCATTGGCTACGCCGGTAGCGAAGGTTTCATCGGTTAATTCTTGGATGTCGGCCATGGGAACCCTTTCAGTCAATCATGGAGGAACCATTTCCGACTCTACATATACAAATCTTATAGCAGGCTGTCCAGTGCCGAGGCCAAAGTCGGCTCTTGTTGAAGCCCAACAAAGCGTTGCACTTCCTTGCCGTCCTTCAGGACAACGATGGTGGGGATGGACGCGACGCCGTATTTGCCCGCCGCTTCACCTTCTTCATCAACGTTGACCTTGGCGACCAGCGCCTTGCCGTTGTATGAATCAGCCAGTTTCTCGACAATCGGTCCCTGCATTTTACAGGGCGGGCACCAGGGCGCCCAAAAGTCCACAAGCGTGACGCCGGTGCTCACCGCGTCATCAAACGTCGAATTCGTTAGGTCCTTCGCGTTACCAGCCATGGTAGATCTCCTCATCTGAATGACCGCCGGCCGTTCCCGTCACGGAGGAATTATTGCCGGGAAATGACACGTAATTGCGGTCCCTATCTCAATTAAACGAAAAAAGAAAACGCGCGCCACCACGAAGGCGTTTTTATGAACGAATGAGCTATGCTATGGCGTTGCGGCCTAGCCCGATAAAAACCAATACGCTCAGACCAAACTCATTCATTGTTTACAACGACCTATTCTGCGCCCGTCGCGGCCACCGCTGCCGGTTGACCCCGTGTCCGGCATACTGTATAGTGGCCCATTATATTCTGTAACGCCCTGGAGGAATTCCCTTGCCGCATTCCACGTCTCTGCACGTTAAGACGGAGCAGCCTCTCATCCGCCTGGCGATGTGTTTATTGCTCCTGCTCCTGCCGCTGGCAAAAGCCGTTGCCGCGTCCGAAATGGCACCCGGGGCGTCGTCCCCCATGCCGGTCCCGCTGGCCGAGACCGAATCGGTACCGGTGTTCACCGGCGATTGGGTCGGCAAGGTCGTCGCCATCCCGGTCAAGGGCGCAATCGCCGGCAAGCCGTTTTCCACCATGCCTGACATGGTTAACGCCGCCCTCGACAAAGCCGACGCCGATGGCGCGCACCTGGTCGTGCTGGAAATCGATTCCCCCGGTGGCGTTGTCAACGTCTGCGACGAAATGGCAAAGCGCATCTTTGACGCCAAGACGCCGGTCGTTTCCCTTGTCCTCCATAAGGCTGTCTCCGGCGCGGCGATGATCGCCTCCGCCGCCCGCGAAATCGTCATGACCCGCACCGCCCGTATCGGCGACATCCAGCCCATGCAGATGTCCCTGACCGGCAGCGGCGGCGCGATGGACGACCGCACGGCGGAAAAAATCGAGGTCGACATCCGCACCATCATGAAGGTATACGCCCACCAACACCACCGCCCGGCGGCGGTGATGGAGGCGATGGTGAGCCGTTCGTCCTCTCTTTACCAGGTCACTTTCCACAACGCACCGGCGGAATATCTTACCGGCCACGAGCTGGAACTGCTCGAGAAGAACGTCGATCTCGGCCGCGACGCGCGCCGCATCGCCGACACGAAGATCATCAAGCCGGACGGCAAGCTGCTCGAATTGTCCGCGCCGCAGGCGGTGGAGTACGGCGTCGCCTCGGAGATGGTCGATTCGGCCGATGCGTTCTACGCGTCCCGTGGCATTACTCAGGACGAAATCGTCAGGCCGGAGGTGCCGGTCGGCGAACTGGATTTGAAAAAGCTCATCCCCAGTGTCTCCGATCTCGGCCTGCCGCTGTGGGTGGTGGTGCTGTTGGGCGTTTTCCTGGTCGTGGGCGTCGCCGGGCTGGTAACCGAATACCACGCGCCCGGGAGCGGCATCCCCGCCGCCATCGGCATCATCGGGTTTGCATGCTTCTTCGCCACCCTGCTGATGCACGACCGGGGCAGCCCGCTCGGGATTGCCATGTTCCTGCTTGGCATCATCCTGCTGGTGGTGGAAATCATGGTCATTCCCGGCTTCGGCGTGGCGGGTGTGCTGGGTATCCTCGGTGTGCTGGGCGGGTTGCTCCTCGCCTTCACCCCCGACTGGAATTCCGAGTACATGAGCCAGTTCATGTGGCAGGAGGTTGGCGCGTTCACGCTCCTTATCTTCCTCGGCATGGTGGCGGCGGTCGCGGTGATTATTCTTATATCGAAGTTCGGGGAAGACCTCCCTTATATCGGTCGTTTTTTCCTTTCCGAATCGCAGCCGGGAGGACACAATCCTTATCCGGAACTACTCCGCGATGAACCGCGTGAATCGGCCCGCATCCGCTTGCAGCTCCTCACCGGCAGGACCGGCGTGGCCGAAACAACGCTCCGCCCCGCCGGCAAGGTCCGCCTTGATTCAGGCGAACTGTTGGACGTGGTGACGGACGGCGTTTATATCGAAGAAGGCACCAATGTTGTGGTGCGGGAGGCCGCCCCCAACCGCATTGTCGTCGCGGTACAGCGCCCGAGCGCATAATGAACATGATCATCTCGGCTGCGGCACGCGCACCGAGTCTTTGAATCGTATCCAGGAGATCCGCAATGAACAACTTCCTTTCTGAACTACCCACATCCATCATGGGCCTTATCGCCCTGGTGGTGGTGGTGCTGGTTTTGGCCATGTTCTTTATCGTTTTCTCTTTCGGCCGGACCTGGCTGCAGGCGCGTGCCTCCGGCGTGCCGATCGGCTTTATCGATCTCGTCGGCATGTTTATCCGTAAGGTCAATTCGGCCATGATCGTCAGCGCGATGATCACCACCCACAAGGCCGGCCTGCGGATTTCCCGCGATTTCCTTGAAGCCCACTACCTGGCGAAGGGTAACGTTCCCGTCCTCTCGCAGGCGCTGATCATGGCCCACCAGGCCGGCATCGCCATTGAACCGCAGAGCCTCGCGGCGCACCTCCTGGCGGGCGGCAACGTCCTGGACGTCGTCCGCGGTCTCATCTCCGCCAGCCGCGCCAACATTCCCCTGCCCTTCGACAAGGCCTGCGCCATCGACCTCGCCGGCCGCGACATCGTTAAGGCGGTCAACACCTCCGTCGACCCCCGGGTCATCGACTGCCCCAGCCCCACCGTCGGCAAGGTCACCCTCGACGCCGTGGCCCAGGACGGCATCCAGTTAAAGGTCAAGGCGCGCGTTACCGTCCGCACCAATATCGAGCGGCTGGTGGGCGGTGCGACCGACGAGACCATCATCGCCCGCGTCGGCGAAGGCATCGTCTCCGCCATCGGTTCATCGGTCGATTACAAGCAGGTGCTGGAAAACCCCGACCGCATCTCCAAGGCGGTGCTCGCCAAGGGCCTTGACGCCGGAACCGCCTTCGACATCCTCTCCATCGACATCGCGGACGTCGATGTCGGCGAGAACGTCGGCGCAAAGCTGGAAATCGACCGCGCCCAGGCGAAGAAGCAGGTCGCCCAGGCCGATGCCGAAAAGCGTGCCGCCGAAGCCCGCGCCAGCCAAGCCGAGCAGGAAGCCCGCATTTTCGAAATGCGCGCCAAGGTGGTCGAAGCCGAGTCGCAGATTCCCCTGGCGATTTCCGAAGCGTTCCGCTCCGGCAACCTCGGCATCATGGACTACTACCGCATGAACAACATCAAGGCCGACACCGACATGCGTTCCGCCATCGGCGGCACCGGTTCGGAGTCGAACTCGCCCAAGTCGTAAGAGGGCGTAAACGAGAGGTACACCATGCTTGATATTATTGCAGATCTGCTTATCGATCTCGTCGGCGGCAAACCGCCGAAGAAATCGGCCCAGCCCCGCCGCCGCCCCCCGAGCGGGGCGGACGGGACCAGGCCCCAAACCCCCATTCCCAGCCAGCGCGACGTTCGCGTGGAAGAGGAACGGATTGAACGGGAGCGGCTCGAACAAGCGCCCCGCGGTGAACCACGCAAAACCATGACCCTTGAAGACGTTATCCGGCGGCTTTCGGGCCAGGAGGAAACGCCGGCCGCGCCGGCGCGACGACCGGAACCGGTCCGTCCTACCCAGCAAACAGTGGCGCAAACCTACGCGCAGCCCGTTCCCGCGCCACAGGCTCAGGCCAAGGCGCGGTCTTTGGTCGCCAGGACGCTTGACGCCCTTCCGGACGAGGCGCTCTATTCGTCGAGACGGGCCGAACACAGGTATGTCACCACGCTCCGGAACAACCCCAAAGCAGCCCAGGACGCGCTCGTCTATGCCGAAATTTTCGGCAGGCCGCTGGCGGAGCGGGACAATCATTGGTGAGTGGAACATCCATAAAAAAAGGATACTACCAGGCACATGAGCGATACCCATGTCAAAACCCTGATGGACGATCTGCCCCCGGCGCGCATTGTCGAAAAGCTGAATGAATACATCATCGGCCAAGACGACGCCAAAAAGGCGGTCGCCATCGCTATCCGCAATCGCTGGCGCCGCCAGCAGATTGACCCCGAGATGCGCAACGAAGTCACGCCCAAGAACATCATCATGATCGGCCCCACCGGCGTCGGCAAGACTGAAATCGCCCGCCGCCTCGCCGACATGACGGGCGCGCCCTTCCTGAAGGTCGAAGCAAGCAAATACACCGAGGTCGGCTATCACGGCCGCGATGTCGAAAGCATGATTCGTGACATCGCGAAGGCCGGCATCGCCCAGGTGCAGGCGGAGGCGATGCAACGCGTCGCCGCTTCGGCTCGCGACGCGGCCGAGGAGCGGGTTCTCGATTTCCTCCTCCCCCGCCCCGAAGCCGATTTCGAAACAGACGAAGGTAAACAGGCAGCCGAACGCTACTCCCGCACCCGCGAGAAGCTGCGGGCGCAACTCCGCGCCGGCGGCTTTGCCGACAAGAAGATTGAGATCGAAGTCAACGCGCCGCCGCCGATGTCCGGTATTTTCGGCGCGGTCGGCTCGGATGAAATGGCGATGGAAATGCAGGAGATGCTTGGAAAGATGATGCCGGGCAAGCGCAAGACCCGCCGCATCACCATCCCCGAAGCCCTGGCGATGTTCCAGCAGGAGGAAGCGGAAAAGCTTCTGGACGACGACTCGATTCAACGCGAAGGCATCGAGCGGGCCGAGCAGGGCGGCATTATCTTTATTGACGAAATCGACAAGGTCATCGGCTCGCACCGGGGCGACGGACCCGACGTCTCCCGTGAAGGCGTGCAGCGGGACCTCCTCCCCATTGTCGAAGGCGCGACAGTCGTCACCAAGTACGGCCCGGTGAAGACCGACCATATACTCTTCATCGCCGCCGGGGCGTTCCACGGCCGCAAGCCGTCGGATCTCATCCCCGAATTACAGGGTCGTTTTCCGATTCGCGTCGAGCTGAGTCCGCTCAGCCGGGAGGATTTCAAGCGCATCCTCACTCATCCGAAAAACGCCCTGACGAAGCAGTATCGCTTGCTGATGGCGACGGAAGGGGTGGATCTGGAGTTCGCGCCCGACTCACTGGACGCGATGGCCGAGTTCGCTGCCAACCTCAATCAGTCCACCCAGGACATCGGCGCGCGGCGACTCCACACCATTATGGAAAAGCTTTTGGAGGATGTGTCGTTCAACGCGCCCGACCTGCGCGGCAAAAACATCGTCATCACTGGCGACACCGTGCGAGGCAGGCTGGAAGGCATCGCCGGCAACGAGGATTTGTCGAAGTATATCCTCTAAAATTCCCTGTCATCACGTGTAATGACTAGTTCCCGATTATAAAAAGAGGCTCCTCCCGTTTTCCGGTGAGGAGCCTTTGATTTGTGTACTAGATACGCCTCATCCTAATCCTTAAACATCATCTTCCGCACCACCTTACCGGCCGCACGGCGAATCTTCGGAATATAGGCCTCCTGAACCACCGCAAGCCCCTTGTACAGGTGCAGTGTGTCCTTGTCGATAACATCCACCGCGCCATATTCCTTCGCCTTGGCAGCGACCTGCGATTGGTCCTTGGCGATGGTGGAACAAATGACGACCGGCTTCGGATAATGCTGCGACAACGACTTAAGGAACTTCAGCCCGTCAAGCTTCGGCATGATGATGTCCAGGCTGATAACATCGGGATCGAGTTCGAGGATTTTATCGCGCGCCTCAAACGCGTCTCCGGCTTCGCCGCACACTTCCATATCCCTGGTGCCGCTGATGGCCTGGACGAGGATCTTGCGGACAAGCGGGGAATCGTCGACGACCAGAACCTTGGTCTTGCGGGATGCCAGGTCGCGGCGCTTTTCTTCCAGGCGCGCGCCTTCTTCGGTTTTCTGGATAACCTTGACCACCACCTCGTTTTTGGCGGTGTCGAAGTAGATGCGCCGGCCCTTGGTACCGCCGACGTCTTCCGCAACGATGGGAATGTTGTGTTTCTTCAGCATGGAACGGGCCATCTGGATGTTCTTGCCGCCGATGTCCGTGGTCGTGCCCAGGTGTCCCACCACTGCGCCGCCGCCGTAGATTTTGGCGGAGATTTTGCCCTTCTCATCCAGCTTTTTCATAAGCCAGATAATTGTCTCGATAGAGGTGTCGCCATAGCGGCCCTTGTCGGGATCGCCGCCGCCAGGGTTGGTGGCGAGGAGATAGTGGTTCATGGCCGCGTAGGGCTTCGACTCGTGGCGCAGGCAGACCGCCACGCAGCTCCCCAGCAATGTCGCCATATGGCACGGGGTCCGAGCGACGTGATATTCGCCAGGTAACAAAAAGACGCGTTCGCCTCCGGCTGACATGGTATCTCCTTATCTCGTGGACCGACGCAACTCCCACGGGTGGGCGCTCTGGAAAGGTTTGACCGATTATACAGGACAGGGCGCAAGCGAGTCCACTACAATTTGTAACGCTCGGCAACTGCCCTGGACAATGCAATTACCCTTCGTCGCTCGCACGCAACAGCTCCGGGTTGACCCGCAGCTCGCCCCGGTTGTAGCGGTCGGCCAATCCCGCCATGATGGCCGGGCTGGGCTGAATCACCGCCGCCGGTCCGTTGACGCTGTAGGTAAAACCGTAGTTGCCCTGGTAGTTGGCCTGGGCGATCTGGCGGAAGGTACCCTTGACCTCTTCCGGCTCGGCGTTGAAGGTGGCCCGCGACGGCACGCGGCGGTCGACAACCACCACCAGTTCCTGGCCGACCTCGCCGGTGGCGGGATCGCGGAAGGGCGTGGGGCCCATCATGTCGCCGATGGGGAGACGGCCGAGTTCGTACATCGTATCGGCGATTTGCAGATAGCTGATGGTGTCGACAGGCATGGCTTCGAATTCGCGCGCCAAATCCTCGTCCGGGACCGGCTCGCCCCGCTCTTTCGCGGCGAAGTAGTCGCGCAGCCGTTCTTCCATCTTCCGGGACTCTTCCATGATGATTTCTTCGGCGCGGGCGCCGACCATGTCTTCGATGGCTTTTTCGTAATACTCGGGCGCGATGCCGCCATCGGGTGCGTCAAGGTTGGCGGGGGTGGACGGGACGTAGTCGAGGAGACGCAGGCGGTAGAAGCCGCCCTCGGCCTTGAACGGGCGTCCGGCCATATCCCAGCCGCTTTTCCACTCTTCAATGGTGCGATCGCGGATGGCGACAGGCGCCATTTCGATGCTGTCCAGGAGCTGCTGCATCATCATGGTGACGCCGCCCGGCAGGGCGCGGACCACATCGGCGGCAGGTATCGGCTCCGGCCCGGTATCCTGGGCGGTGACGTTGTATTTGACGAGTGGGGTGAGGTTGGTCAGTTCGGCCAGGCTCAGTTCGGCTCCTTGACCGCGCAATTGCGGGTCAATGTCGACGCTGAAATTGCGGATGGTCTGGCGGTCGACCTCCTGCTGGACGAGTTCGGCGCTGATGCGGTCGCGAACTTCGGACAGCGGCGCGTCGTTATAGCGCTGGGTCTTGCCTTGCTCGTAGGCGTCGCGGATCTCGGCTTCGGTGGGCTGACGGACCGAGTCGGCCGGGACGTTCGGGGAAAAGACATAGGCGAAACGCCAGCGCGCCGGCTCGCGGTAGCGGAGCTGGTCGGCGTTGGCGGCGATGTGGGCGCGGACCTCTTCCTGGAGTTCCTCTTCCGGCTTGTTCATGATTGCCGCTTTGGCCTCTTCCTTGACCCCGTCGGATTCGACAAAGCGGATGCGCTTCACCATCAACTGGCTTTTGTTGAGAGAGTAGAAGGAATAGACTGTCTCGTCGTTGACGGCGGTGAGGTTGGCATCGGCGTCGAGGTAATTGCCAATGGTCTGCCATTCGCGCAGGCCGCGCACGAATTCGGCGCGGGAAATCTGCATCTGGCGGCACACCTCGTCGACAGCGCGTTCGCGTGATTGCGGATCATCGGCGCGGACGGCTTGCGAGACAGTGGGGTGGGCATTGTCGAGATAGGTGCCGACCTGAAGATCGGAGGCGCGGATGCCGGCGCGTTCGGCGTCCTGGAGCACCTGATAGGCGAAGAGGTACTTGTAAATCTCTTCCGCCTGAGTGCCGGCGCCGGGCGCGGCCGCGAACTGGAGCGGAATGCCGCCGAGGGCGGCACGCAACCGCTTCTGGAACGCCTCGAATTCGGCCCAACTGACCGACTTACCACTCACCGAGCCGACCTGGAAGTCGCCGCCGGCGCGGTTGTCGCCCATGCCGCCGATGCCCCAGACCAGAACGAAGGAAGGGACGATGATGATGGTCACGATCCAGAAGATGAGTTTTTGTTTTCTACGAAACAGATCCATTGACACGGCAGGCCCTCTTGACGTTTGGAAGAGATAGTAGGAAGCCAACAAAAAAAACGCCGCGAACGGCGTCCGTACAGACGGAACACACGATAGTTTACGGGAATCCGTTTTATTTTCAATGTAAAACCCGGGGTTTGCAGGATTCGGCCGTGGCTGCCATGGATGCGGAAAAAAGGAGGCGTGACGCTGGACCGGAATGTGGCTTCCGTAGTAAAAGGATGGCCTGCGTCAGCCCGATTGAGAGTTCTCTTGTTAAATCCAAATACGCTAGAGGGAAGACTGGTGTTGCTGGTCATTGGTTAACAGAATCAAATGGAATAAATCAATTTTTATCGTGGAAAAAGCGTTGACAAAAAAAGTGGGCGGAAGTATAGTGCAGATACCAGCCTCCCCCAGGGTTGGTAGGCGCGCGTTCCCCCATTCTGATCGAATTTTGGTCCGAATTCGTGCGCCAAAGTCCCGAGCCCCTTCCGCCCCCCCGGAAGGGGCTTCCCTTTTTTTATCCACCCCTGTATAACATCTCTACCATCTATTTATCGAAAAACTATATTCTCTCCATTCAGGATCAGGCCAATGGCGAAAAAGAAACCCGATGAGATTGTTCGTTGCGGCTGGTGCGGCGACGACCCCTTGTACACAGCCTATCACGACGAGGAATGGGGAAATCCGGTCCACGACGACGGCCAGATGTTCGAATTTCTTATCCTCGAAGGTGCGCAGGCCGGCTTGTCGTGGATAACCATTTTGCGGAAGCGTGAATCGTATCGAAAAGCCTTTGCCGGATTCGACCCCGAAAAGATTGCCCGCTTCGGTGAGAAAGACGTGGCCCGTCTTCTTGGCGACGCCGGCATTGTCCGGAACCGGCTCAAGATTGCCGCAGCCATTACCAACGCGCAGGCTTTTTTGCGGGTGGTTGAGGAACGCGGTTCGTTTTCGGAGTTTTTATGGGGTTTTGTCGATAACCGTCAGGTGGTAAACAAGTGGAAGCGGCTGGATCAAATCCCGGCCACAAGTCCCGCATCGGACGCGATGTCAAAGGAACTCAAGCGTCTCGGGTTCAAGTTTGTCGGCTCAACCATTATGTATGCGCATATGCAGGCCACCGGACTCGTGAACGATCACCTGGTGACGTGTTTCCGACATGGGGTGTGTTGCGAGTAGGGAAATCGCCACATCCTGCATCTGACGACGCCACGCCGGGGTGACGGATGGGAGAAAGTGTCAGGCGAACACCATGTGCCGTTCGCTTTCACCGCGCGCCATCAGGTGTTTTTGCCAGAGGCCGAGATAGTTGTCGTTGATGTGATCGGCGGGGTCGAGGCCAATGTCGGTGGCGACACGGCGGATGGCGTCCGGCTCGCCTTCGATTTCGACAAAGCAGCCGATCTCCGGCAATTCGTCCAGGACCACTTCACAATCGCGCCACTGCCAGGTCGACCGCTTCTTCTCGTATATCCATGCGGTGCGGAAGCCGATCATTTCGAACTGCTTCAATAGCACGTCGGCAGAATCGACCCGCGATTCCACCTCTTCCCGCGTCTTGAATTCACCATCACCGCCGCGTCGTTTCACCGTCAGTATCGCTTCATCGCCGCCGGTGGTGCGAATCCGGAGAAGGACGTCCCAGCCCTTCAGACGGTCGTCGTCACTGTCCAGGACCCAGTTCCGTTCCAGGACCGTTCCCTCTTCTGTCGCACCAAGGCGTCGCAGTTTTTCCGCAATCGGCTGCAGGTCAGCCACCTTTATCTTTGCTTCAATTTCCATCCCCATGTCCAACTCCACTAGGCCAGTGTCTGGCGCAGCTCCAGAAAAAACCTGTCGTACCGGCCCGACCCGTAATCAGGGAAGGTCCACGGCAGGGTGCGGAGTGCACCGCCCCGGTATTGCAATGTCACTTCGGCAAAGATGCCGTCGCGCAGATGGATGCGATGGGCATAGTTTTTCGCGCTGGCCAGTACCACTTTGGCAAGGGTCAGGTACCCCGGATCAAGGTTGACCGGCCGCGTCAGCGGACCGCCAAACCGCGCGGCGAGGTCGATTTCCATCGCATTTGTCAGGAGTTTACGCCGGGCGAGATCGGTGGTGTCGACCTCGCCTTCCCACGCTAGGAAGGCCCGGACCGGTTGGGGGCCGAGTTCGTCGAGATAGTAGTCGGTGTTATCGAACCGCCACACCGGACTGCCGCAGCGGGCCGGACCGAATTCACGTTCCAGCGCGTCGGCTCCGGCCGCGAGCTCTTCCCTTCCCGCAGCCAGCAGGCCGCAGAAGAACAGCGCCCGTTCGAGAAAGCGCGGCGTCGCCACCGTTAGCCCTGGAAGCCCGCATCCCAGTCCTTCCAGACCGGGTCGTAGCCGAGACGGCGGAGCACGTCGGCCATTTCGGCAGCCGAGCGTTCATCCGAGACGGCAAACTGTTCGGTTGCATCGTCGGCTTCGCCATAGCCGCCGGGGTTGGTCTTCGAGCCAGCCGATATTGTCGTGACGCCAAGCGGGATGAGGTTGTCACGGAGAGCCGGCGTCTCGCGGGTCGACAGGGTCATGCCTGAATCGGGGAAACATAGCCGCAAGGCCGTCATCATCTGGGTGAGGTCGCGGTCGGTCACGAGGTGGGGGAAATCGCCGACATGGCCGTTTTCCGCCGGACGAATGCGCGGGAACGAAAACGATGTCCGCGCCCGCCAGTAGTTCTTCGCCACCGCATCGGCGTGCACAGCCATGGCGATTGTGTCGAAGCGCCAATCCTCCAATCCCAACAGGACGCCGAGGCCGATACGGCGCATACCCGCCGCCGCCGCCGCTTCGGACGCGCAGATGCGGTGCTCGTATACCGATTTCGGTCCGCCCGGATGCCAGCTCGCATACGAGGTTTTTTCGTATGTCTCCTGAAAAATCGTCACGCCGTCGATACCCGCCTCGAACAAGCGCGCGTAGCCGTCGCGATCCTGGACGTGGATTTCGATGCCGACAGTGGAGAAGAGGTTGCCCTGCCGCAGCCGCCGGGCGAGTTCCGACAAATACTCAAGGCCGACCGCGTTGGGGTCCTCTCCCGAGACCAGCAAAATATCGCGGAATCCTTCCCCGGCGATGATCTCGGCTTCGCCCATGGCTTCGTCGAGGCTCAGCCGTTTTCTGCGGTGCGGATGACCGGCGTTGAAGCCGCAGTATCGGCAGCGGTTGACGCAGAAATTCGACACGTACAGCGGCGCAAACAGCGACACCGCATTGCCGAAGCGTTGCCGGGTCAATCGGTGGGCTGCCTGGGCCAATGCTTCGAGCTGGCTCGATGCGGCCGGACTGAGCAGGGTCATCAGGCGGTCGATGGTAAAACGCGGGCCGCGTTTCAATTCGTCATGGACGTCGGAGTCGGTGATGGCGTCGAGGCGGGCGGTCCAGTCTTCTGGCTTATGGGTAAATCCGGTGGACTCGAGCGCGTTCAGGACGTGCCGGTCGGGATACACGGGGGTGGTGACGGTGCTCATGTTTCTATCCTGCTTCCTCTCAAAAAATCCGTATCAGCCATGGCGCGTTTGCCCTCGGGCTGAATGCGTACCAATCGGGCCGGGCCGTCCTGGGTGGCGATGACCAGTCCCGCCTTCGCGTCGGCGGCAAGGATTGTCCCCGGCGCGCCGCTACGTTCAGCGTCGACACGGCGAAGTTCCAGCACGGTGACGCGGACCTCGCCCTTGGCGGTCTGGAGGGTGGTGAAAGCGAGCGGCCACGGTTGGAATGCCCTGACCCGCCGTTCGATTGCGGCAAAAGGCTGGCTCCAGTCGATGCGGCCGTCCTCTTTCGTAAATTTTGGCGCGGCCGAGGCGCGGGAGTCGTCCTGCACCTGCGGGACAGCCGTGCCGGCGGCGATAGCGTTCACCATCCGCGCCATCAACGCGGCTCCGTGTGGCGCGAGTTTGGCCAAGTACGTGCCGGAGGTATCGTCCGGTTCGATTGGCAATTTTGCCGTGCCGATGACCGCGCCGGTGTCAAACTTTTCGTCCAGTTGGAACACGCTTGCGCCGCTCACCGTCTCGCCCGTCAGGATTGCCCACGGCACCGGAGCGGCACCCCGGAAAGCGGGCAGGAGCGAGGCGTGAAGGTTGACGAACCCGTGCGTCGGCACCGACAACAGGACCGGTTTAATCAAATGTCCGTAGGCGACCACCACCGCCAGTTCCGGTGCGATGCCCCGAAGCGTCTCGGCGAACTCCGGTGTGTTGGGTTTTTCCGGACAGTGAACCAGGAGGCCCAATTCTTCCGCCCTGGCACGGAGTGGCGTTGGCCGCGTTTTGCCGCCCCGTCCGGCGGGCCGGTCGGGCTGGCTTACCACCAGCGGGATGTCGTGACCACCCTCGACCAAAGCTTGGAGGGTAGGGACACCGAATTCGCCTGAACCGAAAAAGACCAGTCTCACCCTAGGCCACCAGTTCGCGACCAAGGGTGAAGGCGGTGATGTTGATATCGACGAACTTCGGTTTGACGCAGTCGGCGATTGCCTTGCCCCACAGGTCTTCGGGGAAGTCGAGGCAGGTGGACAGCGCGCCCAGCACCACCAGATTATTCGTCTTGGGGTTGCCGGCCTTTTCGGCGGCGGTGGCGGCATCGATATATTTCAAGTTCTTGAACGACTTGATCAACCGCTCCTCGATATCATCCGGATATTTGCCCATGCCGGACGAAACAGTGGTGGGGATAAGCCGCAGCCGCGACACCACCGCCGTCCCGCTCGGGGCGAGAAAATGCGCGTAGCGAAGCGCTTCGAGTTGTTCCAGCGACGCCAGCGCGCACGCGCCAAGGGGCGACAGGAGGGGCGAGTGCACCTTGGCGCCATAGCGAATTTCGGCAACGACCGACCCGCCGCGCTGGGCCATGCCGTGAACCTCGTTCGTCTTGACGTCGTGTCCGGTCAGAAGAGCGACGCGGGCGAGAATGTTGGATGCCAGCAGGATGCCCTGCCCGCCGACGCCTGTCAGGATGACGCTATTTACAATGCTCATGGTTCGGTTCCTAGTTAAGCCAATGATTTGGCGTGCTTGCGAAGAATTTCGGCTAATTCCGGCTTGTCGATAGATCCGACCGCAACCTCTAATACCACTTCGTAAAACTCTTTTTGGGTAAGAGTTAGAGTTATCCTATTACCTGCTAAAAAAACGAGGGCAACAGTCGCGCCAGTACGCTTATTGCCATCGACAAACGGATGGTTCTTAACAAGGTGATACAGATACGCGGCGGCCATCTCGTACAGGTCCGTGTGGAAAAACTTACCAAACATCCCCGACTGCGGCACAGTTATAGCGGATTCCAAAAGAATGCGGTCGCGCAATCCCTCTTCCCCGCCATACTCGCGAATCATGCGAGAGTGAATGTATAACGCCTCCTCGATGGTGACGAAAATAATCTCCATTATTCCGCCAATTTCCTGAGCGCGTCGCCATACTGTTCAACGACCCTGTCCAGTATACCATCCAACTCGTTTGGCGTCCGTTTGAGCGGAGACACGGTCAGCTTATCGCCGTCGCACGTCACCGTTAATTTAACAGATGGATCGACCATCCAGTCCGCCATATCGGCCTTTTCAACGACGATGATCAGTTCGTCACCTTGTCTTGTCGCACGCATCCCGTCTCCTTATGTCAACGCCCGTTCCCTCTCGAGTTCGTCGCGGTGGATGGCGTTGAACTTGCACATCTGCTTGCAGATGCCGCAGCCAACGCAGGCTTCGGGGTTGACGAAGGGCTGTTTGTCGATAGCCTCCAGCGCCGGGCAGCCGATACGCAGGCAAGCGCCGCACTTTTTGCAGTTCTCGACAATCACCTCGAACGGCTTGCCAAGGGTCTTCCGCTCTGCCAGCAGACACGGCGCGCGGGAGATGATGACAGACGGCTCGGGCGATTCCATTTCTTCCCGGAACGCCGCCACCGTCCCCTCGATATCGTAGGGGTCGACCACGCGGCAACGGGTGATGCCACACGCCTCCACCAGCTTTTCGATGCTCGCGGCCGGAGCCGGATCGCCCATCAGGGTGCGGCCGGTGCCGGGGTGGTCCTGGTGGCCGGTCATGGCGGTGGTGCGGTTGTCGACGATGGTGATGACCACATTCGACCGGTTCCAGGCGACATCGAGAAGCCCGGTGATGCCGGAATGGAAAAATGTCGAATCGCCCACCATGCCGACGATTTTCTTTTGCTCGCCCGCCTTGGCCATGCCGTGGGCAACCGAAATGCCGCCACCCATGCAGAGAATTGTGTCGAGTCGGGACAAGGGCGGCATGACGCCGAGGCTGTAACAGCCGATGTCGCCGCAGACGATGACGTCCTTGAATTTCCCGAGAGCGGTGAATACGCCCCGGTGCGGACAGCCGGCGCACAGGACCGGCGGCCGCGCCGGCAGGTCCGACGTCTCGAGGCTGCCGATACCGACCAGGGTGTTGTCCCGGCCGACAACGCGCTCACGCACCGTCTCCATGCGGTCGGGCGACAGTTCGCCGATGCCGGGGACGAGGTTGCGACCCTCGCAGGTGATGCCGAGGGAGCGGACGTGTTCTTCAATAAACTCGTCCAATTCCTCGACGATGAGGAGGCGGTTCACCTTGGTCGCGAACTCGCGGATGAGGGAGTCGGGGAAGGGGAAGGTCCAACCCAGCTTAAGGATGCTCGCTTCGGGGAAGACCTCCTTCACGTATTGGTAGGCGATACTGGAGGTGATGACGCCGAATTCGTCGCCGCCCATTTCGATGCGGTTTAGATCGGACATTTCCGAGGCGGCGCGCATTTCGTGCAACCGTTCCTCCACCTTGATGCGCATTTTCCGGCCCCAGGCGGGAATCGGGACAAAGCGGGGCGGATTTTTTTCAAACGGCGTGCGTTCGACATTTTTCCGGTCGTTCAGTTCCACCAGACTGCGCGCATGGCTGATGCGGGTGGTGGAGCGGAGGATGACCGGGGTGTTGAATTGCTCGGATATCTCGAAGGCCCGTTTCATAAAATCCTTCGCCTCCTGGGCGTCGGACGGCTCGAGTATCGGGATCTTGGCAAAGCGGGCGTACTGGCGGGTGTCCTGCTCGTTCTGCGACGAGTGCATGCCCGGGTCGTCGGCGACGACGGCGACAAAGCCGCCGACCACCCCGACATACGCCAGGGTCATGAGCGGGTCGGCGGCAACGTTGAGGCCGACGTGCTTCATGGTGCAGAAGGAACGCGCCCCGGCCAGGGACGCGCCGGCCGCGACCTCGAAGGCGACTTTTTCGTTCGGCGCCCATTCGCAGTAGAGATCGTCCTTGTACTTGACGGTATTTTCGAGGATTTCCGTCGACGGGGTGCCGGGGTATCCCGAGGCGACGGTGACCCCCGCCTCCCAGGCGCCGCGCGCGATGGCTTCATTGCCGGACATCAATTCTTGCACTGCTCTCTCCTGTGCGGACGGTGAACCCCACATCGCGGCGCGGCGGCCGAGGCCAGCCGCACCCGGGCGGACACGGGGCGATACAACGGTTGCGTTGCAATCAAAAAACAGGATCGCCTCTCTGGCGATCCAGCGAGAAATAGAGAAGTCTCAAAAGACTCCTATAACTATATCCTTCACGACAGGGATGGTCAAGCCGATGGCACAAACGACCTTATCCCAGACTGACCGTCACCCCGGCCCCCCCTATACGAATGGACTGCATATCGGTCAGGAGCGACGGCTCGGCCGGAGCAAGCGGCTTTCCGTCGATACAAACGTCGCCGGACGCGTCAAGCGCCATCAGGAACAGGCGGCCGTTGTCGTGGATGATCCTGGCGTTCAGTTCGGTGGCGCTTTCGAGGCGCAGGGGGCAATCGGGGGCTGACCCGATATCGACGTTCCGGGGCAGGAGAATGTATTCCTCCACCGCGTCCTTGTCCCTGACCAGGCGCATATTCGCCCCCACCGGCATAGCGGTGCCGTTACCGGGTATCATATCCAGGAGCACGGTAAGGGTGAGGACGCCTCGGGCGATGACGATGCGGTCCCGGTGGAGCAGGGGTCGCCAGGCATCGCCCAGCAACTCGTTGTTGACCCGCACGCCGTTGGCGGAGCCGAGGTCGCGGATATAGAACAATCCGTCGTAGCGGATGGCGAAGTGGCGATTACTAATTCTGCCGGTACGGTCCATGTCCGGCTCGCCCGCCTCGTTCCACATACCCAGCCACATGTCGGCGGGACCGAGCGGCCGTCCGAAAACTGTGCTGCCTTTTGGCAAAAGATGCACCCGCCGGGCGCGGCCGTTTTCCTCGATGTGGAAGAGAGCCCTTTCCACCGGCGGGTTCATATTGGATGCCGCCGGCAGCGTCAATTCAGGTTCCAGTCGCCTGCTCCGTTTCCGATCCAGCCGCAACGCCACCGGCACTAATCCTGTGGTACCATCCCGTCCGGCCCGTAAACCTGCCAAGGTTGCCATGTCCAGCCGGACCGCAACGCCCCGATTCGCGCCACGGCGCAGATCGGAAATTGTCTCATTCGGGATGTGGCCGAGATCCGCCCGGGGCAGGCCACCTGCAGCGGAATACATAATCATGGCCGGCCC
>JAJPXZ010000170.1:29310-34895 GCA_021205245.1 Planctomycetaceae bacterium
TGCTGATACGGTCCTCCGGGCGGTATACCCTTATAATGCCGTATCGGTCCTCGACTTCGACGCTGAGACGGACAGGCGCGCCTTCGGGGCAAACCTCTTCGGCCAGATATTCTCCCCGGGCCTCGGCAATGCCTCCGGTAGGGAGAGGAAAAGGCTCCAGGCCCGAACGCTGACGCAGAAACGGTGATACCAGCCGCACCCGGACCGACCGGAAGTCCTGCTTCGAATGGTTTTGAACGTGCACGATGACGACGAAAGGAACGCCGCGCCGCGCCGCGCTGTCCAGCCGGACGGCGAGCCCGACAGCGGTCCCGACCGGTTGGCCGAGAAGCCCCAACTCGCCCCGCGCCACCAAATCCAAGGCGGCGAAGTGGCCGTCGTCCAGGCCCAGCCGTTTCCGTTCACGCCTCAGCATGTCCTCCTGGGCGACGCCGGGTTCGCCCCGTCGCCATGCTTCCCGAAGCAGGTGGAGCATACGTTCCTGGGGGTCTTCCCGAATCGAAAAACCGGATTCAAAGATGGTCGTATCGTAGCCGGACTCGGCTGTCGCCACCAACGGCGTCCCGCAGATGCCGCATGCGCCCGGTTGGCCGTTTCGGCTCCCGCACCTGCCGCAAAAGTAAGACATGCCGTCCCCTCCTTAAGCGCTTCAAAGTTTCTTACATCGCTTTACGTCCCTGCCACTACTCCGCACCCTGCTGCCGCAACCATTCGACAATGGCGGTTAAGGAACGGACGCGCCGCTCGGGATCGCCCACGGCGGCGTCGCGGACCGACCCGTCCCTGGTGGCCTGATACCGTTCGAGTTGGTCGCGGGCCAGATCCAGCGGCGTCTTGCCGTCCGCGTCGGCGAGGGACGGATCGGCCCCCGCCTCAACCACCGCCCGAAGCGTGTTCAACCCACCCGACATGGCGGCGAGGTGGGCTGCGTTGCGGCCGTTAGTGTTACGGGCCGAGACATCGGCTCCGGCCGTCAGCAGATCGTCGACAATGCGGTTCCGGGCCAAGGCCGAAGCGAGCAGGAGCGAGGTCCGTCCCAACCGATCGCGAGCCTCAAGATTGGCCCCCCGGTGCAGCAGCGCGGCGACAACGGCGGCGCTGTTGTCGCGGATGGCGTGATGCAGAAGGGTCTCGCCCCGTTCGTCCGGCTGGTCGACGTTTGCGCCGTTTTCCAGTAACGTTTCCAGCGCCGGGACGCTCTCGACAGCCACCGCCACCTCGACCGGCGTGTTGCCTTCCCAATTCTCCGCATCCAGCTTCGCGCCACGGCCCAGGAGCCAGCGGGCCAGGGCCGCGTTATTGAAATACATCGCCTTATGGAGCGGCGTCTCCTGCAAATCGTCCACCGCATCCACGTCGACCCCGTCATCGGGGAACAACGCCAGAACGGCCTCGGCCTGGGCAGGGTCCACAGTAGCGAGACGGTGGAGAAGGGTCGCTCCCTCGGCGTCTCTCTCGCTAAAACCGATGTTTTGTTGGGCCAGCCAGCGTTCGGCCGCAGTCGGTACCGCTCTCGTCGTTTCCGCTGCAACCGCTTGCGAAGCGGTTGGCGCAGGCGAAGGTGCAGGCGTTGGCGATGGCACCGGCGGAGTCGGATTCGGGGGGGAAGCATTGACTGTTGAACGGACCGCAGCGGCATCCCGTCCCACCGGCGGAGGCGGAGCAGGCGGTTCGACCGGACGGGGCGGAGGCGCGGGCGTGGGGGCTATCGCTTCCAGCCGGGCGGCGCGGTCCGCCTCGTCGGCTTGGCGGGCCTTGACCCGTTCGCGGTGGTCGTATATCGCCGCAACAGCGATTCCAACAAGGAGCAGAGCCACCAGCACGACACCGCCCCAGCGGACCGAGCTGCGCTTCTTTTCCTCCACCGCTTCGACGTCCTCCCAATTGTTCCTGCCGGACTCCGTTTTTGCGTCCGTTATCCCGGCGTTATCCGGGTACCCTTCGCCACCCGAATCACGGCTGGATCGGCGGCGTTCCTGTATCTCGCGCGCTGCAAGAATTTCCGACTCCCGCCGCGTGGAGCGCCTGGGTGAAGCGTAGGGACCGGGAGGGGGCGGCGCGGGCGATTCGGCTAACTCCACCGTCTCTTCGGATGAGTTCGGCAGGGACGGAGCCGGAGGCGGCGGAGCCACTACCGGGACAGCGCGTGGCGACGGCTCCTTGACCGGAGCGGCGGTGGCGGTGCGAACGCCTGCCAGCGCATCGACCAGGTCGCGGCAGGTGGTGAACCGATCCTCCGGATACTTGGAGAGGCCGCGAAAGAGCGCTAGATTTTGTTCTGGCGTCAGTTGCGACAGCGAATCGGGCGTACCATTCTGAACGCACTCCCGCAGAATCGCCGGATCCTCCGAGACAAACGGCGGGTAGCCCGAGACGAGTTCGTAGAACAGAGCCGCCAGGGAATACTCATCGGACTGCCGCGTCGGCGTGGCGTGGTCCCATACTTCGGGAGCCAGATAGGGCCACACGCCGGCGTCATCGCCCGCCTTGTCGCGAATCCGCGCCAAGGAAGACCGGATGGCGGCGGTAAGGCCGAAGCCGAAAATCTTGATATCGCCATTGGTGTCGACGACAATGTTTTCCGGCTTGAGATCGCTGTGCATGACCCCGAGCGCATGGGCGAAATCGAGGCCGTCGGCGATTTCACCGCACAGCCTGAGCGCCTCCGATACCGCGAAGGAGCCGTGCTTGGCAACCCATTCGCGCCGGTAGCGCCCCAAATCCACCCCCAGCGCCAGTTCCTGCACCAGCGCGCTTTCGCCCTTGTCCTGAACCAACCCCAGGTAGGCGGCGATACGGTCGTGGGACAGGGCGTTGGTCTGGCCGAGTTGGCCGCTGATGCGGGATGTTTCTTGGGCGTTTTCGGCGATTTCGGGCGGGAGCAAATGCAACGCCACCGCGTTGACGCCCTCCGGGGCGGTGGTATCGCGCGCCTTCCAAACCTCACCGAGGGAGGACAGATCGAGCTTTTCTTCCAGCAGATACTTTTCCCCAAAGCGCATCCCCGGCTGCCAGCCCCGGATAATCACACCGGTGGGGTGTCGGGCGGGCGTGGCGGGAGGAACAAACTCGCCGGTGGCATCGGCTGAGGATTCATATGGTATTGCGTGATCGGCTATCATCCCGCAGGTCGGACACTCGGCCAGACGGGATGAAAATTTTCTGCCGCAATCGGTACATCGTAAGAGAGGCATGGTCCCTCCCGGTGGACGTGAGGCGCAACTATTTTTCCAGGCCGAATCGGGAATATCTTGCGGTATGGCCCAGAATACCCGAAAATACCCCTCGACACCGGGTTACAGTTACGGACGTCGACCGTAAAATGGTAATCAAAATGTGTGGAATTAGTGAAATGCCCGTAAGATAGCGTACCCTGCCGCTCACGGATGTCAACCGTTTCTTAGCGCTTTGGGCGGCGATGTGGCTTTGTCCACGAGAGAGAACCAGAGAGGGAGGATGCCATGCCCCAGCTCCTATGCCCCGACTGTGGGAAAGATTTTCCCGACACAGACCCGGCCTGTCCGGAATGCGGCTGCCCAGCCGAAGCCGCCTCCCCCGTCCCGACTGGCCATTCCGGGCCACCCGGCGCTCCTTCGTTCTACCAAGGATTTGACGACCAGCCACAGACCCGCGTCATCCAGGACCACCGTCCCGGCCTGCGGATCGCCGACCGATACGAATTGCGTGAAGCCATTGTGTTGGAACCAACTGCCGAAATATGGCTGGCGCGTGACTTGGCCCCCGTCGACCCCACCCGGGGGACCGACGCGGTACTCCGCTTTCTGCCGCCGCAGATCGCCGGTTCGGTCGCAGAGACCGGCCGGATGCGGGAGACGGTCGAGGCGGTACGGCGGCTCCGTCACCCCCATATCCTCCCCATTCGCGATCTTCTCCAAGACGGCGACGACTGCGTTCTGGTCATGGACCTGGCGGCGGGCGAAGACCTGACCGAGCACAGGCAGCACCTGCCGGGCGGTCGCATACCGTATGAAGAATCATTGCGTCTCTGCCGTGAGGCGGCCGATGCCCTCGACCACGCCCACGCGGCCGGGGTACTGCACCGGGACGTGCGGCCCCACAATATTGTTTATACCGTGTCCGGCGAAGTGGTGGTCCGCAACTTCGGTGTGACCGCCGACATCCGCCATTCGATGCACCGGGCCGGGTTCGACACGCCCGACACCATCGAGGCGCGGCTCTATATGGCTCCCGAACTGTGGGAAGGGAAACCGCACCGGGCCGCGTCGGATCAATTTGCCCTCGCGGTGGTCTTTTGCGAGATGGTCTCGGGCAAGACCCCCTTCGCCGACGCCGACCCCACCCACCTGACCCATCGTGGGGCTCGGGAGTCCTTTGCTATTCCGTCAGGCATCCATGCGGAAGCCGTTCCGGCGCTGCGTCGCGCCCTCGCGACCAACCCGGACGATCGCTTCCCCTCCTGCCTCGCCATGGTTGACGGGCTGGAGGGGTTGGAAGCGCTGGAGGTAGCTGTCGAGAAGGTGGGGGGAGAAGTGCCGGTGGCTGTGGCCGAATGGCTGGCATCGGCCCCCATCGGCCTGGACGGCACCGACGCGGAGGGCCGCACCATCCTGCACTACGCCCTTGCCGACGGCAGGGAGGACGTCGCCGAATGGCTACGGTCGGGGGCGCTCAACTGCGGCGGGGACAAGAACTGAACGAGCCGCCCACACCTGCTACATACCGAGGTCTTCGTCGATAAAGACAATTGTGCTCGGCTTACCGGTGGGTGCACGATCCAAGATTAGGGTCGCCCGACAGATGCGTTCAGGACTGTTACAATTATAACACTTGTCGGCCTTGACGGCACAGGGTGTTTTCACCCCTATCCGCTTCGCGTTCTGCGGCGCGGCGACATTGCGGGCGCGGTGCATGGCTTCGGGGAGGTCGGGGACAATCTTGTTGCGACCAACGATAAAATAGACTTCTTCCGGTCCGTATAGCGTATTCGCGAGGCGGTTGCCGACCCCGTCGATGTTGACGATTTCGCCCGTCATGCTGACGGCATTGGCCGAGGTAAAGTAAACCCGGGTAGAACTGGCGAGACGGCGAATTTCGTCGCCGGGCGGCTGATGGTGCCAGACCACGGCGTTGTTCACCGACAATTTTTCGTGCAGGCCGATTTGCCGCAGCGTCATGCTGCCGCCAAAGCCAATGGCGCGCCCGGTGTACTGTGCGGCGAAATAATCCGACGCCTCGGCACCGGTGGCGAACAATCGCGTGGTAAAGCCGTGTTTTTCAAAATTCCCCTTCACCAAATCGTAATCCATTTTTCTCTCTCCTTGCGTTTCTGTTCAAATTTCTTCCATAGCCAAGGTAAGCCCCGTGGACCCCGGCCGAACCGCCCGCTTTCCGCCCGGTTGGATGTGGTGACGCCGGGGTGACGATGGGGGAGGTTGAACTGTCAGTCGTAGCAACCACTGCAGAATGGTAAACCACGCTACAACCGCCACCGCCGTCACCCCGGCGTGCGGACACTCATCCGGGCAAAAGACGGGCGGTTCGGCCGGGGTCAACGCCAACTGCCTTCGCTATGACACACTTAATGTCAGCAATAAAGTCGCAAC
>JAJPXZ010000030.1:0-10024 GCA_021205245.1 Planctomycetaceae bacterium
CCTCCTGTGCCACCGTTACCACCGGAGTATGAGTTCTTGACAAAGTTATAGAATGGTGGGGTGCCAGCACTGCCTAGCCTACCCCCATACCCTGGCATGCCACGCATACCACCACGACCATGGGTGGATGATAAATTGGTGTAATTTGGCATAGCACCATCGCCACCGTTTTCTGAAGCGGTTTCAGCGCCGCCGCCTGCTCCCCCTAACCCACATTTAAAGACCCATATATCGCCAGCCTTCGCGAAAATCCACTCGCTGGTAACATATCCTGCGCCACCACCACCACCACCAGCGCCTGCGCCACCACCACCGCCGCCGGGGCCACCGTATGCCACAAGAATTTGCGGCGTTGTGGTGCCGTCTCTCCAATGGTATGTGTATTCAAGCGTGGAGTCGCCGCCTAGCTGGCCTCCACTGCCGCCCACAGCCTTGGTGCTAGTTAAAATACCACCTCTACCGCCCCCTCCGCCACCACCGAGGATTGACGCGTGATACCAGCCAGTTCGGTCAATTGTAATTGTGGTGTCTTTGTTTCTATGGGAACTGCCGTTGAATCCTCCACGGAGAGCTAAGGTATCTAGGGCACTTTGCAAGCCGGTGATGTTACCTATAATGTGGCCGTGTACTGTTGGTGACTTCGCGGCCAAAGCATTATCCAACCCTTCCACTTGAGAGGTAGTGTGAACGTGTACGGCAGGAGCTTTGCCATTCACTGCCGTTGTCAAGGCGGCAATGTCAGCGTCAATAGCCGCCAGATCTGTTTCGAGATGTTGAATGGCTGATTGCGGGTGCGAGTCTGCGGCGTCCCGATTTTTGAGGCGCGCGTGGTCGGAGAGGACCATAACCTCACCTTCGAAATCCGGCTCTACATACTCTACCCAGCCGCTACCGGAGGCGAGGTAGCGTTTGCCATCGCCAGAAGGCGGACGCAGTGCGCCGATATCTTCTGGATGGATTGGGTCGCCTCCGAGGAGGCCGTGGCCCTCGGCATGGGGAGTGGGCGTGCGTTCATCCGTGAGGCGTGGGTCATTTGATGCAGCCTTCCCTTTGAGCGCATCGACGAGTGTCGCCACATCCGCGAGACCATGACCGTGACCGACATCGGACTTTTGCCGAAGTTTCTCGGTCATGTCCGCAGCGGTTTCGTTGACCTCACGCACGTGTTCCTTCACGTCGCCGATGGTGGCCAGGTGTTCGTCTTTGATGCGTGCGGCGCGCATATTGATAGGCACATCAAAAGGTACTTCTGGCGTGTCGGACATAGCGGCTCCTATGGATGCTATACGCCAAGGTAAATTGCCGGCGTCATGCCGACGTTGAGAGGACGCGTTTCATCGCCGATACGGGGATCGCCATTATTGCCGTCGGTGATTATGTCCATCGCCTGCCAGCCCGCACCGGTTCCGCCAGGGACTCTTTGATTGGTCAAATTAGGAATTTCGCGCGACGCCCCGGCCCTCACGCTTGCCCCACCATTCCGCAGGTCGTGACCATGCCCTTGGAATTGATCCAATTCAATTGTGCCAACGTGCCGCGTTCGCCCGTCCACCGCGCGCGGGAATACCCCACGACCATCGCTCGCAAACCAGTTGGGCCGTGTGATACTGTTCCCGCTCACGACGATATTCCAACGCGCCTTGAAATCCGCCGACAGTCCCGCCAATGCCTGTCCCTGCGGAGAGGATAGGGCCATCGCGCCGCCATCGCACAAATACCACCCCTTTTTCAATTCCGAAGGGCTTTGCGCCTTGAGGAATATGTCACCCACCTCGATGCCAGAACTTTTCTTGATGTCCTCCACCTGTTGCTTCATTTCCTCTTGTAAACGATCCCAGGTAGACTGAAATGCGGTCAATTTTGCCGCGATGGTCGCGTCGACATATTTTCGGGTCGTCGCATCAAAGTCATGGACCGGTTCGCCAACCTGAATACGACCGTCACCATTTCGGTGGGCCAATCTATTCGGGGTGCGCTCATACGTCCCGCCGTGGACGTTGGTCTGCTTCGCGTGGTTGTTGACGGTGAGGTCCACATACTCCTTGGTTGCCATAGAGATCGAAGGGTCGATTTTCAAAGTAATAGCGGCAGTGTTTGAAACTTCGAAAACTAGCCGGTAATTGGTCGACACCGACGCGCCATCGGACAGGACCGGTTTGTAATGGGTGGGGACGGAAGCGACAGCTATGGTAGTGCCGTCGTCGGTTCGAAGCGCGGCCTCGCGAATCCACCAGCCGCCGATATTTCCGGGAATGGACATTTCGACCACCAGCCAGCTTGGGTTCAAAGGGTCTGTGTCAATCGCGTTGATATCACCAATATAGACCTGATTCCGGATGTCCTCCTGGCTGGCCGAAGGATAGTATTCGTACCCGCCGCCATCGCCCAGGGCGACGTGGGTGACGCCAAGCTTCACCCCTGTCGCCAAGGCCGAGGCGATAATGCGGGTGCCGATGTTGGTGATCAGGGTGCCGTAACGTTGCGTCGCTGCCTCTGCCATTTCAATTCTCCAACGGATACACTTCGAAAGTGGAATCGGTAATAAGCACGCCGCCGAAATGCGCCACGGCAGGAAGCGGCTCGATCCCGCCGACCGTGTGGTACGGGTAGACCGTATAGCTTTGCGCCTGCAGGGTGGAACCGCCGATGTACGGCGACTTTCCCCTGCTGGTGAGGAAAAACCGCGCGCGGCGAAGATGACTGCGCAGGTTTTTGAGCGCGGCAATCAGGTTCAGGGTACGGCCGTAGAAGTCCTCGTCGATGGGCCGTGAGATGTCCACGTCGATGTCGAATTCGTATGGGTGGAAATCCGGATCGCCCGAAGCCTCCCACCATTCGGTCAACACGCCGCGCATGTCGATGAGTTCGAAAAGCCGTTGCAGGGTATACCGCGTCCCCTTGTAAAAATGGAGCTTGATGGCGTCCTTGACCAGTCGGCGCTTGTGCTCGACCGACTCCGCCATCTGCCAGCCCTCGTAGCCCTCAAGGTGAAGCTGATAGGCCAGGTTCGACAACAACGGCTCCTCCATGCCGTCGATACGGGACCAGATGAGGACGTTTCCCATTTCCACCCGGCCCAGGTGAAGGAATACGTCCAAGGTATCGGCAGCCGCGATAACCTGGGCGTCCTGACGGATGCTGTCCGGAAGCATGTCGATAAAATGGACCTGGGCAAGCGTCTGTCCGGCCATGCCTACTCGTCCTCCAGCCCGCCGGCGATAACGCGGTTGTCGCGCTCTTCAATTCGGGCCACCTGCCGCTGTTCCAGGCGACGGAAGCCGAGCGGCTGACGGGTGACAATTTTCCCGTCTTCATCCCGTGTGACCGCCTCGACAACCACGCGCTTCGCGCCGGCGGCGACACATTGTTTAATCAGCACGTCAGGGTTGATATCTCGGCCAATTGCACCGCACTGCCATGCTTCCCATTCGGCTGCTGCGGCTTTTATCTTTTCGTCGAGCTGCTCGATGAACCCGGCCTGCGGGGTGGTCAGGTAGTAGGTGACCACATAGTCGAGGTCTTCTGCCACCGGCGGCAGGACGGACAGGTGGTCCGTTAATGGCCGGATTTTGTCTGCGGACAGCGTCTCATATACTGATTTGATTTCCGGCCCGTCTTTTTCGGGTATGACGCCACCCGTCATAAGAACGTATATATGGACCTCGCCGGGTGTCGGTGATGTCGCCACAATGCTCTGGATGTCGGGCCGCGCCGAGAGGGCGAAATAGATATAGGATTGTTCCGACCCGGCACAGGTGAACTTTTCCGGAGCCATATGGATGCGGCCCCGGTATGGAATGTCGTCCTCGGAAAGAGTGCCGCCGGCCGTCTTCTTGAGGTTCGTAACCGTCACCACGGCCGGAAGGCGGTCGACAAGCTTGTTGACCTGGCCGGGGACGAGGCCGTTTCCTTCCGGACCAACTACTGTCGCCTCGACGTCGACGTCTATATGCTTCTCGCCGATCAGGAGCATGGCAACATCCTTGGTGGCAAAGAAAAGCTTCGAGTCCGCCGTTACCCGCGTCCCTTTGGGAATGACGAGGGTGTAGTTCAACGGTTCAGCAATGGTGAACCGCTCCGTTGTCTCGGAGGGCTTTGCACCAAGACGAGGCGTGTCCAGCATGGCGCCGATATGGTCCAAGTGCGGCCCGACAGCATACCGTAGCAGATTGAGCTTGCCCACCTGGTCCAGCATCACGTTCTGCTGGGATATAACGGCTGCCAAAGTCCGGAGGATGATGTGAATCGGTTCCCCAGGGTATACCACCGTATTGGCCAGCTTTTCGTAGATGAGGACGGTGGCCTCAAGTACCTTGGCGGCGTTTTGCTCGGTAAAATACACCGGAGGCAGATGGGAAAAGTCCATGGCGGTGGCACTCATATGAGAGCATCCTTCCGTGGAACGATGAACACCTTCGGCACGAGCGTTCCTTGTTCCGTCATATCGCGGCCAGGGTCGACAAAATCCACTTCCAGTACTTGAATCCTCGGCTCATACAAACGAAGCTTTTCGACAACTTCACCGCGCAAACGCTGGCGCGCTGCCACGAGGGTAAGGTCGACGATGTCTGCATCGACTCCGAAATCACGGTAGAAAAAGACGGTGCCAACCACAGTGGCAAGGATGGTCTGCACGCACTGGTATACGCTCTCCATTCCCTTGGCCCCGAAATTGATGCTGGTGAGGGGACCGCCAGCCACCCATACGCCATTGTTCATTCCACAGCCTCCGGCGTTAGATTGATGCCTGCCGTTGCCTTGCCGCCGGGGACGGGTTTCGGCCCGCCCTTGCCGGTTATGGCCCGGTTTGCGGCGTCGCGGCGGGCTGCCTCCGAACCGGGTCCGGATGTTGGATCGTCATATTCCTTGAGGAGCAGTTCCACACGAACAATGGCCGGTATCGCACCGAAAAATGTCTCGACGGTATCATTCACTTCGCGTAGCGTGAAAAACCCATAGACCCGCGTCCCAAGAATCAATGCGTGGGCGGCGGCGCTGGATTTCATCTCCCGGAGACGGTCCACTTCGTCAGCCGGCCGCACGCCAAGGCCCAGGTGCAACGTCATGGGCAGGGATATTTCGTCCAGATCTTCACCGGTAAACTCGGAGGACGGCTTTCCGGGTCCGGTTTGATGATCAGCGTATATGGCGCGGGAAGTGCGCTGGAACGTTTCGATGGTGCGCACCGTATCCGCGCTGACCTCGAAGACAACCGTTCCGAATCCGCCCAGACATCCGCTCATATCAGCCCCCGACGATTACGTCTGCACTGCCGACAGCCGCGCGGTCACCGCACGAAACCGGGCTGCCCACAACCTGCACCGGCCGGCCGTTAACCAGTACCGTTCCGTCACCCGTATACGTGCCGCCATGCGTCTCGGGGATGGACGGGCATGTATGGAGTGTGATGCCATCGCCTTGCCGTACCGCACCGCGCCCGTTGACGATGACGTTTTCCGAACATCTGGCCGGAGCCGTGGCGGGCCAGCAGCCGTGACCGGCGGTCGTGTCGTACTGTCGATGGATACCATTGCCCATAGTGACGTCCTGTTTAACAGTTCAGCTTGACCAGCTTGCCGTTGATGTAGACTTCGCCGTTCGCTTGCAAGTAAAGGTTGCCGCCGGCCACCAGGCGGATGTCGCCGTCTGCTCGTAAATCGACGTCGCCGACGACGTGGCCAGACAGTTTGTGTTGCGCCCGGTCGTACTCCAGCCATGTGCCGTCCCGGAAAGAAGTGTGACGCTTGTTCTGGTCCTTGACGGGCGGCAGGTCGAGAAGCGAATACAATGAACCAAGGATAAAACCGCGCTCAATCCCGTTGCCAAGGAAGGCGCACACGACGAGTTCGCCAATATCCGGCATGTCGTAATCCCGATCGCCAAAGGCGCGGCGATTGAGTATTTGCAGGTCGTTGGAAATGACATTGTCCAGGTCCGGGAATTGCACCTTGACTGTTACGAGGTCCGGATTGGTACTGACCACCTCACCGACCTCGAACGCCCTGCGTATGCTGTGCGCCGGATTACCCATCAATAACCCACCGTTCCTCGGAGTTGCACTGTAGACGTATATCCGCCCTGTTGGTCGCGCGCGTGGCGGACGCGTTCCACCAAAAACCGGCCAGAATCGAACCGACCGAAATCAAGTAATCCGGCAACCTCACCAGCTCGTATTTCCGGATCACCGACGTAGACAAGTGTCCCGGTCACCTCGCGTTTGTTTTTTTCACGCAGGGCGGCTTTGGCGCGGATCTCTGCTTCCGCCTGGCAACTGCAACGTTCTTTCAATTTGAGAACGTAGCCGCTCGGAGGCTTAACCCCTGACCATGTGCTTGTGGGCGCGTCATACCGGTAATGAAGAAACAACCGGTCGCGCGGATCGAAATACTTGAGTTCGCAAGCTGTGTATATATCCGTCGAATCAACCTGGAAGTCGTGGCTGATATATCCATTTTGACCCCTCGTAAACCAAATCGTCGGCTCGCGGTTGTCCATCATCTTCTGTTCAAGGATAACAATCGATTTCCGCGTCACCCGAAGGACAAAGCCGTAGTTCTCACAGAGGGTCGAAAGTAACTCCATGTCCGACTGTTCACGCTGGTCGAAGTGATCGATGAGCGGATTGACGGCGCTGGGGTACACCAGGTCAAACCCATGCTTTGCCGAGACCTCCTGGGCCAGTTCCTTGACGTTGATGTTGTCCCAAGCCTTCGACACCCTCTCCCGTCGGAGCGTTGTGGTAATGCCGACCGCGACCGCGCTAATCCGGCATATGCTCGGTGGTCCTGAAAAACCGGGGCTGTCAATTTCGAAGGTCCCGCAGTTCAGCACCTTTCCGCCCGGCCAGTCGCGACAGGTCAAGGTCGCCTCGATGGTTGCGCCTCGTTCCGGAAACCATTCACCGATGAACAAGCCCTGCGAGTCGTCCAGACCCAAGGTCAAACTGTCCGTTTCCTTACCGTCCACGACGTCCGTGTACTCAAACGATTCGAGAAACGGCGTTATGTCTGCCGTGATATCGCGGGCGTTATAGGAAAGGGCGACGTCGGCGGTGCGGACGGGCTTCGACATGATCAGCCCACGACTCTCGCTGTGCCAGTGAGGGCGTTCGCGAAGTGGACGACGACATCGTTTTCGGTTGCATTCGGCCAATCCGGCGCGCCGTTGGTCTGGATGCCGGTCGCGTCGAAGATGGTTATTAGCGGGTGCCGGACACCGAGATTATGGACGATTCGCCATTCCTCCGACGGAACCTCCTGAATATGGTCATAAGATTTGTTTTGGAGATCGGCGACTGCCGTCTCCATGGAATCAAGGACACCGTCAAGCGGACGTTCCCGGTGGGTTACCGACCCGCTCGGGTGCTGGTCGGACAGGCCACGGTTTTCAAGTTCGTCGTGATTTGCGGTTCCAATAGCCACGGTGCCTCCTCCTCCGTAATAGCCACATTCAATGAGGATTTCGCCGACTGGACTCGGCAACGCATCCAGAATCAGGCTTCGCTTCCACGGCGCAACCGGCTGGACAGTTACCCCATCCGGCGTTTCCGGAATCCGCAGGACCAACCCCTTCGGAAAAAACAGAAGGTTCAGGTAACCGGGATTTGCCTGTTGAAGGTGGCTGGCAAGTGTTTCGGTCCCGTAGATCCTGCGGGCCACGATATCCCACGTCTCACCTTGCGTTGTTGAATAGTTCCAGTACATATATCACCAATTGGCCATGCGACGGGCGTTCGTGGACTCCATCTTCAACTCCTGAAGAACTTGATCCTTGATTCGCCGCATAACCCTTTCCAGTTGGTTTGCTGTGGAATGGTCCGCATTGCCGGCAATGGTAATGGTGGGGTTGAAGGTCAGATTGATACCGCCATTCCCTCCCTGACGCATGCCAATCATGCCAGCGGCCGTATCCATCATTTCTCGCGCGCGGCTGGGGCGTGATACAGGAACAATCACCTCCGGCCCCGCTTCTCCCACCAGAGCCATTTGCGGGCGGGTTACCAGACCGCCATCAGCGAAGGGCATGATGGACGATACTTTGCCGGTCACCCAACTTGCCGCATTGGCGACGCCATCGGCCGCGCTGCCGAGGCCGTTGATTATTGAGGAGCCACCGGGTATCCAATCCAAGACGGCTGATTTAATCCCGTCCTTAATATTGGACCAGGCCGAAAGGATGCCATTGCCCAGATTGCGGGCCATTTCCATTCCAGCCGCCAGGAAGTCGATATCGAGAATGTCTTTCACAAAGCCAGCCACGGATTCATAGGCGTCGGTTAGTGGCCTTTGCATCCAGCCCGGCAGGTTGTTCCACCCGGATACGAACACGTTCTGAATGAAATCCCACGCCTTGCCGACTGCGGCCTTGATGGAATCCCAATGCTTGACGCATAGGTAAATGGTCCCGCCTAATGCCGCGATACCGGCAATTGCCAGGCCGACAGGATTAGCCATTAGCGCAATCCCGAACTTGAGGGCGGCCGCCGCGCCCGCATAGAGCGATGTTGCCAATCCAGTCATGACCGGGACCAGTTTGCTCCCGATTGATACGGCGAACGAAGCAACACTGGCGGCGGCGTGCTTGACCATGGAACCGGTAAAAAACAACGCCGACTTCGTCATTGCGCCGAAATGTTTGATCGTGGACACGGCTGCCTGATACACGCCGCCGCTGACCATTTTGATAGTCGCCGGCCAGCGAGCGAGCGAAGCAGCCAAGCCGCGAACACCACCAATACCGGCGCGCGTCCAGCGGGCAATACCTCCGGCCATGGTTTTGAAAGCACCGCCGACCGATACCCCGGCGTGCTGCAGCCCCAGGAAGCCCCTCCCCATATCACGGACCGCCTTGCCTGTATCGTAGAACGTTTTGGCGAGTCGGATGCCGCGCCAGTACATCCACCATTTCACCGCCGTCTTGACAAGCGGCACCCAGCCGCCCATGCTTTGCGCGAAATCATTGGCTGACTTGATGCCGTCCTTGACGGAGGCCCAGGCTTCGTTCAGCTTCGGTTCCGTCGCATCCCACCAAGCGGAAATGTCCCATTCTTTTATAGCAACGGCCAGTTCGTTGGATGTTTCGATGAGCTTCCCGCCGATAAACTCATGCACTTTGGTGAGAGTGGGCCATAACTCCCTGCCAATAATGAGCGAGGCTCCACGCACAGACCAGCCGATGTTGGCGAATGAGTCATTGAAAGCTTCGGCATTTTTGCCGTCCTGTTCCGACAGGGTGATATTCATTCGACGCGCAGCTTCGCGCATCTCATTCATGGCCTTTGAACCGCCATTGAGGAACGGAACCAGCTTCCGGCCCTCCTCGCCGACCATATCAGTAATCAGACGGGTTTTTCCCACCCCATCTTCCATGGAAGAAAAACTATCTGCAAAGTCACCCCATAGGCGCTCGACGGATTTGAGTTTTCCGGCCTCATCACGGAAATCGACTCCAGCCCGAGTAAATACCTCCAGAGCTTTTTGATTGCCTTGTGCGGCGTCTGTAACCAGTTTGCTCAATTTGGCCGAGGCCATGCCGAACTGCTGTTCACTGGCTCCCGCCATGCCGGCGGCATAGGCAAGTTCCGAATACGCCGCCGTGGTCATGCCAACGCCCTGGGCGGTCTTGTGGGCGGCGTCGGCATAACCGGCGGACGACTTGGCGACGCCGTAGATGGCACCGCCGATCAGGCCGTTACTGGCGAAAAGTCCGGCTCCGATTTTGAGCAGACCTTTCATCTCGTTTTTCAGGCTTCCGACCGCGCTTTTGGCTCCCGTGACCGACTGCGTCCAAACTTTCCATGAATTGACAGAGGCGCGGCGCTCTGCCGCCTTCTGGATATCCTTGGTACTCTTTTCGACGGCCTTCAGTTCCGCCGTGGCCGACTTTGCGGCACGAAGAAACTCGGGAGCCAGCTTGCCGGTCATGGCGAACATGAGTTCGAGTTTTTTAGCCATGCCTACTCCCTTGCTTCTTCCCGGTCGATTTTCCGCGCCACTTTTGCCATCCGGCGTAACTGCCACAACGG
>JAJPXZ010000030.1:10034-34027 GCA_021205245.1 Planctomycetaceae bacterium
TATTCAAGTGAACCGTTGGAGAATCGCGCCAGCTTCAGCGCGACATACAGAATGTTTTCAACGGTCAGCTCGTCATAAAATTTTGGACACGCATGATAATGACGGAGAGGTCCTTGAATCCGAGCCGGCGAAGGTCCGCAACATTCATCCCGGCCGCTCGTGCGGCAATGTATTGACAATACATCGTTGACATGACGGGGTTCAAAGGTGCATGGACCTCGTCGGCACGCATCTCGTTTTCAATGTTCATGAGCGTTTCGCCCGGCATACTGTCAAAGTCGAGGGTTATACTTCGCACTTCTTTCCCATCGACAGTGATTGGTTTTCGAAGATCGTGGACGATGTAGCCAGGCGTAATTTCCTCTTCCTTTTCCGATGTTGCGGGCGGTGAGGGCGGAGACAGGGATTCAGCCGGAGAACTTGCAGGCCATGTCGATGAAGCCGCATCAAAAATCCGCGAGTCATTCACCTGCGGCGAGACGATGGGAGGCAGTGCATTGCCGTTGTGACTGGTGGATTCCATTTTCGAGTCTTCTCCTTTTTGGTTAACCGATAGCGGCGCGGACCTCGGCGAGCATGTCAACGCCTTCGAGGTTGAAAATAAGGTTCAGCTTGTCGATTTCGAGGTAGTCCATACCGTCATAGAGTTCTCGATAGTAAAGGACTTCCAATTCAACCACTCGATCTTGGGTCTCGCCTGAAGCGTGTTTGCCCGTCGTTAAGTTTTTGAAGTCGCCTTCGATAACCACTTTGTGTTGTGCGATACGACTACGTCCGTTATCGCTTACCTGTAGGGCCGCCCATGCCTCAAGATGCTGCCTGCCGGGCCGCATTAGTGAGTATTGCCCCTCGGTCACGGCGCGGAAATTGAAAGTGACGGACATTGAGTCGAACATGCCGACGATGGCCTTGTTGATAGTGCCGCCGATGCCCGCACCTTTGATTTCCGCCGTGATGGAGTTGAGGGCGGGAAAATCGATAGTGGTTACCCCTATCATGGTGCGGGCGTCCCGGTAGAGCTTGTATTGCGCGATTGCTTCGGGAATAATCATGCCGGTCTCCTAGTCGAGGACTATGCCGCGATAGAGGCAAAGAGCGTGGACAAGTAGGTAGGGTCGTACTCCAGGACGAAATTGATGTGCTTCGCCGGTGGAATAATGCCGAGCCAACAGTGGAATCGAACTACCCCGTCCATCAGGTCCAAGATGTTGTTTTCGGCCTTCGGAAGTTCGATGCGCCCGCCGTTGAGGACTTCGCCGGCGACAAGCGAATTCAAGTAGCATTGCTCGGTGTTGACCATCGTCTCTACCAGCCGTCGGGTCAGCGGTGCGTCGACCTTTGACCACCAGGTCGTAATAAGACGGTTGCCATACCATGCCATCATCCGCCGCGCCGGGATGAAGTAATCCTTCGGGTCTCTGTTGTCGGGATAGGCGGCGGTATGGTTACCCCACAGCTTCCACCCATCCGAGAAGTTCGTGATGGTCATGATGCCATTCCGGTCAAGGAAGGTGACTTTCTGGTGGTCAAGCCAGACTTCCTCACCGTTTGCGACGCAGCCGGTTATAGGCAGGGCCTTATTGGACGGCGATACAAACGGGATACCTCGGTTTTCTGCGTCGGTGGCTGCCATTCTTGCCGCAGCCAAGGTCGACAGACGTAGCACCTTGTCACTGCCCGCCGCCCTCGGCCAGCAAACATCCATGTCCTCGGACACCAAACCGTTCCGCTGTTTGTGGGAGGGCGCATCGGAATAGCGTGTAACCGCGCCAGAGCCGTCAGCAGGAAGATCCACCACTGTCAGGCCGCCCCTGAACACGCCATTTATAAGGCTCATTTTTGCTTTGAGGACCATTGCAACAGCGGGGTCCTCCCCGAATTTCGGGGCGAGGCCGATGGCCGGAATCTCCCTATACTTTGGAAATACGTCGTCGACAAGGGAGACGCCGGTTGTTGCACCGGTCGCAATGTTGTAGCCGCCGATGCAATCGGTGGACGTCACCATTTCCGGCGCGGCATAGGCGTAGCTGGCGACCACCTCGGCAACGGTTACCAGCGCCCCATCGTCGAGAATGGTAATCTCGCCGGTGACGGCATTCAGATGGTAGTCGGTACCGCTCTGGAACGGGTCACCGCCGTCAGAAGGCTTGAGCACGGCGCCGCCAATGACATCAGCATGGGCCAATTTGGCTTTACCCGCTTCGAACACGACCCGTTCACCGGTCACTGTGCGTCGATGCTTTTCAGGATCGAACAGGTTGATAAAGACCATGGGGCTGACGTTCATCAGTTGGAAATAGATGTAGGCGGCTTCCGACAACGTCCAGTGGTCGAAACTATCGACGGCAGTATCGATACCGAACACAATCCCGGCCTCCTTTAGGTCGTGGACGATTTCAATCCTGCCGGGCCGGACCTTCGCCTCGTCGGTCGCAGAAAGGCGATGAATCGGAGCACACCCAAGGATAACCGGGAGCGCGGAAAGGGATTTTTTCGGCGTCAATAAGCTGGTTGGAATCTGGTCGACGGTTACGCCGTGAAAGTAGTTGCCAGTCGTCATTTCCGCGCCTCCTTTTGTACCTTGCTGGCCGCAAGAACCGATTTGTACAGCGTCGAAAGGTGCGATTGCGGGTCGCGGAGTTCAGCCATTGCGGCTCCGACACGCGACACTGGCACGATAAGTCGCCCGAATTCCGGCTGGAGCTTTGCTTTCGTGGTCCATTCCGGCGGCAACCCATTGTTAAAGATTTGTCCGTGGGCAAACGGCACGCCGGTTTCGACGAGACTCGGGCCGATATACATCACGGAGCCCGTCTCCGGTTGTTTCTGCGCGGTTGATGCGGAGTCGGGCCGGATGGCCTCCGACGGGTTATTGTTCTTAGCCATGAAAATCTCCAAAGTGTGCATCGATTGTGCCGTCTGGCATAATCTGCGGCAGCGTCGTCGCCGTAAATTGAGTCGATATTGCGCCCTGATAATAATTGCCGTTGGCCTGAAGGCCCGAAGTATAGGGGGTGTCGGTTTTGCCGACGCCCTGGCTGAACTTGATGGGAAAAACGAGCCGAAAATAACCATCGGCCCACAAAAAACGACTCGAAATACAGCCCATAATCCGCTCTGCCATGTTAAGGAGGTCGTGCAATCCAGCCTCCGGGTCCTCTCCCGGGACGAACGCGGCGAAGACAATGTCCACAGACACCGCATACGACGTGGTAGCCCCCGTCGAAACGTCACCACCCGATGTTTTTATGAGGATAAAAGGCACATCTTCGCCCTGGTCCTCATCGGACCGCTTCGGCGGCAGGTGGCCGATATAAAGGCGCGGCTCGCGATATACCTCCTCGCCGGCGCTAGTCGTCGGATTCCCGTCATCGATCGGTTCCCGAAATGGGAAATCAGCGAATCCGGTACGTAAAATGTTCCGAATGTCGCAGAGGAGGAGATAAGACGACGGGCCGTTCATGAAAAGTCCTTCGTAAGCTTGTCCAGCAGGTGGTCGAGCTGCTTAAGGTACCGCTCCTCGGCGTTTTTCACGACGATTTCGAGGACATCGTCGTCATCGGCCATTTGCGGCACCGCCAGGAACGTCAATTTGGTGAGGGGGAATCTTCCCTTCAGGCGCTTCCGCACCCCGCCCTTTTCGTAAAACTTCACCTTCGGCGTCGCACCACGCTTTCGTTGCCATATCGCAAGGTCGGCGGTGTAGATGTCATTCACAAACGCATGCCGGAACGTGACAGGTTTGTCCAACAGCTTCACCGTGACGCCGCTACGGTTGGGCGTATGGCCCTGCATTTTTGTGAACGGCGAGGGACTGAATTTTTCCAGACCCAACCGCTGTCCTCTGATGATGGCTTTGGCATTCACGCTGCCCGGGCGCGCCGACTGAAAGGACCAGTCACTAAGCTCCTCCCGCTTTATGCCCTTTTTGGCCACCGTCCGAACTACGTCTGTCTTGACGCCATGGGAGGCCCGGTTGAGGGATTTGGCAATCTCGGGCTCGATCGTCGCGCCGAGTTGCTGGCACAGCGCGATGGCCTGAACAAGATTGCCAATCACCTTTAACTGCATCATGAGGTTTGCCTTGCCAGTGTGATGATGAAATGACCCGGTGCCTCCTGCGGGTCCATGACAAACCACGTTTCGCCGTTGAGGGTCACCGCCTCGTTTGCCTTCGGGAGCCGAGGCAGGTCTTGGCTCCGGCAAATCAACACCCGCGTTTTAATAAGTATGCCCGGGGCTTCATCCGACTCGGCCGGGGGTGGCGACGCGCCGAAAGTGCACAGTAAATCGCGTCCATTCCATTTCACCGTGCGGCCGAATTCCTCGAGATTGAGGAACGTCTCCGTGAAATCACGGGCCACCTGTTCCTGGAACGGGGACAGCGGTGCCGATTCACTATGAGGCGTTGCCATCGCCGGCACCTTCCCCGCCCGATTCGGACCATGCCCGCATCAATTTGGCGGCGAGATCGGGCTTGTTCTCGGCGCTGCTGCACTCGACTCCAGATTCCTTGAGGGCGGCGAGCAATTCGTCCTTTTTCATCCCCCGAATCTCCACCATTTGTTCGGGGGTTAAGTCAATCGGAGTGGGGTCCGATTCCTTCCCGTCGTCGACGGTGACAGATTCACCCATGGTGGCTACACCAAGAGCGACGAGACGCTTCGCCTCCTTTTCGGTGAGATTGGGGATGACATCCCCGGCGACCAGGTCTTCTTCGTCATGGGTGACCGGCTCGGTCAAGGTAACGCTGGGCATGGTATTCCTCCTTTGTTATACCGACCGCGACGGTCAGGCGACGACCTTGGCCACCTGGAATGCGTCCGCCTGGATGAGGTTCGGGAGCGGGGCGCTCTCGAGCTGGATATACCGCGCCCGGCCGTCCTTCTCCTGCCACGTCCACGGAAAACGGGTCGCCGCGGCGAGACTGTTAAGGTTCTGGATCAGGCCGTAATTCATCCGGGTGCGGGCTTCGGTGGAGGCGAGAAGGATGGTGTCCTCCGGCACAATGGGCTTGCTCTTGCCGTCGGCGGGGTCGACGTACCATTCGTCGTAGGCGTAAAGGTCCATCATCGAGTCGTTGAAGGTGCCGATGTAGCGGACACCGTTGCCAAGGTCTTTCGTGCTGATAAGGCCCATTTCGAAGCGGCGATTATCCAGTTTTTCCTTGACGTTCGGGTTGTTCCGAATGGCGCGCACAACCTTGCGGCCGCAGATGGCGTGGGTGGGCGCAATGCCGCACCGCTCGATGATTTCCGTCCGCCAATCCTCGACGTTTTCCATGGGGTCGCCACCGGCATCCCACAGGGATGAACCGGACAACACCTTCATATGTACACCGTTTTCGTACCCGAAATCGATGCGGCGATCAATGCCGGGACCAACGATGTGCAGTTTGCCGGTGAACAGCGCTTCGGCGCACATCACCTCTTCGCGGCGGATGATGCGGTCTTCGAGCTGGGCCAGGTCGCGACCGAGAAGCTTGGCGGCGCGCTTCATGGGCGACAGTTCGTCGTAAATCGTCTCGCCGGCGAGACGCTTCAGGAGGTCGGCGACACGGGTGGGCATCATTTCCTTGATGTAGGAAGGTTTGACCGAAACGGTGAAGTACCCTTCCCGGTCGACCACATTGCCGGTATTTTCCGGCGCGGTGAAGCCAGCGATGCAACGGCGGGTCTTTTCGATATCGATGTCGACTTCTTCGGTAGCGAATGTTTCGACATTCTTGAAAAACGTCTGCTGCAGGAACCGTTTCGGCACCGGCGACTGACGAAGCGCCGCCATCATGGTGCGCGGGTTGAAAAGGAACTTCTCGTCCAAAGCCATGGCAATTTCCCCTTATCTGGTTGTAATGGTGTGCGGGTAGTCGGTCCGGCCCGTTAGGAGGCGGGTTCCTTGAAGAAAATGCACAGCTTCCGGGCCGCGTCGAAATGCGTTTCCCACGTGTCGGCACCACCGAAGGTCAGGTGGTTGCGGTTGTATTCACCCGTCAGGGCAATGACGCCGGGGACATCCCCCGCAGTTGCATCGACGTCGTGAAGGAGGACGCCATAGACGTTCTCCGTCCCGTCGGATTTGCTGTTATCCACCAATGTGCATTTGCCGTCGGCGTTGACTTTGCCCACTATCGCGCCGGCGGGATACTTCTGCCCACCGGCCATGACGACCGGCAGGGTGGAACGGGGAAAGTCGCCGGCGAGGATATTCTGGTACTCCAGAGTGCCGATGATGTTCAGGCCCATTTTTTTACTCCTCTGTGAATGTGAATTCCGGTGGAGCCATTTATCCCCGGATGCCGTCCGCGATGGCGTTGATGAGTTCCTGGCCCTCGTTCGCCGCGCTGGATGCCGAAGCCCCTACCGAAGTAACCGGCACGTTGACGCCCCCGGACTCTTCGAGGCGGGCCTTTCCGGTCGCCTCCCGCGAGCGGCTCTCGGCCTTGGTGTAAGCGACGGCCAGTTGTGCGGCGCTCATCGGCGTGCCAAACATCGCCTTTTCGACCAGGGCTTTTTGACCGACGAGACCGAGCTCGCGAATTTCCCGCAGACGGGTGCGTTCGGCCTCGATACCGGCCCTAAAAACCGCTTCCCACACGGCGGGAGCCTTGGCCTTGGTGGCGCGGTTGGCTTTGGCGCGCGCCTTGCGGGCCGCCTGGTCTTCTTCGTCGTTGTCGTCGCCGTCATCTTCGTCAACCTCGGCCGAAGGCGACCCGTCGTCGTCGTCCTCGTCATCCGGCGTGGTAGTGGCGGCCGCCGGGATGTCGTCGTCCTCGTCTTCGTCGCTGGCACGGGGAGCCGCCTTGGCGGACGTAATGGGTAGACCGGTGGATTTGAGCATGGCATTTCCTTCCATATGAGAGGGGGACGGTTGGGTGGCCGGACCATTCGCCAACACGTCGTCCAAAACAGCAATCTGGTCAATCATTCCAAGGGATACCCCCTTCTCCGCCAGGAACACGCTCCCCTGGCCGAAGGTTTCGGCCACAATGGTCGACGGCACACCGCGAAACTCGGCCACCTCGCCGATAAAGATCGTCGCCATTGCATCGAGCTGTTCCTGTATCTCGCGCCGGCCGGCGGCACTCTTGGGGTCCATGTACTTGTTCGGCGACTGCGATGAGACGATGACATAGTCGCGCAGGCCCTGGGCCTTCCGCGCCGCGCTGTCGTCGGTCCAGGCGGCAATGACCCCGATGCTGCCCACCTTTGCCGTTCGGTCGGCGACGATGGTGTCGGCGGCACAGGCAATCCAGTAGGCGGCGCTGGCGGCGTAGCCGGAGACGTAGGCGGTAATCGGCTTCACGGCGCACGAGGAACGAACAAGGCGTGCGAATTCATGCACGCCGGTAACCTGGCCGCCCGGGCTGTCGATGTTCAGGACGATGTGGTCGATGTCGCGGTCGGCCAGTGCCCAGCGGAGGTCGCGGGTCAGTGCGTCGAGACTGGTAGCGCCGGAGACGTAGTTAAACGCCTGGGCGTGCGGAAAAATTGGGCCTAAAACCGGGATGACGGCGGCGCAACGCGCTTTGCGCGGTTCCAAATCCCCGCCGCGCGCCTCGCGGATCGACATCGCGAGCTCACGGTCGGCGATAGCGCGGTCGGCGATGCCGATAATCATGTCCAGCGATTCAGGAAGAATGGCCCACGGCTCTGCGAAAATGGCCGCGCGGACTTTGTCGCAGAGTTTAAGCGGCATCGCGTGTGCCTTCCGTGTCAGGGTCAAACAGCGGTGTTTGACCGGCAATCTTGTACATGCTCTCAAGGAGGAGGTTCATCTCTTTCAAAAGCTTGAACTCCTCGGCGCGGGTGTAGGTGTTCTGTTCGAAGTCGGAACCGTTCAGTTCTGCAGTCTCACGGCCCATGGTCGAAAGGCCGGCGACAATCTTCATGATGGACGCCGTGACCTCCTTAACCGGGTCGATCTGGCCAATGCTTGGCCCCATCCACTCGGCGCGGCAGTAGGCGGCGCGGATAATCGGGTCGTCAAGGAAGCCCGGCGCGTATAGCCTGCCCTTGATGACCGCTTCGGTGAGGAACTCCTCGTACACCATCTGACACAGGTTGTTTCGGAGCCAGGCGCGGACGATCTTCATCTCCTTGCCGAACTCGAGCAGCGCGGCGCGGCTGGCCGAATAGCTGGACTGGAATACCAAAGACAGGACCTCATACGGAACGCCCAGGCCCAGGCCAATTTGTTTGAGGCAAGAATTGAAGAACGGATCGAATTGCGCGCTGGGCCGGTTGGCGGAGATAATGGACAGTTTTTCACCCGGGCGGCCCTGCACCCACGACCCGGCGCCAAGTTGGAGAAGGCGGTTGTTCCACTGTTTCTTCTCCTCTTCGTCGTAAAAGACCTGCACCCCTGTCGCGCCGTCGCTTTCCATCGGTCGTTCGATAAAAACAGTCAAGAGGGCGTTCACGACAGCCGCCGATAGCTCCGCTTCTGAAAAGCGGGACAGTTGCTTCAACGTCTCGATGACGGGTGCGAGCGACGGTTCGCCGCGGCTCTGGTCGATGCGCTCGAATTCCATCAGATGGAGGACCTGCCGACGGCCGGTGGTTTTGCCGAATATCGGCACCTCCTGCCACTCCGGCACGACGTCGATGTAGTTGTTGCCGGGGTGGTCGGTCTGGACGAAGATTGACACTGGGACGCCATTCACATCCCGTTTGATGCCGCCGGCGATTTCCTTGTTGTCCGGCTGGTTGTTCGGGTTGCTGACTCGATCGGCTTCAATTAGCTGCAGGCGTAGATCGTACGGCACGCCGACGCGCGGCACCCACGTCATGATGATGAAGCAATCTCCCCGCACCTTCTGGCTGGTAAAGGCGAGCTGCTGGATTTCGTTGAAAGCCAGCCGCCGCGCAAAATCGCACTCGCGCGAATCGCCCCAAAGCCGGAACTCCCGCTCGGCCGCGTCGGACCACTCCCGCGCTTCGTCCTCATTCAACCCGAGGAGTTTGCGGTCGATGGTAGAACGCATAACCAAGCCGGACCCGATGGCTCCGGAGACCTTCCGCTTGATGACGCCCCGGGCGACCGCGCCGTTGTTGTACAGCGACTGGGAACGGTCCCGGATGATCGGCAACTCGTCCAGTAGGTCGGCGTCGGCCGAGCCGGACGAAGCTGCCCACGACGCAAGGCTGTTCTTGTTCGACGCGGCATTGTAAACCGACCCGCCGCCGGGCAGACCGCTACCGAACCGCGACGCCAAGTCATGGTGGACCCGCATCGCTGTCTCTGTCTGCTGAATGCGGAACTGCGCCTCCCGGCGGCTCGCCATAATACCGGGGAACAGCGCAGTCATCGTTTTGCCAAGTAGGCCCATATCAATAATCCATCGGACGAACATTGAGAATGAGCATTTTACCCTGCCCAATGTAGGTATTCAGTCGGTTTTCCCACTCCTGGCGGCCGGCGCGGACCTTGTCGAGGTCGGCTCGAGTGAGGGTCTGGCCGGCAATGCTGTAGGACTGATTGAGAAGCACGGCCCTCTCGGCCTTCGTGTACAACCCGATCATCTCCCGGGCCTCTGCAATCAGTTCCTGCCTGGTAGTCGTCATGCCAATCCTTTACAGCGGAAAAAGCTGGATGCCGTCCACTACCTGCGTACCCATGGTGGAGTTGTCGACAACCACCGCACCTGCCGGTTTTGCCATTTGCGCGGACGGGGACGCAGAAGACGTCCACGGCCTTCCGCCGGCGGTTTTGCGGTTTGCTCGCAATCTCTCCCAAACGGGGTTGAAAATGCGAATAGCCGCGGTGCTATAAACACGGATGTCAAAGGGTTCGTTGCGGGCCTTATCGGGCTTTTCCCACACCGTAATCCTCTGACCACCCTTGATCTTGGACTTCCGCCGCTCGCTGATGAGCCCTGCATAGAACTGCGCGTCATACCCACGGTTTTCGTCATCGGGAAAATGGCAGTACCCCGGCCCGGGCTCGTCCGTTTTCAAGCGCGAGAACACCAGGTCCTTGCCCTTGTCCACACCCAGGACAAACAGGGTGGCTCCGATCTTGCCGCCCTTGGTAGCCCTGTTGAGCAGGGGTTTGCCATGGAAGCCGCTCCCCTTCACGCTGTACACCCTTTCCTTCCAGAGCGGCTTGGTGTAGGCGTACACCGTGTCGGTGCAATTGCCGCCGGAGTCCACGAGGGTGCAGGAAACCTTGATGACGCCGCCGTCTTCGTGCTGGAAGTCGCGCTTGCGAAGAGCATCGAGTTGCTGCCAAACCGACGGATTACTCGGGTCGCCGCTGTCGAGCTCCGTCGGATCGCCATGGATGACGCCATACTCGATGCCCCAGGACTCTTCACCTTCACCCCATCCAACGACCTCGTACTCGAGGCGGTTACTTTGCACGTCAACGGCCATGGTCAGGACAAGGACGCCCATTGGCACCTGGGCTTTGTACGTCTCGACGCGGCGCTTAAGGTATCCGTCGGCAATCGCTTCGCTGTCTTCCGCCCACGGGAGTCCGAGGATGGTGTTGACGAAAACCTGCATTTTGACGACGTCGCCTTCGGCCTCGATATAGGTCCGGACGACCTCCGCCCATGAGAGCCAGCCAAGCGGGCTGTACAGCGCGGAAAGGTGGAATCCGACACGCCAGTGTCCCGGATTTTTGGCGTGCCATTTGCCGCGCGCGAGCATTTCCGTTTTGTGGTATTCCTCGATGACACCGGTGCATTGCTCGCACACCATGTGAACCGCATCGGGGTCGGCCCTGTCGTACACAAGTTTGTCGAAAGCGATTTCCTGATAATGGCCGCAAAGCGGACATGGTACTTCATAGACCCGCTGGTCGCTGTCCATGTACAGCTTCCAGATGCGCGAGTCGGATATGAGCACCGGCGAGGATGTAAAAAACCGCTTTCCCCGCTTATAGGTGGCCATGCGCCGCTTTACCTGCTCCACCGGGTCGCCGTTGCCGCCGACGTTGCCGGGCCACCTGTCAATTTCGTCGCCGTAGATATTGCCGATGGGCTTACTGGCCAGCGCGTTCGGCGAATTGACCCCTGACAGAAACAACCGTCCACCCAGGAAGCCCTTTTCAAGGATGGTGTTGTCCGAGTCCCGGCTTTTGACCGGTCGCAACTTACCCTTGATCCGCTCGCATAACTCCATGCTGGGAGCGATACGTTGCTTCGACCATTCGGAGGCGTTGTCGTCGGTGGGCTGAAGCGCCAGAATCGGTCCGCCGACGTAGTCAATCAGGTATAGTATCCAATTCAGGGCGGCCTCGGTCGCGCCGATCTGGGAACCCTTCGCGAAAACCACCTCGGTCGCCGGGCTTGACACCGACAAGGCATCCATAATTTCAACCAGGTACGGCGTCCGGTCGTTGCGCCACGGCCCTGGGGCCGACGAACCGTCTTTCGGCAGGATGCGGTATCGTTGTGTCCAATCCGACACATCCAGCCGCGGGCGCGGGCGAAACGTTTCGAAAAAACCCTCGATGTAAGGCGACAACAATGGTCTACTCCTCGAGTCCATCCACATCCGGCACGTCACACTTCTTCCGTATCTCACGGATGATGATGTTGACTTCGTCCATCAGCAGCACGTGTATGGCGCGAGCGTCTGACATGGCGGCCAAACGGTCGGCGATACGGTCGGGAAATGCCATCAACGCCCCGATTAGCACAGTACCAAGGTCCGCGCCGTCAGCCTTCACTTGCTGAACAGGCACCAGCGTGCCGTCGTCCCGCAACGCCCGCAGCATGGAATTGCGGGTGTCCCACACCTTCTTCGCCGCTTCCATAAACATGATGCGCTGCGCGTTGTTCTCGATGCCCTGCACAGTTCGCATTAGGTCCGCAAAGTCGGAGAAGTCCGTGGGTAACTCCGGGTCGACAGCATCCATCGGCACGGTGGTTATCGGCGTCGCGGTTACCGCCGTCACCTTCGCCGGCCGACCGCCCCTGCTCTTTCCCTCGTGCTGCCGGTTCTGCAGGGATGCGCGTTCAGTCCAGTCCGCCCACTCTTTGCCAGCAATAGCCGGATTGAATAATGGGCGCTTTCCTGCATCACGGTCGGCGACTGAAAGGCGGCCGTCCTTTACCGCCTTGCCAAGCGTCTGCCTTGAGACGCCGAGCAATGATGCGAGCTCGGTTGTTGTGACAAGCTTCCCCATCGCATCTGCGTAAACCTGAAGCCGCCGGGTTTACGCAACTGCCGCGCCTGGGTGGGACGGTAAATACATGCCATGGCCGCGAGCCGGTTGCGTAAACTGCGTAAACCCTAAAAAAATCCCTGTAACTAGCCCTATTTCGTGAGTCGCAAGGCACCCGCAGGGGTTACCCTTCCGGGAGTACCTACCGCCGCCGCCAGAGCCGACGAACGATGCTCACGCCTGCAACCACGGCGACCAGCCCCATAAACCCAATCATGGCAAAGAGGAAATAGGCGGCAGCCATTTCGTGCATAGCCTGCGCGTATATGAGAAGCGTTTGTGTAGCGAGCTGCTCTGCCATGGCTGCCGGGAACATGACGAACTCCAAAGGACCACGCCAGGACGAAACAAAAAAAGACGCGCCAACCAGGAGGACAGTCCTGGCCGACGCGTCTTAAAATGCCCCGTGGCGGGTGAAAGTTGCAGGTGGCTTCCAGCCTTCCTACCGCTTCCCTTCGCCCTGGCTAATAATAAAAAGTGCTGAGAATAACCTCCTTGTTCGATCTGCCGCCGTACCAGTCTTGATGGTAGGGTATCAATGACTTCTTCATATACAGATTAACGATTACGATATCCGATATAAATTGCAAATAGAAAACGATTTTCAAGATACAAAAGTTTTAATCGACACCATATATAGTGTTTCTCATGGTTTCGTTAGAGTACACCAGGCTTTTTTATTAGGATAAAATACCCATTTCCCGGTACAGTCCACCCTGCTAATCGAAAGTGGAATCTAACACTGGAGATTTCCTCGACTATTTTCTTGTCATCATCAGCCAGAAAAAAGATGTAGTCATAAATTTCGAGACCATCTCTGCAATTCACATCAACGACAGCATCCAAGGTAGGTGAACTTATAATTGCTGCGGCGTCGCAGACTTGGTTATCAATGGCACGTTCTATGGTCCAAGTGACAGTGATTTCGTCGTGGGCCGCATGAAATGATTTATTAAAAATGACTTCGTAAAGAGTGGTCTCACTACCAGTCGACGTTGGCTCATTGCTACCATAATCCGTTTCTTGACGAAGTTTAAAGTCAGTGACCTCTTTCTTTCCAGCCCATACCTTAACACTCACCTTTGCATCATTATAAGTATACATTGGAACGTCAAAGAAACTCCCAGGATTCTTCCTTAGGAGATATTTATGATTCCAATGGCCTTTTATGAGATCTCCTTCAAGACTAAATGTAACGGTGGTTAATTGTTGAAGGCGTACTTGATTTTCTCTAAATAAAGACTCCAATCCCAAAATAGCGTTATCAACAAATTTTTCATATTCCGTATTGGGCTGGATTGGGTACCTTCGAGACGAGAAAGCGTATTTAATAATCGTTCTACGAGTCTTCTTAGGCAAAATTTTAATGAAGTGTCTTCTAATACCAAGTTCGTAAAAAGCATCGCTCAATAACCCCTTGAGGCTGTATTTTTTCCAGATGAAATCAAGTAATGCTGCAATAAGAGTCGATATCGACAGTCCCTTTAAGATCTCGGCGACATAATAATAAAATCCATAATCACCAAAACTCGAATGATGTGCACTTGTTACCAAAATCCATATCGCGAAAAGTATTATGGACGCACCAAAGAGTGTAAGGGAAAAGAAATAGAATGCTATCGTAGCGTGTTTTTCTCGAAAAGTATCATCTGGCATCGCTTCCCCCCTCACAGGTAAGTTTCTCAAGGTCAATTAACCCACATGGGACATGATATGTAATCAGTTAAAATTGAGCTCAAAGGATTATATGTAAGATTCACGTGTCGTGAAGCGAGTAAAACATTTTTTGCATACTCTTCGTCTTCGTATACCATTAATTATACGTCTTGATTCTAAGACTTTCCCGGTACCACCACATTTTGGACACAAAATTCCATACTTTACTCCTAATCGCATAATATTAATCTCCGAATCCAAATAATTGATTGATAATTGGCTTTCATCCAGCTAACCCGTTGCCGCGCCTACATCGAGGCCTCGAAAATGCGCCTGTTTTTCCCGCAGCCGTGCACACCAAGAAAAAGGGCCGTTTTCCCTTGTGCCACAGGGGTCAATGGCACCTTTTGCACGAAAAAACACCCCATTACCCTCACGCTGTTTTGCTATCTCTTGACAGAATAAGCTTTTCTATCGCATTAAAGGCCGGTTTCGCCTGCGACGCCTTTCGGTGCCGGTACACGTCCGTCGTCGTCAGCTTGAGGTGGCTGGCGTGCGCCGACACCGCCGCCGACGGCACCTCCGGCTGATCGTCAAGCCATGAGACGATGGAATGGCGAATAATGTACGGCCGGCTGAGCATTATCCCCAGCCGCGCGCACAACCGCTCCGTCGCCTTGTCCAGATTATCCGTCATCCAGCCGCCGGGATTTCGCCGACACCGGCCAGTCATACATACAATGAGAGGGGAATCCGCCGGCGGGTGTTTCCGCACCTTACTCCCGAGGTCGAGGCACTCCCGCGCCCATCTGTGAAAAACAGACCCGTACTCTATGGCGTGGGTCTGCTCCTGGTGCGTCTTTATTCGCCGACAATCCAACGTCCCCGCCCTGTCCTGCGCCGGCAACCGCACATCCGCGCGCCGAAGTGCAGCCGCCTCCGACGGGCGTAAATTGAAAAGAAGCATGCCACGGAAAAACAGACCCATGTCCGGCCGCGCCGCCTCGATGGCGTTGATGGTGTCCAGCAGGTGGTGAATTTCCATCACCTCCGGCGGCGACCAATTCGTGCCGGCCTTCTTTCCCGGCGTCTGCATCCTGGGCGTCACCAGCAACGGCAACGCCGCCGGCGCATACCCCTTTCCCTGCGCCCACCGCGCGAAAGCCTTCAACGCCCCGACGTCGGCATTCACCGTATCGCGGGTGACGTGGTCGCCGCGCTGCGGGCGATCAAGGCGACGCTTCATCCAGCCGATGACGTCTTGTTCGGTGATGGTGTCCAAAGGCGCAGAGTGGAACGCCTGGTCGAACGCGACGAGGCGGCGGCGATAGAGGGAGGCGGTGGATTCGTTGCAGGACTTTTTGGCGAGGCCGGCCAGGCGGTCGGAAAGGAACTCTCCAAGTTTTTCGCGTATGGTACAGCATGGCGACTTGACGCCGTCGAAATCGCGGTGGACCTGGGCCCTGGCGGCCGCCGCGATTTTAAGGAAGCGACGTTTATCCGGCAGTGTATCGACCCACTTGGATATGGTGACGCGCACCAGACGTTTTTTACCTTTCCGCATCTGTCACCCTCTCCGGCGGCTCGGGAAGTACAGACCAGAACGCTCCAAGTTGCGGATGATTTGTCGATTTGAACCTCTCGATGTGTATCCAATTATTTGGCTCATAAACCAACACCCTGGTGGATGATGGGGGTTTACTCTTTTCCGTCCCGTCATACCTTACCCACCGCACCACGCTCGTTCCCGGCTCCGGTGTGCGGCGGTTCCATGCTTCTATTGCGTCATCTCTTGAATCGAAAATGAAAGTGCCGAGGGATTTACCATTATGTGTAGCGATTGGACATTCCATGCTATCTTTCGCTTCGTGTATAAGCTGGAAGCCAAGTCCACTATAGCCGGGGTTATCTTCATACTCCGGCTTTCGAATATTACCCGATTTATCACATACTTGAAGCCGGAGCGGCTTCCCACAAACTGGACAAGTCGATAAACCTTCACTCATCGCGCACCTCCCTTTGTGTCTACTGAAACGCCTTTTTGTATTACACAAACCACTTTGTCGCTATTCTGCTTGACGCTAATCACTCCGACATGACCCGGCCTCACTTCTAACCCAAAGTCCATTCAGAAGGATCCACCTACATTCGCACCTACGGCAAGGACAGCATGGATTAACTGGATCTTTCGGCTGTTGAATCGGTCTCAGAAATTGCGAAAGCGACGGTGGTCTATGTTGCCCTACATGTCCAGGGACCGGCATGGCGCAGCCTCCTTTTTCAGATCTCGTATCATCGTGGTCAATTTGACCAATATTTCTCCGGTTGCTCTTCGTTCCTCAATCCTGTCGGCAGTTATAATCCGTCGAATCCGCTGCACCATTTCCATGCAACTGTCACTGTGGGCACACGGGACGGCTGCCCAACAATCCAAACCTTCCGGCAGCTCATAGGCGCGATGACAGGAGAACACACGGACGATTTTCCGAGCCACCTCATGGTCCTCCGGCAACCGGTCGTAGCCAACTACTCGGAGGGTTGGCGGTCGTCGCCGTGGCATGGCTGTCTCCCTTCTTGAAAGATATCGATACCGCACCTATACTGTTCTAAGGAAGCAACGAGAATGGTCGAATGGATTTTGGACATCATACAATTCGTTCTACACCTTGGGGATGTCGTGATCGACCTCTTCAAATCTCCGAAAAGTAGAAAAACCGCTCACTTGGCGATTGCGATCTTCTTTGTCTTGCTTGCCTTTTACCTCTTGGTATGGCTAATAGTCGAGTAAGGTGCCAATCCCGTCACTTTGCCTACTTGTAGACGATCTTTTCAAAGGCATCCATCAATAGGCATATCGGGTACAGGATGCATATCACCACAATCCACACCATAAACTTCAACACGCGAAACGGCAGTCGCAGCCGCCGAGTCTCGTCTCTGCTGTGTGCCGCATCCAGCCAGAGCTCGTGAAACCACAACTTTGGTTTTTGCCGGTGATTCATGACACGGCCTCCTTTCGCGCGTTCTCGCTGCTGACCAATGTCCTCCAATGCGTCGGCTGGTAGTAGACGTACATCGAGCCATCAGGGAAGGACCACAGCCGCCCAAGGCGTTTCAAGGGCTGTTCGTTACGCTCCCCTTTGTCGTCCCTGACGATGGTCATCACGGTAAACTGCTCTGGCGCGGTCCGTATCGGCAGCCACTTCTTCACTCCCGGCATGACGCGGCCTCCTTCGCATGACAATCCGGACATTTCACGTCGTCACTTTCAAAAACATCAAGGGTGCGTTCCTTCGCGCACTGGGCGCAAAACGTATCACCGCAAACTTCACATGACCAAATGCAGCCCTTGTCAGCGTGGCCCTTATCCCAATGGATGATCTCTCCGCAATACTTGCAAGCCCACATCTCCTCGTCTTGGATAGATAGTTTGAGGGCTTCATATAGCGCTCTTGCACGTTCCTGCAGGTCGAAGAGCTCTTCGCCCATATGCCGCTTAATAATGGCGGCGAGGTGATCGACGTTCGACCCCGGAACCTCCACTGTCATCTCAAAGCCTTCCAGCTCCTTTTCGTTATCTTTCGCCCAAACTCGGATTGACTCAATCACAGCGGCTTTGATCAGTGCGTTTATCTCCTCCGCCGCCCGCTTGCTGGCTTGGTCAGGCATGGTCATGTGAAAAGTCCTCCATCATCGGCAAGTGGCTTCCAGTCGTTTATCCACCATTCGAACATCTCATCTCCGTCTGCCCATCGCTTGGTATTTGACTTCTCTTTTTGAATGCGGAGGTCATAAAGGCGTCGGAAATATCTGCGAAAGAGGGCTTCGTAACGCGGATACCTTTCGCAATGCCGTCTTCGTTCAGCCACCGTCGCCATGGGGCAAAATAGACAACCAATCCTTCGCCAGCCTTCATCATAAAGGCTGCAATAGGGAAGATTGCGTGACTTTATGAAGTCCCATACCTGGGCATCCGTCCAGTCGATAATTGGGTGCAAGAATCGACTTCCCCGTCCCTTATAACAAACATCGAACATCTTTCGCTTTGACCGCCGTACCGATTCTGCCCAGCGAACGCCAGTAATGACCAGACGCCCCTTACCGCCACCCTCCTTGAGCTTGTCACAGCACCAGCGTTGGTGGCGGAGCGGAACAATTTCCTTCTTTAACATCCATTGAAAAAACGACATTTCAGGCCGGTCAATTATCACGCCAGGAGTGTCACGAACGAACTTCACCAGTTCCGGCGGGTCGATGGTGGTGAGAGAATGGTGAGCCTCATACTTTACCCCAGCCATCTTGGCAAGCTCTAGAATGACCACCGAGTCCTTGCCGCCCGAATAAGCAAGCCAATACCCATCGGGGCCAGCAAGCTCTTCATAACCGCGTAAACGTCCAATTGCGTCGGCCACGTAATCACGAGTCTCGAACAAATTTCTCACTAAGAGCGGGCTGGACATCAGTATACCTTCCGATCAGATCACAAAGGTTGCCGCATGCGCTATCTGATTTGTTAGCGTTAAACCATAACCTGTTGATATAACTTCATATACGGGATTGTAAAAACCGTCTCATGCGGCTAAAATCCGGTCCATACAAAAGAACGATACCGGAGGCCGCCATGGTCCAGATTGCCAAGATTCGCCCGCTCGCGGGTGACAAGCCACTTATTCTCACTCTCGTCTCATCCACGGTGCGGGCGGGCTTCCCGTCGCCCGCCGATGATTACCTTGAGACACCGCTCGACCTCAACCGCAAGCTCGTCCAGAACCCCGCCGCCACCTTCATCGTCGAAGTCGCAGGCGACTCGATGACCGGCGCGGGTATCTTCCCGGGAGATCTCCTTGTCGTGGACAAGAGCTGCGAATCGCGTGACGGCTCCATCGTCGTCGCGGTGGTCAACGGCGAGTTCACCGTCAAACGCCTCCGCCACATCGGCGGTAAGATCATTCTCGAAGCCGCCAATCCCGCGTATAAGCCCATCACCTTCGGCGAAGGCGACGAAATGTCCGTGTGGGGCGTGGTCAAACACGTTATCCGGGACGTTTGATGTACGCGCTTGTGGATTGCAACTCATTCTATGCGTCCTGCGAGAAGGTATTCCGTCCCGACCTAGCTGACCGGCCTGTCGTCGTCCTCTCTAATAACGACGGCTGCGTCATCGCCGCCACCAAGGACGCGAAGGCGCTGGGCCTCACCATGGGCGTGCCGTACTTCCAGGCGCGCCCCATATGCCGCAAGCACCGCGTCATGGTCTTCTCCAGCAATTACACTCTCTACGGCGATATGAGCCGCCGGGTGATGCAGACGCTTCGCCAGTTCGCCGTGGAGATGGAAATCTACTCCATCGACGAGGCGTTTCTGAAACTTCCTGAAATGACCAAGGACATTGCCGAAGGCTTGGGCGACCACATCGTCAACACGGTCAAGCAGTGGACCGGCCTGCCGGTGTGCGTCGGCCTCGGTCCCACCAAGACCCTCGCCAAAGCCGCCAACCGCACGGCGAAGAATCGCGGCGTCCGCAGCCTCAAGATGGAATCACCCGCCGAAATCGACGCCATCCTGGCCGATATGCCCATCCAAGACCTGTGGGGCATTTCCAGCCGCTGGACCAAGCGATTAAACCGTTTAGGCGTGGCGACCGCGCTTGAACTGAAAAGGATGTCGCCCATCTATATCCGCAAGTCCTTCAACATCGTCATGGAGCGAACCGTCCGCGAACTGAATGGCGAACCATGCATCCCGCTCGAAGTAGTCCCGCCCAACAAAAAGCAAATCCACGTTTCACGGTCGTTCGGGAAGCTGGTGACAGATTACGTGGAACTTGAACAAGCCGTCGCCACCTACGCCGCCAGGGTCGGGGAAAAGCTGCGGAGGCAGAACAGCTTTACCACCGCGCTCCTCGTCTACACAGCCACCAACCGTTTTCGCGAACAGGACGCGCAGTATTTCAACTCCACCACCGTCCCGCTCTTTCCCGCGACAGCCAACACCCCCGACCTGATCGCCGCCGCATGCAAAGGACTGCGGACGCTCTACCGGAAGGGCTACAACTACAAGAAGGCCGGAGTTCTCGCGCTGGACACCACACCGGCGACGAAAGAATTGTCGCAAGGCAATCTGTTCTTTGACCGGACCCGACGTAAAAAACAAGTCGCGCTGATGAAAGCGCTGGACGCCACCAACGCGCGCTTTGGCTCCGGCACCCTCCTTTACGCCAGCCAAGGTTTCGGCCAGGAGGACTGGCGAATGCAACGGAAAATGCAATCACCGCATTACACAACGCAGTGGGGCGAAATACCGAAGGTAGGGTGACCTCATCCTTCCCCCTTGACTTTGGCGATGGCGGTATTGCCGTACACTTCAACCACGCCTTGCCTGAAAGCCCTCCATGTTTTAGGGCGGAGGCAGTCGCCGGAAAACGAATCGTTTTCGATTAGGTGGCCGTAGTAGCACGCATGCCGCTTGGTTTTATTATTCAGGCTTAACGCCTTGCAGCCACGGCAGGATTTATTCTTCCCTTTCATCACTCCCTACCTTCCGCCTGCGCCAGAACGGCGTCGATCTTTCCAAGTTCGGCTTGCCACTCTAACCCACATATTATCTCACCGGGATCGATGTCATTGACTCCACTAAAGAAAACCTGGAATGCAATATCTCGGTAACTTTGCACCAACTCCACCAGCCCTTCATGCGCGTTGTGCTCGCGGGCAACTTGGTTCGCCAATTGCTCGTCACGAGTTATAAAAATAAGCTTACTACCATCAATTTCTGATACGCTCCAGAAAGGAATACCGCCGAAATGCTGATGATCCCGACCTTCGACTACATGCCATTTACCCTTTTCCACTTTGTGGTCCTTAGCATATTCGGCCATCGTCGTCCCTTACGTGCTCGAGAATAGCGTCAAGTTTGGCAACCGTATTTTCAGCCTGCCGTTTTCGTTCGTTTGCCCGGGATGAAAGTGGATTGTGGCGCAACTCATCCTCCGCCGCGGCGAAAGAACAAATCGCCTTTGCCATCACCTTCCGGACAACATCGACGAGTGGTTTATGAACGTTGTGTTCTGCGACAAGCTGCTTGCCCAAGGTGAGGTTATTACCAACTGATAATATCAACGTACCATCTTCCTTCGAGCGGATCTCATGTCCGTCTGGACAAGGTATCAGTTCCCATTTCGACACGAATGGTCTCCTCTATTTCAATTCAGCTTTGCCGGTATCGGTGACGTAGTATAGGAAGTCGTTGCAAAATGGATGTTTTCGAACAGTCATAAGCCCCTTTTCCACAAGGCCCTGACATACCTCATAATCATCTGATCCTGGCCCGGTGGAATAATAGTTCCTATACGAACTATCCTTTGACGAAAGCCCGAGAGCATGCCGCATAATCTCCCGTTCCCGCTTGGTGGTCAAAATTTCAGTCATAACCGGTCTCCACATACCGACGTTTAAAAAAACCGCCGAATCCGCCCAAGGTCCTCAATTTCCCATAATGAAAGAATTGCCACAAAAATCCCAACTTTGACGAACTGCTCAAAATTCATATCGCAACCGATGAGAATGAATGAACCGGCAAACAGTAATCGTATCCATATTTTGTCCGCCATTTCCGCTCCTATACTCCCAATGATTCCGCCATCTTCGCGCATGCGTCATCCAGCCGTGTTTGCAGGAAGGCACGATCGGTGGACATGCTGCTGTCGGTCGCGCCCTCGACCTTGAGGGCGATATCACCCTGCTTGGTGAGCATGAAGGAAGTGACGGCGGCGCCTGGAAAATCGCGTTCAAGCCTGGAGCAGAGAATCAACTGCGTCGCCGACCACACCTGCTTGGAATATTTGCCGGCGTTGGCCGATTCAAGCCGGAGCCGCAGGTCTTTGCGGACGCCCACCATGGTATACTCATCCAAAGAAACGTAGCCCTCGGGTCCTTTGAAACCGTGTTGCGGGCCGTCGATCACTGGAATGTTCCGATCCGTCCGCGCTTCTTTAAGCACAGTGGGCACACGCGAAACTGGCTTTTTCTGCTTGCTCATGGTCTTTCCTTTCGAACTTATGAGAGATTTGAGGCAATACGTTGTTCCGCCGCTGATGCGACGCCATAGTATTCACACCACGCCTTATGGACCTGGGTGAGAACCCAACCGATGCACGGCCTCGCCATCCCATTGCCGATTGCCTTGTACCGGGGACCATCGGGGTCGTTGACCCGCCAGCGCTTCGTCTTTTTGGTTTGCCGTAATTGGAAGCCCTGAGACCGCAGCTCCTCCGGGTCCTCGCCTTCTTCGACGTAACGCCAGCCGTTCCAGTTGGTGAGGAGCGTGTAATCATCAGGAAGTCCCTGGAGGCGTTCGCATTCACGAGGTGTGAGCCGGCGCACCAACCATTCCAAGGCAATGTGCCAACGCTTCACCGTCTCCAATGCACCGACCTGGTTGGCGATGGCATTCGGCGCGCGGTCATACCCTCGACCGTCATCGCCGCGAAACCTATCCTGAAATGCGAGGACGAACGGCTTGTCACTGCCGCCACCGGAAGAACGGAGCGCGTGAGCGAGAGGACCACCGACTTCCGGCATGTTTCGACCATCCCGACCGCGCAGTGCAAGTGACATGGCTGACTTGCCATCGTCACTCCGAAAGGCAATACATGTCTCTTGCCCCTGGTTTCTCCCAACGGGATGAGTGACCTCACCCGATGCATCCGGGTCCTGTGACCCGTGGAAGGCCACCACCAACGGTGTTCCGCGCCCGGTACCATCCTCCGAGGCGTTAAAGCCATCACCACGAAGGGTATGGGCGACAAGGAGGCCTTGACGCGATTCGTGGTCGCCATAGGGATTGGCTGTCAGAGAGGGTGATATCGGGTTTGCGACAAGATTTTGACATTCATCGCCAGAGGGCCCGCCCGTTCCCTTCGCCCATTTGGAAGTGACCGCACTGCTTATGGCCGGCGCGATGGGCGTTATTACGCCTGGAGACGTTCCTGCTCCGCGACTGTGGCCAGAGCTTGCCTCAATGGTTCCGGCAACGTCTTCCGGCGCTCGGCGGCGCGGCGGAGAATCCCGGCGCACGCCAGCGGACTCAAATAAAACCGCTTCGGGATGGAATCCGCCGGATCGAGGACATGCGACAAGAAACACACGCTCGCGTCGTTGTGCCAGGCCGAAATATTGGGCATCGAGGACCCGCCACGCGATTGCCCGCTCGGGACCATCAACAACACCCGCGAACGGCCACTTCGGGCGGTGCATACCGGCGTCCTTTTCCCATGTCCAGTGGGAAGAGGACCGGCCATGTCGAGGTCTCGGGCCAGGCTCAAGAGGACTGTCATCGCCGGCGAGGGCGGCGAGGAAGCAGCCGAAGGCGTTGTCGGTGGTGGAGAGGACGCCGGGGACGTTTTCCCAAATAACGAAAGCTGGAGCAATGTCATTAACCGCCTCCACAAAGCGCAAGGTAAGATTGCCCCGGTCGTCGTCCAGCGACTCCCGGCGGCCGGCAACGGAAAAAGCCTGACAGGGCGAGCCGCCGACAACCACGTCGCACCGACCACGATACTGTGTCCAGTCGTGCACAGTCATGTCGCCGACGTTGGGGACATCGGGGTAGTGGTGCGCCAGGACGGCAGACGGGAACGGTTCAATCTCCGAAAAACATATCGGCTCCCACCCCAACGGGATGGCGGCCACGGAGACACATTCGATACCGGAGAAAAGGCTTATATACCGAATCACGCCTGACACCCCTTCCCTCTTTCGTCCAAAGCGGCGAGTGCAATCCGCCGGCGGAATCGCCGAGCTGCTTTCCGCACCATGCGCGCCTTGGCATTATCGATTTCAAGTTCCCGGCGCAATTCGGCATCTGTCCGCCGGAGCACTTCCCGGGCTGTGGTCACTGTCATCTCGAAATCTATCTTCAACCGAAACGCGCGCATCTCGGCTTCTTCCCGCTCCTGCCTCTGCCTCTCGGTCAGGGACGCGAGTTCGTCTTCATCGAGGAAGGGAAGCGCATAGTCCTGAAGCTGCCCACCGGGCCCCGCGCCGCGCCTGGCAACGATTCCCATCCGGGCCAATGCTGCATGTACGGTGGTCACCGCCGTACCCCCTCGCGCGGCAATCTCAGTTGCGTTCAGGCCCTGCGCCGCCAACGCGGGCCTCGGATTT
>JAJPXZ010000197.1 GCA_021205245.1 Planctomycetaceae bacterium
CCCCCACCCACCGAACACCGCATTAGCCGTGGGGGGGGCGGCCCCCCCGCCAAAACCGCCCGTTTTTTGCGCTGATGCACGTAATGAAGCTGGGGTGACGTTTGAGAGAGGATGGGTTGTTTTTTATTAGAACCCGAATCATCGCAGGAGTTGCTTCTAAAACTCCACTCCCGCCCGCCGGTACACCTCGCTCAAATGCCCAAGAGGTCCAACCCCTTTACCCACCGACAGCGAATCACGAATAGCCTGGGTGACAAACGCCTTCGCCGCCGTTACCGCATCGTGGACATCGCGTCCCTTGGCCAATCCGCACGCCACAGCCGACGACAGGGAACACCCGGCCCCGTGCAGGTTGGTCGTCGGCACCCGGTCGCAGCGGAGCCACATGCCGGAGTCGCCAAGGAGCAGGTAATCGTCGGCGTCTTCCGTCAAGCCGCCGCCTTTGACCAGGACATTCTCGATTCCCTTGGCGCGCATGCGTCTCGCCGCTTCCTCCATGCCGGTGTGATCAGTCACCTCCATGCCGGCGAGGAGCGATGCTTCGCGCAGGTTGGGGGTCGTCAGAACGGCGCGGGAGGCGAGGCGTATCGTTGCCTGGACCGCGTCGTCGTCGATCAGCGGGCAGCCGCTTTTCGACACCATGACCGGATCGACAACGATGTTGACCGCACCGTGTCTCGCCAGGGTGTCGCTGATAGCCGTCGCGACCGGCGCGTTCATAACCATGCCCACCTTGACCGCGTCGACGCGGATGTCGTCGTAGACAGCGTCGATTTGTCCCGCGACCGTTTCCGGCGGCACCGCCATGACGCCTCGTACCTCCTGGGTGTTTTGCACCGTAATGGCGGTGATGGCGCTCATACCGAAGACGCCGAAGGCGCACATCGTTTTCAGATCGGCCTGGATGCCGGCGCCTCCGCTCGAATCCGAGCCGGCGATGGTGAGGACGTGTTTCATACTGTTCCTACTTTCCGTGGTTGATGTAAATTTGCCCGCATTGGAGGATATGCTCGCGCATGGACGTTTCGGCCCGGTCCTGATCGCTTCCGGCCAGGGCTTCCGCCAGTTCGGCATGGCTCGGCCGCTGGCCGCACATGACGCCGGCGTTTTCCGACCAGTTGCGTTGCAGCCGACCCTGCCACAGCCGGTGCAGGTGCATGGACAAGAGCTTGGTCCCGGAACCCTTGGCGATAAGGGCGTGGAACTCGTAATGCTTTTTATGCATTTCACCCAGCTTCGACATGTCGCCCCCGGCGATATGTTTCGCCACCTCGTCCACGGCGGCGGCGGCGTGGCGGACCGATAGTTTGTCGTGGTCCGATGCCCGGCGGACAAACAGGCGGGCCAGTTGACACTCCAGGGCCTCGCGCAGATCCAGTTCGTCCTCCAGCGTGTCCGGGGTTACGTCGATGACAAACGAGCCGAACATCGGCGAACTTTCGACCAGACCGTCAATTTCCAAGCGCAGGCACGCCTCGGTCACCGGCGGCACGCTGACGCCGTACTTGTGCGCCAGCGCGCGTTTGACCAGATGGGTGCCGGGCGGGAAGACGCCACTGAGGATATCGGCCTTAATCTCCTCGTAGACCCGCGCGGCCATGGTTTTCGGTTCTTGCTGCACTCATCCGCCTCCACTTGACTCGGGGGGACACAGCCCTCCCATGATAATTGATGCTGTATTATAGTGCTGATAACCTCTTTTTCCACAATATCATGCTGGTCGGTTAGGCGCGGCGGAGGCGCTACGCGTTACACGCCGGCGCGAGGGGTTAAGCGGGCGGCGCGACAGTTTCTTACAACGTCCGGGATATTTTGTTTAAAAAAGAGAGGAGATCATGCAGAACAAATTTGCCTTTTTCATCGCATTCATGGTGGGTGATGGCGAAGACGCCAGCCGGAATGCCGCAAGCCGGGGGAAATTCGATACTGGGTATCAGCATCGCAATTTCCTGGCCCAGATGCGAAAGGTGTCTCTCAGAAAACGCCTCCGGTAACGCGTTCCCCATAACGCCATACCGAGGTGCCAATCATCACCCATACGACCGCCGGCTTCCCAAGCCGGCGGTTTCGCAATAAATGGCGACAGTTATGGATGAGGGAGTGGCACACGGGAGATAATCATGTGCAGAAAATCCATTCCGTTCCTTATCGCGGCGGCGCTTGGCCTGTGGCTAGCCGCGGACGGTCTCGTCTTCGCGGGCGATAAAATGCCGGATATCAAGGGCATAACCGTCCAGGCGAACAACTATAATTCCGCCCTTATCCGTCGTGAACAGTCGCGCCGAAAGCGGGATATCAACGAGGTCAATCCCATTCCGCCCTATCTCTACGACACACGGCCGATGCGTTTGCGGTAATTGCGTAGGCTCTTGCGGCAGCGGTGGAAGAGCGCGATAATAGCGCGTTCTTCCACCCTACTAAGAGGAGCCACGCATGATACTCGACAATCTCGTCACCACTCGCGTCGCCTACGAAAACATGGACGCGCGCCTCGCCCGCGCCTTCGATTGGCTGCGCGCCACCGATCTCGCCTCCATCGCCCCGGACCAGAAGGTGGTGATAGACGGCGACCGCATCTACGCCCAGGGCCAGTCCTACGAGACGATCGACCCCGCCGACGGCAGGTTCGAGGCGCATCGCAGCTATATCGACATCCAGATCATGGTCTCCGGCACCGAAGTCATGTACTGGACGCCGCTGGCCGATTTGCCCGTGGTCAAAACCCCTTACAGTGACGAACGCGACGTCGTCTTTTTTGAAGAACCGTCCTTCACCGTCCCCATGACCCTGCGGGCCGGCGACTTTGCCGTCTTCTTTCCCTCCGATGGCCATAAGCCAAAATGCCGCCACAACAATAAGGCCGAGAAGGTCCACAAGATTGTGGTCAAGATTGCCGTCTAACCATGGCAATCCGCATCGGAATAGACCTGGGCAGTTCTGTCCTCAAACTGGCGGCGCTGGGCGGGAGCGACATCGTCGCGACGGCCAAACAGGACAACGATCCCGCCGCTAGCCCCGAGTTCCAGATAGCCACCCTTCTTTGCTCCGTGGCCCTCGATGTCGCCGACGTCGAGGGCATCGTCCTCACCGGCGTCGGTGCGCGCCGGGTTGAGGGCGGGACGCTGTACAACCGTCCCGTCGGGTTTGTCGAGGAATTCGCCGCCACCGCCAGGGGCGGGCTGGAATTGTCCGGGCGGGACAGGGCTGTTGTTGCCAGCATGGGGACCGGCACGGCGTTCCTGTACGCTGCCGACGGCGCGGTCCGTCACCTCGGCGGCAGCGGCGTCGGCGGCGGGACGTTGATGGGGATGTGCCGTCGGCTCTACGGCCTGCAGTCGTTCGAAGACGTGGTGGCAACGGCTGGGAGAGGCGATCTCAACCGCGTCGATACCCGTATCAAGGACATCGCGTCCGACGCCTACATGAACCTGCCGCCAGACCTCACCTCAAGCAATTTCGGCAAGTCCCTAGCCGTTGCGACCGACGCCGATATGGTCCTGGGCCTTGTCAACATGGTCCTGGAGACGGCGGGGGTGATGGCGGTGCTGTCCTGCCGGGCGACAGGCGCGCCCTGCGCTGTCCTCACCGGTTCGCTGCTGAGGCTGCCGCAGGCCGAGCCGACGTATGCAACATTCACGCAGAATTTCGGGGTGGAATTTATCCTGCCGCCCCGGGCGGCTTTCGCCACCGCCATCGGTGCGGCCCTGCTTTATGGGGGGAAGGGTAATTCCGGATTGGCATAGCAATAGACGCAACGGTGGCCGCAGCGCAGCGCGTAGGAACCGATTTCGGTCGATTGCATGCAGCCGCAACTTTTCCGCTGGCCCGCGTCCTTCGGCAGGTCTGCCAGCGGCAGCCCGTAGAGTCTGGCAAACGCATCCCCGTCGACGCAGCGCGCCATGCCGACGCCGGGAATGGCCAGGAGATCCGGCTCGCAGCACAGCTTTACCACCGGCCCGTCGCCGGGCGGGAACGCCGCAACCATGAATTCAACCAGCCGCCGCTTTTCTGCCGGAGGCACGACCGGCCACTCCAATCCAGCCAGCCGCACCCGTTCCACCGCCTTCGGGTAGGGGTCGACGAAACTGACCGTTACCTCTTCGACGCCGCCCAGCGCGCTGTCCAGAGCGGTTTTGACGCAGACGAATCGTTCCTCCACGTCCGGCGTGGGGAGTATCGGGTCGAAGCGCCAGCGCACCGCGCCGTGCGGGAGTCGTTGCGCCAGCACCTGTACGTCGCCGAGTTGTTCCGACAATGGCCTGACGTTCGGCTCCCACCGCGTACCGGCCAGCCCGGTGACGGTGTAATTAACCATCGACGGCACCCGTTCCACCACCTGGGCGAGGCCGGGGTGGCGGACCAGATTGCCGACATCCTTGGTCCAGAGGGTCAATGCGTCGAGTTTACGCGAGCGATTGACCTTGTCGACGATCACGTCGGGGTAAAAGGCGGGCAAATCGGTCCGTCGCGAGGCGGAATATATCATCGGATTTTCTCTTCGGTTCTATCGTCCATACGCCTAAAAAAGCTTGCGCCCTCCGTGGGGGAGCATTATGATTGTAACCCTTATGCCATTTGAATTCCAGACGCCGTGATCTGTCCATCACGGCGCATATGACAATCTCTATATAAGGGAGAGGAACAGACCATGAGTCGACACAAGTTTTTCGCATCCGAAAGCGTTTCCAAAGGCCATCCGGACAAGGTCTGTGACCATATCTCCGACGCCATTCTGGACGCGATGATCGCCCAGGATCCCAATTCCCGCGTGGCCTGCGAAACCATGGCTTCCACCGGCATGGTCGTCATCGCCGGCGAAATCACCTCCAAGGCTATTGTCGATTTCCAGCAGATCGTCCGCGACACCATCAAGGAAATTGGCTACACCGACGCCGCCATGGGCTTTGATTACAAAACCTGCGCCGTCCTCGTCGGCCTGGACAAACAGTCCCCCGACATCGCCATGGGCGTGAAGGAAACGCTCTCCGACGACCAGGGCGCGGGCGACCAGGGCATGATGTTCGGCTATGCCGTCAACGAAACGCCCGAACTGATGCCCCTCCCCATCCACCTCGCCCACGAGCTGATGCGCTCGGTCACCGCGGCGCGCGAAAGCGGCGACCTCAAGTATCTCCGCCCCGACGCCAAGAGCCAGGTGGTGGTCGAATATGACGGCCGCAAGCCGCTCCACGTCCACACCGTGCTCATCTCCACCCAGCACGACCCCGAGGTGTCCCAGGACGTCATCTACGACGACATGGTCCGCATCGCCAAGAAGACGATTCCCGAGCACCTCCTGAACGAAAACACCATCTACCACGTCAATCCCACCGGCCGTTTCGTCGTCGGCGGACCACACGGCGACTGCGGCCTGACCGGCCGTAAGATCATCGTCGACTCCTACGGCGGACGCGGCAGCCACGGCGGCGGCGCTTTCTCCGGCAAGGATCCGTCCAAGGTCGACCGCTCCGGCGCGTATGCCGCCCGTTGGGTTGCCAAGAACATCGTCGCCGCCGGCCTGGCCGACGAATGCGAAGTCCAGCTTTCCTACGCCATCGGCATCGCCAAGCCGCTGTCGGTTCTTATCGACACCAACGGCACCGCCAAGATTGACGAAGGCAAAATCGAGGATCTGGTCGCCAAGCATTTCGACCTCCGGCCGAGCGGCATCATCCGCGAGTTGGACCTCTTGAAGCCCCGTTATTCGAAAACCGCCTCCCTCGGTCACTTCGGCCGTCCCGAGCCGGAATTCACCTGGGAACGCACCACCAAGGCCGATGCATTGCGCAAAGACGCCGGTCTGTGATACAATGGTTCGGGGTCAATCCCCGACAGTAATACAGTATTAATGTAAAGCCGCGCCCCATGGCGGGCCGGCGTTACTGAAAACCAATCGCACTCTGCGAGGAGAATATCATGAAGGAAGAAGTGGAAAAGTCCATTGAGGGCATCCGCCTGCTTTTGCAGGGCCACGGCGGCGATGTGCGCCTGGTCTCGGTCGACGAAGCGAAGCGTCGGGCAAGGTCGAGGTGGAGTTGCAGGGCGCCTGCAACGGCTGCCCCCACGCCGCCCAGACCCTGAAGATGGGCGTGGAAGCGAAGCTGATGGAAGACGTGCCGGAGGTCAAGGAAGTGGTGGCTGTCTAGCGCTGAAACTTCGCAGGTGATTTCGGGAGTCTTCCGTCCGAAAACGCTCTTGACGAGAGGGAGTCCATGCCGGAGCCCCAAACGCCCGTCGCAATCATATCGGATGTACACGGTAATCTTGAGGCCCTGACCGCGGTCATTGAAGACATTCGCGGTCAGGGAGTCGGAACCACATATACAACCTTGGCGACACAGTGGGCTATGGTCCCGACCCGGCCGCGTGTATCGATCTCGTCGACGCCGCCTGTACGGTCAACCTGTGCGGCAACCACGATTACGCCGTCCTCTTCGATGCCGAGGGGTTCAACCCCATCGCCAAGAAGTCGGTCGATTACCACCGCAAAGTGCTCCAGCCAACGCCGGAAAACGAAGACTCCGAAGCGGTGCGGCGTTGGGAATGGCTCGCCAATCTTGAACCGATGCACGAGGGCAAGGGCTTTGAAGCCATGCACGGATCGCCCAGACAGCCCATTACCGAATATGTGCTGCCGTCCGACCCGGAGATGGACCCGCTGAAGATTGTCGACATTTTTTCCGCCATGAGTCAGCACATCGCCTTTGTCGGCCACACGCATTTTCCCGGCGTGCTTGAGGAAAACAACGAGTCTTTCCTTATGCTTTCCGCGGTCGCCAGCCGCTATCGCATCAACCCCGGCACCCGTGCCATCGTCAACGTCGGGTCGGTTGGCCAGCCCCGCGACCGGAATCCCCGCTCCTGCTACGCCATTTACGACGGCGAGAGCATCCTCTACCGACGGGTTGAATACGATGTCGAAAAGACGGTCGGCAAGATTTTGAGTCAACCGGACATTCACCCCGCCAGCGGGCTTCGCCTGCGCGACGGCCGGTGAAAAAAAGATAACACAGTACTATTCGAGGCCGCCCAACCGGGCGGCCTCTTTTTGGTGTAACGGAGGATTGACACCAGAATCTCCCCTATACGTCACCCCGGCGCGCGGACCTCCACCAGCGCGAAAAGCGGGCGGTTCGGCCGGGGTCCACGCCAAAAACCGTGATGGCACCTAACTCAGGCGGTTAACGCATGGGGTACTCTGCAATCACCGTTCGGGGCATGGACCCCGGCCGAATCGCCCGTTCTTACCGCTGGTGACCGTTTTTGACGCCGGGGTGACGTGTGGGGGGAGCGAGGGGGCTTCCTGATAAAGACTGCACCTTAGTGACCGGTCCGGCAACGCCACGCGCCATTACCGTTCCCGAATCACCATCTCCACCCCAAACCTCCCGGCGACATCGTCTAGCCAGCGTTTGGCATCGCCGGGATAGCCGGCGGTGGGTTTGAGATCGGCGATGCGATCGCAAAACCACGCGTTCAACTCCGCCATCGCCCGTTCGCGCGCATACTTTGCCGCCAGGCTGGCGAGGGCGGTGACGAAAGAGTCGCGGTCGGCCTTGGGCCGGAAGATGATTTCCGCATCGCCGCCGGTGCGCTTGAGGATATAGCGCGAACTCTCCGCTCCCGCCTCCATTTCCCGAACCCACAAGCCGGGAAAGAGGCCGGTGAGGAAGGGGAGGTAATCGTTGCGGCCACCCTGTTTGTCGACAACGACCAGCAGGCGATCATCGGCAAAGCGTTCGACCAGCCGGACAATGTGTCTGCCGGTCTCCATCAGGAGGGCCTGGTTCTTGTTCAGGCCGTCGGCGTAGCGCTTGTTCAAGGCCGGTTCGTATAGAAGCGCCGCCTCGAGGTGAACCGGCTCGACCCCGGCCCCGTCGCAGCAGCCCCGCACCCGCGACTGGACAAAGGCCATGTCGTCGATGCCGACGTGGACCGGAAACGGATCGATGGCGCAGCTGTAGCACGGATGCGCGGCTTCGCCCCCGAGCACGGTCAGGATCGGCACTGCCCGCCCCTCGGTCAGCCAGCCGAGTGCGCCGAGGGTTAATTCCATGGCGGCGAGGCCACCGGTCCGGTAGAGGATTTTACTGTCCGAGACGACAGCTCGCCGCTCGCCTTTGAGCCAGCTCCGGTCGACGCCGGAGGCGAGGCGTTCCCACGGCGAGTCCGGCCGCCAGCCCCGAGGCACAGCCAGCGCCGCCGACGCGGTCGCCAGCGGACCCACTACCGGACCAAGGCCGGCCTCGTCGATGCCCGCGACTATAAAACCCATAGCGCCCCTCCCGCCAACACTCCCGCGCCGATGCCCAGACAGTCGACAGCCGCCTGCAGCCAAACCGCGTCCAAGACCGGCCGCAGCCGCAGCCGCCGCAGGAGCCACAGCCCCCACAGCGGAACGGGAATCGTCGGGACAGCTCCGAAAAGCGACAAGCACAAGGCTGCGATAAACGACCCCCTCGCCAGCCGCCGTGCGGGAAGCAACCCAAGCTGGCCCGGCAGGGTGCCGATACCCATCAGCCTGTCGCTGGCCACGTCGTGCAAATCGACAAGCAACGTGCCGCCGAGGCAGACGAAGGCGGCCCACAGTCCGGCTCCGGCCACGCCGTACCACGGCGCGCCGCCGAGTCCGACCGGCACGGCGACAAGGACAGCCCAAGCCAACGCCATCACCCAGTTCCGCAGGGTGGCGGCGGCGATGCGAAAATGGCTTCCGTCCGCCATCGCCCGGGTGACATAGGCGTAGAGGGCGGTCACGAGGACGGCGGCGGTGAAAAGAACGAAGTCGCCCGGACCAGTCAGGGCGGCGCAGGCGAGGCACAGCGCGGCGGCAGCCCAGGCCAGCCCCAGGAGCGCTCCCCGCCGTTTTTGGTAAAAAAGATCTGCCCCCGACCAGCGCCGCGCTTGGGCATAAACAGGGCTGCGTCGATTCAACGTATGGGCAAAAAAGACGTAGGCACCTACAGCCACGGCCAGCAAGGGGATGGCCGAACCGAGTAGGGCGCATTGCGCCGCCACAGCCAGCCCGGCGGCTGACAAAGCGGTCGTCACCCGCGCCCGGGCCATCTGCGCCAGGCAGCGCCGCGCCAGGTCGAGCGGCCCGGAACGGCCCCAGGGGCGGAGCCGGTTGACGACCTCCTGGGTGAGCCAGCCCGGCGTGCTGGCTCCGGATGTGACCCCGACAGTGCGGTAACCGGCAAAGTCGTCCCGGCGGAGATCGTCCGCAGTTTCCACCAGAATAGCCGGTTTGCCGCGCGCCATCACTGCCTCGGCAAGGCGGCGGGTGTTGGCGCTGTTTTTGCCGCCCACCACCACCACCGCTTCGGTGCGGTCGGCGAGGCGTTCGGCTTCGCGCTGGCGCTCGTGGGTGGCGCGGCAGATCGTGTCTTTCACCGTCGCGGTCGGAAAGCAGCGTCGAAGCGTCGACGTCATCTCCTCGAACAGGGCGACATTGAAGGTGGTTTGGGCCAACAGCAGGACGTCGCGTTCGGGCGGAATATCGAGTTCTTCAATATCGTCCGGTCCAGCCACGACCCGGCAGTCTGCGCCGGCGCAGGCGGCAACGGCCTTGACCTCGGCGTGGTCGGCATCGCCGGCCAGCAGGACGAGCGCTCCCCGCGCCGCCGCAGCGGCGACGAGTCGCTGGTTATAGGCGACGTGAGCACAGGTGGCGTCGACCAGGGTCAGGCCACGGTCGAGCCATTCCTGCCGCTGATCGGGCGAAACGCCATGGGCGCGAACCAGCATGGGTTTTTTCGTCGTATGCGGACTGTTCGGATCAGCGGAATGGGCCCGTTCATCATCGGCGGTGGGTGTGATGCCGTGCAGGGCGAGTAGCTCGACTGCCGCGCCATTGTGGACCAGCGGGCCGGCGCTTTGCAAGCCGCCGTGCTGTTCCGATGCGGCCAGGGCAATCCGCATGGCGCGTTTGACCCCGTCGCAGAATCCGGATATATGGGCGATGATGACGCGCATGAAAGGTGGGGCTAGTCCTGCAATCGAATCAGCCGGTGGATAATTTCGTCCCTGGCTTCGCCGGCATTCTCGAGTTCCGGTTCGAGTTCGCGCAGCACCTCCTCCATGTCCAGCTTCCGGTTCGCCAAGAGGTACGCCCCCTTGAAGAAGGCGGAACCGCGCGCGCCCGGCAGGACGGCGGTGACGACCGGCCCGGCCTCGGCGGAGGTGATGTGGAGATAGCGTTCGGCCGCGTCGCGGTCGAGGTCGGCGAGGTCGGCCGGGATGCTTTCGGTTTTCACATGCTCAAAGCCGGTGGACTGGTGGTCCGGAAGCGGGGTCAGGAAAACCAGGGTGCCGATTTCGGGAATCGCGGCCAGTTCTTTTTCAAGATCGTATCCTGAGTCGAGCCAATACACCCCGTCCCCCAAGACTTCAAGATTGGCAATCCGGGGCAGCGGCGCGCTGGCAGGTACCGGAGCGTCCTCGCCTGTTTCGGGGGTAGCCACCACGAGCGAGCCGGACTCGTCCGGTTGGGTCGCGGCGGGTTGTTCGGTCGATTCCTCGTCTTCAGTCACGACAGGCGCGATGGTATCCTGCTCGGGTTGGGACGACGGTTCGTCAATGGCCTCAACTTCTTCCGGTACGACGATGGCTTCAATCGCTTCCGCTTCCGGCTCGGGCAATGCCTCGGCCGGGGGCGGTACTGTTTCGTCGGCAGGTACGACTTCTTCAGGTACAGGTTCGGCCGGGGTCGGTTCTTCTGGTATCACTACCGGATCCGCTTCCACCTCCGGCTCGGCCGGGACAGGCGTTTCTTCAACCGGAACAGGTATGGTCACCGGTTCAGGCGGACGCAGTGCGCCCGTGGGGACGGACTCGCCGTCGGCGGGCGTATGAATCCTGTCCAGGGTCGCCGTCGGGTCGAGCGGCTGCGGGACAGGCAGCGGCACGACAACCGGTTCGGGCTGGACCGGCGTCTCGGGCAGCGGCGGGTCTTCAGGCGCCACTGCCTGGGCAGGCGGCGGTTCCGTCGGCGGTTCGAGTGGTATGGAAACGCTGGGTTGCAAGGGTTGGTGCGCCGGCAATTGCGGCGGCACGGCGTAGACCAGCAGAACGATAAGCAGGAACAACGCCAGTATATGAGCGGCCAAACGGCTCTTGGTCCCGATCTTGCTGCGCATGTGCACATTCCTCCGGAAATCATGATCCCTCGGAATTATAGGCATCTGGACGGGATTCTGAAAGAGAATTGTTTCAGAACTTGACCCGCAAATCAGGCAGCGGGATAATAGGCGCTTCACGCCGGCCCGAGCCGGCCTTTTTCATGAATCGGTCCGTTTTGACAGAGTTTGGAGATGTGATGGGGTATAGAGCGGCGGTATTCGATCTCGACGGCACCCTGGCCGACACGCTGGAGGACCTGGCCGACAGCATGAACGTCACCCTGGCATCGTTCGGTCTGCCCACTCATCCGCTCGAGCCATACCGGTATTATGTCGGTAAGGGGATGCTTAACCTGGCCCGTTCCGCCGCGCCGGAAGGGACGGAAGAGGATATCCTGGTCAGCATCCGCGACCGCATGGTCGACCATTACCGCCACAACTGGTGCCACAAAACCCGCCCCTACGACGGCATCCCGGATCTTCTGGTTGCACTGAAAAAGAAGGGACTGCGGCTGGCGGTGCTGTCCAACAAGCCGGACGAGTTCACCAAGGACATGGTGAAAAAGTTTTTTCCCAATGTGTTCGAATTCGTCGCCGGCGCGCGGGACGGCGTGCCGATTAAGCCAGACCCCACCGCCGCCGCCTTTATCGCCCAGGTGTTCGGCCTCGAGCCGTCGGACTGTCTCTACTTCGGCGACACCAACACCGACATGAAGACCGGCCGCGCCGCCGGCATGTTTACGATTGGCGTGTCGTGGGGATTCCGCGAGGTTCGGGAGTTGACCGAAGCCGGCGCGCAGGCCATCATCGACACCCCGGCCGAAGCGCTCCGGTATCTCGATAAGGCATAACGCAAAGGAATGAGGCAATGGGCATTCTGCTGGAACGCATCCGCCAGAAACACCGCACCATGGCGTATCCAAACGGCCCGGCTCCGGACCTTCCCGAACGCTGGCTCGGCTACCCCGAGGTCGACGCGGCATTGCTCCGGGACGCCCCGCCCGCCGACTATTGCCCCACCGGCGCGCTCGCGACTGGCGAAGCGGCCGGCCTCGATCTCGGCCGCTGTATTTTCTGCGGCCGCTGCGCCGACGCGGCTCCGGCCGGAGCGGTACGGTTCACCCGGGGCTATGCCATGGGCAGATTTACGCGCGACGAACTTACGCTGCCCGGAGGCGCGTCGATAGTTGCCGATTCCGACCGGCTCCGGATGATTCGTTCCCTCTTCGGTAAATCGTTGAAGCTCCGCCAGGTCTCTGCCGGCGGCTGCAACGCCTGCGAAGCCGACTGCAACGTCCTCGGCACCCTGGCATGGGACATGGGCCGTTTCGGCATTTCTTTTGTCGCCTCGCCCCGCCATGCCGACGGCATCCTCGTCACCGGCCCGGTGACCGACAACATGAAGCTGGCGTTGGAAAAGACCTATGCCGCGACGCCCAGCCCCAAGGTGGTTATCGCCGTGGGCGCGTGCGCGGTGTCTGGCGGGCTGTATGGCGACGGCAGCGGCAAGGGACGGCTCGAATCAATGCTGCCGGTGGACCTCTATGTCCCCGGCTGCCCGCCGCATCCGCTGGTCATTTTGGAAAGTTTGCTGCGGTTGTTGGGGCGGGTGTAAAACCCGTTTCTTCCTCCCCCATCGTCACCTACGAATCCAAAGCCATCAGCATCGACTGCAATTTCTCCATCGGCAGTCCAGCAACATTCGACAAGCTGCCCCGCACCTGTTTGACCAGGAACCCGGTCTGCACCCCGTATGCCCCCGCTTTGTCCATCGGATCCCCACTGGCGACATAGTCGGCGATTTCGCGGGCAGAAAGGTTGCGGAACTCCACCTCTGTCTCTTCCACATCCGACATGGCCTGGCCGGTCGCCGAATCCCACACAGCCAATCCGGTCACCACCGTGTGCGACCGCCCCGACAGCCGCTCCAGCATGTCCGCCGCTTCGGCCGCGTCGGCCGGCTTGCCGAGGATTTCGCCGTCCAACGACACCACCGTGTCGGCGGCGATGACGACTTCAGACGGGCGGGCGGCGTTCGCTGCCGCCTTCGCCTTGGTCTGGGCCAAACGGAGCGCGGTATCCAGCGGCGTTTCATCCACATTCGGTTCTTCATTCACGTCCATCGCCTCGGTGCGGACAGAGCCGACCAGGGCTGACAGCAGTTCCAGCCGCCTTGGGCTGGCGCTGGCGAGGAAGAACGGCCGCGTCGCCAGGGGCGCGTGGCGGCGCACCATTGTCGCCGCGAAGATGTCGCCGACCCGTTGCCGCTTCGGATTGAAAAAGGTCGCAATCGCCCCAAGCAACCCGGGGAAGGCGATGCCAAGCGGGTACATATCAATACCCCGGAACAGATTCCGCACCGCCGCCTGCACCATGGTGGGCGGGCCGCCAAGGACCGACCGCACCCGCAACCCGGCCAGATATTTTCCCGGCGTGCAGCCGTACAAGCCTTCGGCCAAACCCATGAACACGGTGAGGCCGAGCAGGTTTATCCAAAAGATATCCTGGATATCGCCAAGGGACATAAGGTCGGTGAGGATGAAGATGTCGCCGCTGGCGACATGGTAGACGCCCATGGCAAAGGACGCGAGCAGCCAGTCGATCCCCAAGGCAGCGCCGCGGCTGAGGAGATCCGGCGGGCGGGCCGGAAAATTACGGGATATCACCCGCGACCGGCGGCAATAAATGATGAACAAGGCAGCCAGTGCGGCAAAGGTGACGAGTCCGGTCAAACGCGACCAGTCGAATCCGGACGGCATGCCCTGCACCAGGGTTTGCGCCGGCTCATCAGAGTCGCCCCGCCACAAGGTGGCACCCGTCAGCGAGGTGGCGAGCCAAAAAGTCTGCCCATCAGCCGCCGCAGCCGCAACGCCGAGGGCGGTGGTTAGTCGCTCGGTCGTTGGCGCGGACGGTGCGGTCCGTTGCCAGTCGTCGTCGTCCCAGCGGAGCGACGCGATGCGCGGCCGTGTATCCCGGAGCGGGTCGGGGACGATGGCGGCGAGGTGGAGACCGTCGCCGTCACCGTAGACGGCAAAGCCGTCGGAGCCGCCGACCGGGATGGGCTGGAGTTCCCGCCAGACGCCATTGTCACGGACGGCGTGGCGCATTAGCCCGTCGCCAAGGTGGTTGTCGCGGGTGCTCCACAAGAGGTGCAGTTCGTCACCGAGCGGCACGAGTTCGGCTCGGGCTACCGCGCCGGGCGCGGCGATGGGGACGGGGTGGCGCGTCCATTCCTGGTTGTCGCCGACTGTCGCTTCGTAGAAAGCCCCGTCCTCGTGGTGGAGGGCGAGGGGTTCGCCGTCCCACCACGCGAGTGCGCCCATGTTCCAGCGGGCGTCGGGCAGGGCGAGGCTGGCGGCATCGTCACCGAGGCGGTTGAGCGCGCCGTCACGGGTCAGGACCAGCGGCATACCGTTCTGGTCGAGGGCGAGGCCGGTGAGTTGTCCGTTATAGCGGCCAAACGCGCCGGCCTGGCCGGAGGCGGCGTCGATGGAAAAGAGTTGGAAAACACCGGTGCCGCCGGGTTCGACCTGCACGCCGGCGACCAGCCGGGGCGAAGCGCCGGCAGCCATATGGGGTGAATGGGGGATATCCGCCGCCAGCGCGGAGGCGGAGAGGAAAATCAGCAGGAGAAATGCAGGCATAGAACTTCCGTCATCAAGGTTAATGGACAAGACCAATGGGAATGATCAATTGTTCACGAAATCACCCCGATGGGAAGAGCATTTCTTCCGCGAAGGCGTGCTGGAAGTCGTCGCGGCCGGAGAGTTCGACATATTCCACCCGCCCGAGGAGGGCGTCGGCGCGCTCCCGTTCGGCGACTGACAGCAGGTACAGGCGCGTCCCGGCGAGAGAGGCATTGCCGACCGCTTCGACCCGCGTAGCGGGAATGCCTTCCGGCAGCAGTCCCACGCCGACGGCGGATTCGGGCCGGAGGTACGAGCCAAAGCCGCCGGCCAGGAACACCCGGTCGACCCCCTCGGCTGTGACACCCGCGACGCCGAGGAGGACCTTCACCCCGGCCGCCACCGCGCCCTTGGCGAGTTGGAATTCGCGCACGTCGCGTTGGGTCAGAGCCACCCCCGCGTCGCCGTGACCGGTTGGGCGCTCGAGCCAGAAGGCCATGCCGTCCTCGCCTTCATGGAGGCGTTCCATCAGGTCGGCCGAGAGGCCGAGCTCTTCCGCCTCGTCCAGGTCCAGCATCCTGCCGCCTTCGTCAACGATGCCAATGCGAAGGAGCGCCGCAACCGCGTCCAGGAGGCCGGTGCCGCAGATGCCCTTTGCCGGGGCGGTGTCGCCGATAACTTTCACGACGAGCCGGTCGTCGATCACGTCCAGCCAATGGATGGCTCCAGGCTGGGCGCGCATGCCTTGGCTGATACGCGCGCCTTCGAAGGCGGGACCGGCGGCGGCGGCGCAGGCATAGACGCGGCCGTTCGCCGCCAGGACGATTTCGCCGTTGGTGCCGACGTCCAGAAATAGGGTGACGCCGGGCAGGTCGGCGACGTCGTGGGCGGCGATGCCGGCGGTGATGTCGCCGCCGACATAAGCGGCGATGTTCGGGACAATCAGGAACAGGGGCGATTGCCCGCCCCAGCCGAGCGCCGACGCCGGAACCGGCGGCACGGCCCGGTAACAGGGGATGAACGGACTGACCGCCAGCGCACCCGGATCGATCCCGAGCAGCAGGTGGTTCATGACGGTGTTGCCGCCGACGGCGGCGAGGAGGATATCCCCATCCGCACCGCCTTCACGTTTGGCATCGTCCGCCAGGGCGCGGATGGCGTCGAGGGCGAGGAGGCGCATTTCCTCCAGCTCGCCCGCGCCCTTTATCGCATAGTCCATGCGGCTGATGACGTCGTCGCCGTGCAGGTTCTGCGGATTGGCGCGGCTGGTCACCGCCAGCATTTCGCCACTGTCGATGTCGCACAACGCCGCCGCCATGGTGGTGGTGCCGAGGTCGACGGCGAGGCCGAGTCGACGGCATTCTGTCTCCCGGCCCGTCACCGCCAGCACCCGATCACCCAAGCCGGTGACGCGGCAGGTAAACCCGTTCTGCCGCAGCACGCCGGGCAGGGTGGTCAGGATGCGGGTGTCGAAGACAAGCGTATCGGCCCCATCCATGCCTGCGTCGGCCAAGCCTTTTCGCAACCGGTCGAGATCGTTTTGCTGATCCTCTTTGGTCGGTTTCGCCAGGACAACGTCCACGCTCCATAGCCCGCCGCCCAAACCCTCCGCGCCGCGCCCGCCGATGTCGGTCAGGACCACTTCCGGCCGGTCCACGTCCGGGTCGGCCAGGGTAAGGTCCGCCATTACCTCCGCCATGCACGACGCCCGCCAGCCGTCGGCGAGCAGGACGGGCGACAGGCAGTTCCGCTGCCGGGTATCGGCCGGGACATCGCCGGACACGACATGGATGCGGCATTTGCCGCAGGTGCCGTTGCTGCCGCACGGGGTGGGCAGGGTAAAGCCGGCCAGGCGGCAGGCGTCGGACAGGCGCGTCCCGGCCGGGACGTCGACGGATTTGCCCGAAGGCGCAAAGGCGATGGTGGGCACTGCGGCTACTCCTTGCGTTTATGGTTTGGTGTCGCCCCGATGCAACGGCTCGCCGCCGCTTACGAGGAAATCACGGAAATTGCAGCCCATCTCGGCAAAGGGGATTGTGGGCCGTCCCAGATCTTTACGGAAGCCCCGCTTGATTCTGACCTCGATAAACCACGGCCCCGCTTCGTCCCGGAACCGGCGGACAGCGTCCTGCAGTTCGTCCGTTTCCTCAACTCGCGTCGTCATGCGGTAGCCGCAGGCGCGGGCCATGGATTCGAGATCCACGTCAGCGCCGAGGTTGGGCTGGCCGCCGACCGAATCGTGGACGCCGTTGTTCATGAGGATATGCACCAGGTTGGACGGCTTCCGACTGGCAATAAGCGGCAACGCGCCCAGGTGCATAAACAGCGCGCCGTCGCCGTCAAGGCACACGACCTGCCGGTCCGGCTGTGCCATCGCCGCACCAAGGGCAATCATCGACGCATGGCCCATCGCGCCGGCGTTGAGGAAATCGCGCTCGTGCGGCTGGCCCGACGCTTCGCGGAGTTCGAACAGTTCGCGCGACGCCATGCCGGTCGACGCGACAACAGGGCAGGTCGGGTCGAGGTTTTTGATGATTGTCCGGATAGCGTCCTCGCGGGTGAGGCCGGGCGTCTCGTATCCGGCCGGCACGGTCGGCGACGGCGTAAAGCAGCCGTGACGGAAAAGGAGGACATGCGGCCCGGGGTTTGTCTGCATGTGTTTGAAGGTTCGGTCGAGGGTCTGTTTCGTTTCGTCCAGGTCGGGGGTGATGACGGCGCAGGGGATGTCCAGACATTCGAACATCGTTTGCGTCACCTCGCCCTGGCGCAAGTGTTGCGGTTCGTCCTTGCGCCCCGGTTCGCCGCGCCAGCCCACCAGCAGCAGCATCGGGACCGCGTACACGCTCGGGTCGGCCAACGACAGCATTGGGTTGAGAGCGTTGCCGATGCCGCTATTCTGCATATAGACGGCGGGGATGTGGCCGGTGCCGAAGTAATGCCCGGCCGCCAACGCCACCGCGCCGCCTTCGTTATGGGTCAGCACATGGCCGCCTTTGGGCGGATGCTGATAGACGTAATTGCACAAGCTTTCCAAAACGGTGTCAGGCACGCCGGCGTAGAAGTCAACGCCACGGCCTTCGAGTTCGCGGCAAAAATCGGCAGGATCATACATGCGAATTTCCTCCAGAAAACCCTCACCGTGCTACGGTTACTCATTACGATACAACCCACCCCAAACGTCACCCCGGCGTGCGGACCTCCGCCAGCGGGGTTAACAGGCGGTTCGGCCGGGGTCCACGGGGCTGAACGGTGAATACACCTATCTTATTTGAACCGATTGTTCGAGTTTGGTGTTATCAATGTTTATTCCCGTGGACCCCGGCCGAACCGCCCGTTTTTCCCGCTGGTTTACGCCCGCACGCCGGGGTGACGTTTGGGGAAGGCGCAGCGTTAGCGGCTCACCCGCGCAAACAGCGCTTTGAGGTAACGCCCTTGCGGAAAATCACCCGCCACCGGATGGTCCGCCCCCGGCCCGAACGTCCCGAAGATGGTCAAGTTGATACCGGACTCGGCCGCAGCCTTGCGGACCGCCTGCCGCCAGCGCTCCTCAGGCACCGCGCCGGAGCAACTGCAGGTCACGAACACACCGTTATGGCGCACCGCCTTGAGGGCGGCCTTGTTCATATCGTAGTAGGTCTTGAGCGCGCGTTCGACATCATCAATCCCGGCCGCCAGCTTCGGCGGGTCCAGCACGACGAGGTCGTGGTCGCGTTTGGCGGCGGCCCGCTCGCGCAGTTCGTCGAAGACGTCCCGGTGGAGGAGGTCGATGCCGCCCGCGTTGTTGAGGTCGCAGTTCGCCTTCGCCATCGCCAGCGCTTCTTCGTCCAGATCCACCGCTTCCACCCGCTTCGCGCCGCCTTTCCAGGCCGACAGGGCAAAGCCGCCCGAGTAGCAGCAGCAGTCGAGCACGTCCCGTCCCTTGGCCAGGAATGCCACCCGCGCGCGGTTGTCGCGTTGGTCGAGGAAAAAGCCGGTCTTGTGGCCGGTCAGGAAATCGACCCGATAACGGATGCCGTTCTCGGTAATGTCGACATGGCCGGGCGCGGGGAAGCGTTTCTCCAGTGGGGCGAAGGAGACGCCTTCTTTTTTTGCCGCATTCGCGTCGCCACGGACCACCGCCCGGCAGCCCGGGTAGAGTTCCGCCAGGGCGGTGACCAGTTCATCCGCCATATAGAGCCAGCCCGCCACATACGGTTCGATTAAAAGCACGTCGGCAAATTTGTCGATAACCAATCCAGGCAATGCGTCCGCTTCGGCGTGGACGAGGCGGTAGCTGTCGCCCGACCGCGCCAGGTCGATGGCTGATTCGCGGAGCGCCTTGGCGTCCCGCAGCCGCCGCAGGAAAAAGGCGGTGTCGACTGATTCGTTCTTGTCCTCGGTGAGCATTCGCAGGGCGATGGTGTTTTCCGGATGGTAAAAGGCGCGGCCGACAAAGCCGCCGTCGCGGTTCCGGACTTCAACCAGCGACCCGGCTACGAGGTCGATGCCGCGCGGGGCCTGGGTCATTTTCTTGAAAATCCACGGATGCCGCGAGTTGCGCGGCGTCTTCAGCGTTACCAGGGGGAGGAGCATGCGTTTCCTTTATCGTGTAAGGCGGCCCGTCGTCGCGGCCACCCCTTGACACAACGGGCAATAACCTATACCGTCAAAAACTAATCCCGCACCGGGAAGCCCCTATTATGACCACAGGAAGAGCCGAATGGAAGACGCAGTCAAAAAAGCCCATGTCCTCACCGAAGCGCTCCCCTATATCCGGGAGTTCAAGAATCGCTTTATCGTCATCAAGTTGGGCGGTTCGGCGCAGGACGATCCGGGCATTCTCAAGAACATCTTCATCGATTGCCAGATCATGCTGGCTGTCGGCATGCGGCCGGTCATCGTCTACGGCGGCGGCAAGAAAATCTCGGCCGCGATGAAGGAAACCGGCGTCTCGGCCCGCTTCATCCACGGCCAGCGCGTCACCGACATGGCCACCATGCAGATTGTGGCGCGGGTGCTGTCGGACGAAGTCGGCGGCGACCTCCTCAGGCTCCTCGAGGAATCGGGCGGACTTGGTTTTCTCCTGAACGGCCGCGACCACGGCTTCCTCCGGGCGATCAAAAAGTCCCTCCCCAGCCATCCCGGGGCGGACCTCGGTTTTGTCGGCGAACCGGTCGCCATCGACGCGACGCCGGTGCACCACGCGTTCGAGGATTTCCATTGGCCCGACGGCAAGGAGCGGATTCCCCTGATCGCGCCGGTCGCCTGTGGCTGCGGCAGGGAGTCAGGGTATCTGTATAATGTAAACGGCGACACAGCCGCCGCCCTTATCGCCCGCGATCTCCATGCCGAGAAGCTGGTGTTTATTTCCGACATCTCGGGGATCTATCGCGACAAAAATGACGCCGGCAGCATTTTATCCCACCTGGATCGGCGCGAAGTCGAACAGTTGATTGAAGACGAGATCATCGTGGGCGGCATGATTCCCAAGGTGGAAGCGTGCCTGTTCGCCCTCGAGGGTGGGGTCAACAAGGCCCACATCGTCGCCGGCACCCAGCCCCATGCGCTGCTGCTGGAAATTTTCACCAAGTCCGGCGTGGGCACGGAAATCGTGTTGGAGAAAAAATGACCATCCATTTCCCGCCCCGGCCCCGGCACGCCTTTCGACGACGACGATAAACGGCGGTTGCTGTTTTCGTTGTTTACCCATTATTTCTAAAAAAGGCCTTATGAATTAAGGCTCACGAAAGGCGTGCACCATGAACTTCACCGACATCCAGGATCAATTCAGCCAATACGTCATCTCCAATTACACCCGGTACCCCGTCTGCATTGTCAGGGGCGAGGGCTCGAAGCTGTGGGACACCGAAGGCCGCGAATATCTCGACCTCTTCCCCGGCTGGGGCGTGGCCGGTCTCGGTCACTGCCATCCCGCCGTCGCCGACGCGATTGCGAAGCAGGCGCATAAGCTTATCCACGTCGCCAACCATTATTATAACGAAGAGCAGGGCGAGTTCGGCGAAGTCCTCGCCACCCGGGCGGGCGGCCGCAAGGTGTTTTTCTGCAACTCCGGCGCCGAAGCCAACGAAGCCGCCATCAAGTTGTCGCGGCTGGCGCGGCAGCCCCGCTATAAAATCATCACCATGCAGCATTCGTTCCACGGCCGGACCCTTGGGGCCATCAGCGCCACCGGCCAGGCCGAATACCAGGCCGGGTTCACCCCCATCCTGCCCGGCTTCGCCTATGCGCGCATGAACGACCTCGCCTCGGTCGCCGAACTGGTCGACGCCGACACCTGCGCCATCATGGTCGAGCCGGTCCAGGGCGAAGGCGGCGTGATTCCGGCGACGCCCGAGTTCCTCCAGGGCCTCCGGAAGCTCTGCGACGACAAAAACCTTGTCCTCGTCTTTGACGAAGTCCAGACCGCGCCCTGCCGGTTGGGCGAATGGTTCGGCTACCAGTATTTCGGCGTCGAGCCGGACATCATCACGACAGCCAAGGCGATCGCGGGCGGCATGCCCATGGCGGCGTTGTTGGCGAAGCCGGACGTCGCCGCCGCGTTGAAGCCCGGCACCCACGCCTCGACCTTTGGCGGCCATTCCCTCGGCTGTGCCGCCGGCATCGCCGCCTTCAAGGCGATGGAAGACGAAAAGGTCATGGACAACGTCAAGACCCTCGGCGCGTGGCTGGACGAGCGCCTCGGCGGGTTGGTCGGGCCGGAGCGGGGCGTCAAGGCGGTGCGGCGGTGCGGGTTTATGATCGGCATCGACCTCACCTTCCCCGGTTCCGATCTCGTCGCCGATTGCCGCAACCACGGCCTCCTCATCAATTGCACCCACGGGACGGTGCTCAGGCTGCTTCCTGCCCTGAATATCTCGAAGGCGGACTTGGACAAGGGTGTAGCTATTATCGAAGATTGCCTCGACCGCGCGGTCAAGCGTTCGGGCAGCGTGCGGCTGACGGCGAGGAAGTAGCTGTACAATTCACAATTCATAATTCACAATGCACAATCATGGTACAATTATGCAATTCACAATGCGTGGGAGTATAAGGCGGTTTTAATTGTGAATTGTGAATTGTGCATTGTGAATTGCCATGCAAATCCATACCATATACGTTAAGTGAGGATATAACGCACCGGCCTCCCCGTCGAGGGATAGCGCGGGCGAAATGATATGTATATGGGAATCATCCCTCTCTTCAACGTAAATAGGAGCCAGACAACATGCTGGAGAAATTTACCGATCGCGCCCGCAAGGTGATCAACCTTGCCAGGCAGGAGGCCGAGCGCCTCGGGCACGAATTCATAGGTACGGAACATATATTGCTGGGATTGGTGAAGGAAGGATCCGGCGTCGCCGCCAACGTGTTGGAAAACCTCGGCGTCGATCTCGAAAAGATCCGTTTGGAAGTGGAAAAATACGTCTCGTCCCCGGGCGAGACCATTTCCGCCTCTTCGTCCCTTCCCTTTACCCCCAAGGCCAAGAAAGTGCTTGAGCTGGCGATGGAAGAAGCCCGCAATCTCGAGCACAACTATATCGGCACCGAGCACCTGCTGCTGGGCGTCCTCCGTGAGCAGGACGGCATGGCGGCGCAGGTTCTCCTCAACCTCGGCGTCAAGCTGGAAGACGTCAGGGCCGAACTGATGGAACTCCTCGGCGCGGACGTGAATCAGGAACAGGGCGGCACCGCCCACGGCGGCGAAACAGCCAAGCAGGACGCCGAAAACGCCACCCCGGCCCTCGACTCGTTCGGCCGCGACCTGACCCAACTCGCCCGCGAAGGTACCCTCGACCCGGTTATCGGCAGGTCGAAGGAAATTCAGCGCGTTTTGCAAATCCTCTCCCGCCGCACCAAGAACAACCCGGTGCTGCTGGGCGAAGCCGGCGTCGGCAAGACAGCCATCGTCGAAGGCTTGGCGCAGGACATCATCAACGGCAACGTGCCGGAGCTGCTCTTGGGCAAGCGTATCGTCGTCCTCGACCTCGCCATGATGGTCGCCGGGACGAAGTATCGCGGTCAGTTCGAGGAACGCATCAAGGCGGTCATGAACGAAGTCCGCCGCGCCAAGAACGTCATCCTCTTTATTGACGAACTCCACACCCTCGTCGGTGCCGGTGGAGCCGAAGGCTCTATCGACGCGTCGAATGTCCTGAAGCCCGCTCTCGCGCGCGGCGAAGTGCAGTGCGTCGGCGCGACCACGCTGGACGAATACCGCAAGTATGTCGAAAAGGACACCGCGCTCGAACGGCGCTTCCAGTCCATCATCGTCAACCCGCCGAGCGCCCAGGAGACGATTGCCATCCTGAAGGGCCTCCGGGATCGCTACGAAGCCCACCACCGCGTCCGCATCACGGACGAGGCGTTGGAAGAAGCGGTCAAGCTGTCGGAACGTTATATCTCCGGCCGCTTCCTACCGGACAAGGCTATCGACGTCATCGACGAAGCCGGTTCCCGGGTGCGTCTCTCGTCCCTGACCCGTCCGCCGGATCTCAAGGACAAGGAAAAAGAGGTCGAAACGCTGGAGCGCGAGAAGAAGGAGGCTGTCAACGCCCAGGACTTCGAGCGCGCCGCTCGCGTCCGCGACCAGGCCGAAGCCTTGAAGAAAGAGATCAAGGAAATCAAGGAAGCGTGGAAAGAAAAGACCCACGCCGCCCGTGGCGTCGTCGGCGAAGATGCGGTGACGGAAGTCGTCTCGTCCATGACCGGCATTCCGCTTTACAAGCTCGAAGCCAAAGAGCAGGAGCGGATGCTCAAGATTGAGGACGAGCTGCACAAGCGGGTGGTCAGCCAGGACGACGCCATTTCGGCCATCGCCCGGGCGGTCCGCCGTTCCCGTGCCGGCCTCAAGGATCCGCGCCGTCCCATGGGGACGTTCCTCTTCCTCGGCCCCACCGGCGTCGGCAAGACGCTGCTCGCGCGGGCCTTGGCCGAGTTCATGTTCGGCGAGGAAGACGCGCTTATCCAAATCGACATGTCCGAGTACATGGAGAAGCACGCGGTCAGCCGTTTGGTCGGCGCGCCTCCGGGATATGTCGGCTTCGAAGAAGGCGGGCAGTTGACCGAAAAGGTCCGCCGCCGTCCCTACTCGGTGCTGCTGCTGGACGAGCTCGAGAAGGCGCACCACGACATCTTCAACATCCTGTTGCAGATTATGGAAGAGGGCAAGGTCACGGACAGCTACGGCCGCAAGGTCGACTTCCGCAATACCATCCTTATCATGACCTCAAACGTCGGTGCCGACCTGATCAAGAAGCAGGGCACGCTCGGCTTCAACAAGCGGTCGGACGAAACCGATTTCGACCGGCTGAAAAAGAGTCTCACCGAAGCAGTGGAGCGGGAATTCCGCCCCGAGTTCATCAACCGTATCGACGAGTTGATCGTCTTCAAATATCTCTCTCTGGAGGATATGGACAAGATTATCGACATCGAGATTTCGGGTCTCCGGAAACGCCTGGGCGAGCAGTTCATCGGCCTCGAACTGGACGCCGATGCCCGCAAGTTCCTGATCGAAAAGGGCTACAACCAGGACTTCGGCGCGCGTCCGTTGCGTCGTACCATCAGCCGTCAGATCGAAGACCCCATCGCCGAGGAAATACTCGGCGGCGGCGTCACCCCCGGAACGAGGGTGACGGTCAGGCTGAAGGACGACCACGTCTACTTCGATTCCGAACCGGATCCGACCCTCATGCCGGAGCGGAGCGAACGGCGGGACGAAGAGACTCCCGCCGACGACCAGTCCAGCGAGTCCGTCTCCGTAACGGAAGAAGAGAAGAAGCCGGGCGACGACGAACCGTATCGCGATTAAGCATGCGAGGAAGTAATACATACAAGTAGTGGGGGGCGGCCGACAGGCCGCCCCCTTTTTTTGTTTTGGGGAGGGAGGTGCGTCCAATGTAGTACCATGAAAACCACCCCCACTCGTCACAACCCCGCGAACGCGGGGGCCCAGCGGGCGGAACAAGAGAGGAACGACTCGATCACCACCACCACCGTCCGTCGATGGTTGATAGTGGATCCGCATTTGCGTGGCTAATCCCAAAGATCCTTGAAAAAACGGAGTGGCGACTTAAGATCGAAGGATACAAAATGAGCCGGAGACGATACATGCCAAATAAGGCCATTCTACGATCATATAAAATGACTTCGGACAGGGGTTTCGCACCGAATCCCTATGCTGGAGTCTTGACGTTGGCCACCTGTAAACCCTACATCAGAAAGAGCTGCGCAATTAAGGGGCAATGGTTAGCAGGATTTACTTCGAAGGCACTACTACCGGATGAAGGCGACAACGTTAAACTCATCTATCTCGCGAAAATAAGTGATATGGTGCCCATGGAAAGGTATTGGGATACATACCCAGCGAAGAGAAATTGCGCAAGTGCAGATAATATTTATCGAAGAGGACAAGACGGAAAGTGGACTATAGTTAATTGCGATATCCATAACCAGGGTAATATGGATGCCGATACAGTAGGTGAGAACGTCATTATTGCCAACGAGTATTTCTACTTTGGAATTAAGGCGCTTAGAATCAGCAAGGCCCTATCCTCAAAAATTCGAATCCCTCAAGGAACTGCGCCCTATGGGTGGCTTAGTAAGGGCAAGGATGCCGAAGTGTTCATCGGATGGGTCAAGGGTGAAGCCGAAAGAATGCAACCGATGAAGAATCATCCCCATATGTTTGGTGAACCGCACGGGCCGGTTGCGCTGAGAAATTCTGCACCATGTAGTTTCCGCCCTTGTCGGTCTATTCAGCAAACCTGCTGACCTTTTTCGTACGAGGAGCCGTTCTTCCCGGTCCGGCCACACCCTCCCCGAACTTGAGCGGTTGAGTTCTGTAGCGGAGGTACGGGGCGTGGACCCCGGCCGAACCGCCCGTACACTCCGCTGATGCCCGTTTACGACGCCGGGGTGACGCCGAGGGTTCAGGAACGCTTCAATACGGAGTCGCGTCTTATCGACGAAAAAACCTGCAACAACCCCCATCGTCACCCCGGCGTGCGGACATCCACCAGCGCGAAAAGCGGGCGGTTCGGCCGGGGTCCATGCCAAAGACAACGAAGGTGCCGAACTCGACGGGTAACGCTCGCAGCGCATGGCCACCGGCATGTGCGTCTGCTGCGGGTTAAACCCAGATGAAATCCAAACACAACAACCCCCATGAGGAACAACCAGCCTCTTTTCTTCCTGCGAAACAAAAGATATACTAGGTACCGGTCCGGCCCCACAAAAGGCCGACCCGTCCAGCGTGCCCTGTCCAACACGGCATGCCGTATAAATATTACTGTGACTCTGGAAAGAAACAGCACTTATGAGCACCAAAGACGAAACATCCGCTTCCGCCGCAGCCCCCGGTTGCCCCGCACCCGCGACGGATTTTATCCGGGAACAAATTGTGGCCGATCTGGCCTCGGGCCGCTATGACCACGTCCACACCCGTTTCCCGCCCGAGCCGAATGGCTATATGCACATCGGCCACTGCAAGGCCGCCCTCACCAACTACGGCCTGGCGCAATCCTTCGACGGCAAGTTCAACATGCGCTTCGACGACACCAACCCGGCCAAGGAAGACACCGAATACGTCGACGCCATCCTGGCCGATCTCCGCTGGCTCGGCATCGATTGGGAAGACCGGCTCTTCTTTGCCTCCGACTATTTCGACAAACTCTACGAGTTCGCCGAAATGCTCATCACCGCCGGCAAGGCCTATGTCGATTCGCAGTCGGCCGAGGAGATTCGCATCAATCGTGGCACAGCCGAAGGCAAAAAGGCAGGCTCGACGCCCCCCGGCATCAACAGCCCCTACCGCGACCGCTCGGTCGAGATCAACATGGACCTGTTCCGTCGGATGAAGGCGGGCGAGTTCGCCGAAGGCGAACACGTTCTCAGGGCCAAGATAGACATGGCTCACCCCAATCTTAACATGCGGGACCCGGTCCTCTACCGCGTCTCCCATTCGCACCATATCCGCCTCGGCGACAAGTGGCACATCTACCCGATGTACGACTTCGCCCACCCGTTGTCCGACGCGCTCGAAGGCATCACCCATTCGTGCTGCTCGCTCGAGTTCGAGAACCACCGCCCGCTCTACGATTGGGTCATCGCCAACCTCCCGGTGTTCCCGTCCAGGCAGATCGAGTTCGCGCGGCTGAACCTTACGAACACCGTCTTGTCGAAGCGCTGGCTTATCCAGCTCGTGCAGGAAGGCCGAGTCACCGGCTGGGACGACCCGCGCATGCCCACCATCTCCGGGATGCGTCGCCGTGGCTACACGCCCGAGGCGATTCGCGATTTCTGCACCCGCATCGGCCTCGCCAAGACGAATTCCCGCGTCGACATCAAGCTTCTCGAAGCCTGCCTGCGCGAAGACCTCAACCGCCGCGCGCCCCGCGCCATGGCGGTCCTTGATCCCATCAAGGTGGTGATCGAAAATTACCCCGAAGGGCAGATCGAGGAACTCGAGGCTGTCAACAATCCGGAAGACCCCGACTCCGGCTGCCGCAAGGTGCCGTTCGGGCGCGAACTCTATATCGAGCGGGAAGACTTTATGGAAGACCCGCCGAAGAAGTTTTTCCGCCTCTCGCCCGGCCGCGAGGTTCGGCTGCGGTATGCGTACTTCATCACCTGCCGCGAGGCGGTGAAGGACGCGGAAGGCAACATTATTGAACTCCGCTGCACCTACGACCCCGCCACCCGTGGCGGAGACGCGCCAGACGGCCGCAAGGTCAAGGCGACCCTGCACTGGGTCTCGGCCGAGCGCGCCGTGGACGGCGAAGTGAGGAATTACGACCGGCTATTCCTGATGGACGACCCGTCGGTCGCGCCCGAGGGCGGCACCTGGCTCGACAACCTGAACCCCGACAGCGTCACCATCCTGACCGGCTGCAAGCTCGAGCCTTCCCTGGCCGACGTCGCGCCGGGGAGCATTTACCAGTTCGAGCGACTTGGCTATTTTGCCGCCGATCCCGACGGCAAACCGGGAAAACCGGTCTTTAACAGGACCGTCGGATTGAAGGATTCCTACGCCAAAGCGAAGTAGCTTGATAAAGAGATGAGGGGAGCGTGGCATGGAAGTCCTTGACCTGGAGGATACACGCGGCCCGGGGGCGTATCAAAGTTACATGGAGGCGAGTTCCGCCCCGCTGACGGGTTTTTTGTTCGCACTGCCGCTGTTTATCGTCTACCACGCCGGGCTGTGGTGGTTGAACACCTTTGCCGGCCTGCGCTGGGCCAACGCCATCGACATCGCCATCGCCGATACGCTCGGGCTGCTCGGGATGGCCGGGCCGTTGTTGTCGTTTCTTCTGGTGATTATCATCTTCCTGGTCATGCATGCCATGACCGGGCGGCCGTGGCACTGGCCCCCCGCCTACACCTGGCTCCTGATGGTGCTGGAGAGTCTGGTCATGGCGCTGCCGGTGTTTCTCCTGTCGCGGCTGGTGGTGCGGCTCCTCACCTATCTGCCGCTGTCGGCCATCAACGGCGGCGGTACCGGGGGCGACATTTCCTGGCGCGCCAACCTGGTTCTGAGTTGCGGCGCTGGCGTGTATGAAGAGTTTTTCTTTCGCCTGCTGATCATGGGCATTTTCACCGCCATCCTGGGTGGTTTGGGCATACGGAGCGGCTGGAAATTTGTGGTGGCGGCGATTCTGCAAGCCATTCTTTTTGCCGCGTCCCACCACCTGCCGGGCGGTCCGGAGGAGATCCTCTCCTTCGCCCATGCGCGGGAGACGATCCCGGTGTTCGCGTTCCGCTTTATGGCGGGGATTTACTTCGCCTTCCTCTATATAGAGCGCGGCTTCGGCATTGCCGCCGGAGCCCATGCCGGGTACGATCTCATGGTGGTGTTGTTGGAGGTCTTTGCGCCGCTGGACGCTGCATAGGGGAATTCCGCTATGGACAACCCGAAAAATCCGGACAATCCGGAAAAGACGCCTCCCGAAGTGGGAGCGCGGCCCAAGACGAGGCGTCGTCGTCGCGCCGCTCCGAAGCCGGAACTGCTGGGAGCCATCGACATCGGCTCCGGCACCATGCGGATGAAGATTGCCGAGACTCTCCCCGACGGACCCGTCCGGGTGCTTGAGGAACTGACCTATCCCGTCTCCACCGGGGCCGATTCATTCCGCCACGGCCGGATTCTCCCAGACACCCTGTTTTCCATCGTCACGGTTATGGAGAATTTCCTCCGCGTTCTGGACGATTACAACGTCCTGCATCGCCGCGCCGTCGCCTCGTCCGCCGTCCGCGAAGCCTCGAACCGCGCCATACTGGTCGACCGCATCCGCCACTTCTCCGGCATGGACCTGGAGGTCCTCGACGCCATTGAGGAAAGCCGCATCATCTATCAAGCGCTGCTGCCGTGGCTCCGTCAGCGCCAGGGCAGTTATTCGATGGCGTTGAATCTTGGCGGCGGCTCGACCGAAATCATGATTCTCCGGGGCGAGGATTTGCAAACCGGCGGATCGCGCCGCCTCGGCACGTCGCGGCTGTTCCATACCACCGCCTCCGGCGGGGCGCAGAGCCGGGCCGAACGGCTCCAGGCCCTCGCCGCCAATATCGTCCGCTCCACCCAGGACGCCTACCAGGAATACAACATCGCCCACTTTTTCCTGGTCAACCGCACCCTCTACCGCGCCTTCCGGAACGACCCCGCCGCCGAGCGCCACGACCGCGACTTTGTCCTGGGGTCGGACATCCTCCGCGAGCGCATTCACACGGCAACCACCCTCAGCCCGCTCGAACTCGGGGCCGAGTACAATGTCGGGCTGGCGGAGGTGGAGGTGCTGATTCCCGCCATGATGATTCTCGAAAACTTCATCACCGCCGCCGAGGTAGAGCGGGTCACCTTCACCGACACCGAGATGCTGACCGGCCTCCTGGCCGAGATGGCGATGCAACTGCGGGGCGAAAACCCGCTGATCTCGTTCCGTCGGCAGATGGTGCGTTCCGCCCGGGCGGTGGGCGAGCAGTACAATTACGACCGCACCCACGCGCGGCTGGTGACCGAGTTTTCCCTGGTGCTGTTCGACGCGCTGGCGGAGTTCCTGGACCTGGACGACAAGGACCGCCTCCTGCTCGAACTCGCCGCCGTTCTCCACGACATCGGCATGTATGTGAACGAGCACCACCACCAGCGCCACAGTGCTTATCTGGTCAAGTATTCCGACATTGTCGGCCTGAACGAAAGCGATCGGCTCCTTACGTCGCAAATTGTCTATTTCCACCGCCGCGATCTGCCCTCCCGCGATCACCCCGAATTCATGGCGCTCACGCGCGAGGAACGGCTCCGCGTCAGCAAGTTGGCCGGTCTGCTCCGTCTCGCCGACGTGCTTGACCGTGGCCACCAGCAGAGCGTCCGCGATTTACGGGCGGAGATTTCCGGCAAGCGTCTCATTCTCTACCTGGAAATTATCGGCGACATGGGCATTATCATGGACGAACTGCCGAAAAAGGCGGATTTACTTGAGCAGGTGACAGGGTTACAGGTGGTCTTGCGGCGCGAAATGCCAACCTCGTAGTGTGAACAATCGCGAAAATGGTGACTCATGAGTTTATCGTTAAAATGCCAATATGCGGTCCGCGCCCTGTTTGAATTGGCCCGGCGCGAGGGAGCCGGCCTGGTGCGGCTTCGCGAAATCGCCGACGCCCAGCACATTCCGCACCGCTATCTCGAGAACATCCTGAACGAACTCCGCCGGGGCGGATTCGTCGCGTCCAAGCGGGGCAAGGACGGCGGCTTTGTCCTGAACCGTGCCGCCACCGACATCAGCGTCGGCGACGTCGTCCGTTTTGTCGAGGACTCGGTCCACCCGGTCGAGTGCGTGGCGGATAATCTCTGTCCCCTGACGGGCAAATGCGTGTTCCTCAGCCTTTGGGACGAAGCCAAGCGCGCGGTCGAAAAGGTCTATGACGAAAAAACCCTAGCCGACCTCGTCCGGGAAGAAGCCGAGACCGCAGCCTGCCTGCACCTCCCCATGGTCCTGGCGATAGCGGATCCCTAAGCATCTTATATATGGCTTAATGCATTCTAAAAAGCCCTGAACAAAAACAAAGCCGCCGCCCGGAGTGGACGGCGGCGTGTTCGGTGATTGGTAAGAATTACGGCCTCGGCCGTTCGCCCACCCGCCGCGTTTTCTCCGACTTCACCGCGACCTTGGCACGGCGGACCAGTTTGGCCATATCTTCCGGCGTGTCGATGTCGGTCCGTTTCGCGCGCGAGACAACCTTTTCCTCGACGCGTTTTCCCGCCGATTTCTTCACGCGCGGATCGACCTTCCTCGCCGCCGCCCGCGCGGCGCGCGCCGCCACCGCCCGTGCCTTGCCTTCGGGATTTTCCATTTCGGGCGCCATATCCCTTTCGGGCGGCTGCCAATCCGACCGTTTTACCTGATAGCGTACGGCTTTCGCCATAGTTCGACCCTCCTACTTGTGGGACCGGCCCCCCGCTGGTCGCCAAAAGCTGTCGGCCAGGGCAGGGCAATCCCCTCGACGAGCGCCGGCATTTCGCATCTATATCTTTTTCAGTCGGGATGTTATAAAATAGGGAAAATTTTATTGAATAATGGCAGGCAGGCGGTATAATAGGAAAATATAATCTTTTTACCCGTTTGACCGAACGTATCATCCGGCCGTCCGTGAAGGCCGGTTTTTCTCGGCAATGTTAAGCAGGAGGAGTACCGTCGTGATTGATCACAGCCGCATTACATGCGACACGCTGCGCTCGAAGCTGATGAGCGCCGAAGAGGCAGCCAAATTGATCAAGCCGGGCACCAGTATCGGCGCCAGCGGATTCACCGGTTCCGGTTACCCGAAGGCGGTCCCGAAGGCTCTCGCCGACATCATGCGCGAGGTGAACGAGAACGGCGGAAAGTTCCAGGTCAATTTGTGGACCGGCGCGTCCACAGGGCCGGAGCTGGACGGCGCGCTGGCCGAAGTGAACGGCGTCAATTTCCGTATGCCGTTCCAGTCCGACGCGCATATGCGTAATCGCATCAACTCCGGTGACGCGCGCTATTTCGACAACCACCTCAGCCACGCCGCGCCGGTCGCCCGGTCGGGCGCGATGGGCCCCTGCCACACCGCGCTTATCGAGGTCACCGCCATCCGCCCGGACGGCAAGCTGGTCCCGTCGTCCTCGGTCGGCAACAACCAGACCTGGCTCGACTTGGCCGAACAGGTGATTATCGAAGTGAATTCCTGGCAGAGCGCCGACCTTGAAGGCATGCACGACATTTACTCCATCGCCCGGCCGCCCTTTACCCAGCCGATCCCGATGCTCAAGCCCGACGACCGCATCGGCGAAAAATACCTCACCGTCGACCCGGCCAAGGTGGTCGCCGTAGTCGAGACGGAGATGCCCGACCGCAACGCCCCCTTCTCCAGCCCCGACGACGTGGCGATGAAGATTGCCGGCAACCTTATCGATTTCCTCTCGCACGAAGTCAAGAAGGGCCGTCTGCCCGAGAACCTGCTGCCGCTGCAGTCCGGCGTCGGCAATATCGCCAACGCGGTGCTGGTCGGCCTCGGCAATTCGCCTTTCGAAAACATGACCTCCTACACCGAGGTGGTGCAGGACGGCATGATCGACCTGATGAAATGCGGCAAGCTGAAGATGGCGTCGGCGACGGCGTTCTCGCTTTCGCCCGACATGGCCTGCGAACTCAACGACAACATGAAGGAATATCAGGGCCGGCTGATTCTGCGCCCGCAGGAAATCTCCAACAACCCCGAGGTCATTCGCCGTCTCGGATGCATCGCCATGAACTCGCTCATCGAAGCCGACATCTACGGCAACGTCAATTCGACCCACGTCATGGGTTCGAAGATCATGAACGGCATCGGCGGCTCGGGCGACTTCGCCCGCTCGGCCTCGTACTCGATTTTCATGACCCCGTCCATTGCCAAGGGCGGCAAGATTTCCGCCATCGTGCCGAAGTGCTGCCATGTCGATCACGGCACCCAGGACGTCATGGTGGTGGTGACGGAGCAGGGCCTGGCCGACCTCCGGGGCCTGTCGCCGAAGCAGCGCGCCGAGTCGATTATCAAGAACTGCGCCCACCCCGATTACCGCGGCATGCTGCAGGATTATTTCAAGCGCGCCTGCGAGGAATCCCTCGGCAACCACACGCCGACCCTGTTGGACGAAGCCTTGTCGTGGCACTCCCGCTTTATCCAGACCGGCACCATGCTGGCGTAAGAGCGATTGTGCAAGTGGAATGAAGGTCACATCGCGGGGGGCTGGGGACGACCAGCCCCCCGATTTTATAGCCATTTGAATCCGCTTGGCGGAGTAATGCATTCAAAAGAGGGGAAATACAATGAGGGGATGGATTGTGGCGGCGTGTCTTTTCTGGTGCGTTGCGGCGAACGCGGCCGAGGTTGTTCGCGTGCCGCTGATGGACGGGGTCTATTCGGTGGCGTCGCCTGATGACTGGTGGCTGGAGGAGGAAGCGGACGGCAGCGCCGTCACCTTTGCGCCTACGGCCAATTCGCCCACCCAGGTCATCTTTTCCGCGCCCAACACCAAGGTCGACGGCGATCACGCCGACTACGCGAATTTGCAGATGGGGATGATTTTCGCCATGCTTGACGGCGGCGAGATCACGTCGGAGGAAGACACCACCTTTTCGGGACGCCCCTGTCAAACCTTCGCCTTTACCGTGCCGTTCGGGCCGGGGCATATCGAAGGCATTGGCCGCGCCATCGATGTAGGCGGTGCGGTCGCCATGATGCTGGCCTTGTCGCCGGACGATCTGGCGGAAGAATTCCTGCCTCGCGCCCGCGAGATTATGGACACGTTCGAACTGGATCAGGAGGCGTTCGAGAATAACCGCGCCCGCCTGGACGAGCTTTCCGAACGCGTCAACGCCGAGCTGGAATCAGCGCGGGCGATGCTGGCTCAGTAGACGGCGAGAAAAAGCCGACGGAACATGCGTTTACTACGGAAACAACGTATAAGCGCTTACGCTCAGACGACACAGCAGCGCAACCCATCGCGTCAGGATGACGGGGGCGTCAGCACGGGGTATATACGCAGGATGTGTGGGTAACCCCAAATTCTGTGCCGCTCCCCGGCGACGACATTATGATGTCGTCGCCGGGTGATGCAGAAATACGTGGGCACTGAGTGGGTTATTTGCCGGAACGGGCGGACGGCTTGCGGGCGGGCGCTTTTTTGGCGGCGGGCTTGCGGGCGGCCGGCTTCCGTGTCGCCGTTTTCTTTGCGGCCGGCTTTGCGGCTGCACACCGTGTCGCGGCAGGCTGTTTCGCGGCTGTGTTGG
>JAJPXZ010000102.1 GCA_021205245.1 Planctomycetaceae bacterium
TTGTTTCGTGGTCTTGTTTGATCTATTGTCGGTTTTTCGGGTTTTTCGTAAGTTGTTTTTTTGATAGTGTCGCTGGGCCCCCGCGTTCGCGGGGGTGACGGGGTTTTTGTGACGAGTGGGGGAGGATGGTTCGTTTGGCATTATTGAAAAGGGCGTGGTTGCCCACGCCCTCTTCTCGTTGCCATATGATGTAAGAAATCCGGATTATAGGTGGTTGCAGTTGCAGGTCTTGTTGATGTAATCGAGACCGAGATCGGCCCAGATGTCCTCTGTCTCTTCGCATAACCCAAGCGACGTGACATCGCGGAGCCTTTCCACCACCGGACCGTACATCGCCATCCGCACCTCGCGGGGATAGCGGGCGATGGATTCGGCTTCGGGTTCGTCGAGGGCGGCGAAGATGCCGACGCCTCGGACCTCGGGCAGGAGCGTCGGGTCGGCGCGGAGCGTGCCGAGAGTGACCCGTTCCGGTGCCATGCGGCGGATTTCCTCCGTTACCCACGCGTAGTCGTAGCCTTGGATCATCGGATCCATCCGCACCCGCACCCGCCAGCCGAGTTCGATAAGCTTGTTCGCGGCGGCGATGCGTTCGGACGACGGCGCCGCGCCGGCCTCGTGATCGCGGGCCGCGTCCGGCGCGTTGATGGAAAAGCTGACGATGACGTTGCGGGTCGGCTTGTGCTCAAGGAACGCGCCGCAGTGGGACAGACCGGCCTTGGTCACCACCAGGAGGCAATGCGGACGGTTGCGCTTTTCGGCATACTCGCGCATCAGTTCAATAAGGTCGCCCCAGATTGGGCGCTCGTTCTCAAACGACAGGCCGTCGGTCATATTGCCGGCGTTGGCGAGGTAGGTCTCGAGATCATCGTGATCGACCCAATCGCGGATTTCTTCGAAAAGGCGGTCGGTGTCGTCGAAAAGACGCCGCTCCTTCCTGTTGTATTCGATATCGCGCAGGAAACAGTAGCTGCAGTTGAAATTGCAGCCGCGCGCGTGGTCGAGCAGGTAGAAATTGGGGCAGACGGTGCGTGCGGGCGTCGACCGGAGAAGCGCAATGTAGTGTTCCGGATTTGGGCATTGGCTTGTGGGTTGCATACGGATCTCCCTGCCGTCATGGCCATATACCCCACGACGGCGTTAAATATAACAAACTGTACCGTTAGTTGAAATTTCCCTCGCAGAGGGTCTTCAGGCGCATGCCCATGGCTTCGAGTTGCGGTATTTCGCTCACTTCAAGGCCGGACTCGGCATACAGTTCCTGCAGGTGCGCGTGCCAGGCGCGGAAGTTGTTCATGAGTTCCGACGCGATGGGGCGGGTGCGGCCGTCGTCGTCGCGGCCCTGCCGCCGTTCGAGTTCCGACGCCAGCGCGATAAAGCAGTGCAGCCACGACAGCGCGTACAGCGACAACCGCGCCCCCGACAGCGTGGCGGCGTTCCGCGACAAACTGCCGGCTGCATACTTGAGCGCTTCCGCCGCGTCCTTGATGCTGGTGGCGACGCCCATCCAGTCGATACTTTCGAGAATGCGACGCTCGCGCTTTTCCTCGGGCCAATGGCCGAAGGCGGTGCGGCGGATCAGCATTTCGGCGTCCTCGGTCAGGCCGGGCGGGAACGCCTTGGTGATGCTGTCCCACATGCGGATGATTTGATCGGCCGCGTCGCCGTAGAGCAAATTGGAGAAACGCCAGGCGGCGTCGGCGGCTTCGGCCGGTGCGCCCCAGGCGGCGATGAGGCCGGTGGCGGACGGATAAAGCAGGTTCTGCCACATGTGGCTGACGCCGATGTTCCGGAACGACACCATGAACTCGCGGCGGCTGCTCCGCTTCAATCGGCGCATGGCGGCGTCGATGCGGCGGAACATGCCGCCGGCGGTGCGGGCGGAAAAACCGGGGACGGGCGACTGGACATCGAAGACAAGCGGGATGCCGTCCATTTCCGGCGTGGGCGGGTCGGCGCGGTCCCAGAGCCGGTGCCAGCCGGTGACGCCGGACGTTTTCAGATCGGCGATAGGGAAGCCGGAACGGACGATAAGCTTGGCGTCGAGGGAAAAATTCTGCAACCCCACTTCGCCCGCAGCCACCGATTGAACGATGGCCCGGCAGGCTTCGGGGTCGGCGTCGGGCGGCACCTCGTCGTCCAGCGCGGCCTGGCTGGCGCCGAAGGCGCGGGCGGCGGCGCGGACCGCCGACCAGGCTTCGATAAGGGTTATCTCGCCCGCGAGGATGGGGCGGAGCAGCTTCAGCCGCACGCCTAGGCCGATGCCGAAGGACTGGCAGGCCTGGGCGACCGTGTCCATGCCGGGCATTTCCCGGGTCGGGTCGAAGTCCTGGTTCAGGATGATGTGCAGCCGGTTGGCCTTGAAGGTGGCGACAAACGAAACGATCTGCATGAGGAGCGCGGAGGTGATTTCCCGCGAATCCAGTTCCACCGCCAGGCCGCGAACATCGCAGAACGGATTGTCCGTTATCACGCAGGCGGGGATGTTTTCCTCGCCGTGGCGGAGGACAATCATGGCAAGGGTCTGCATGCCGGAGGACAGTCCCTCGCGGCTGGGCGAGGTGACGAGGGCGCTGTGGCCAAGCTTGACCGCGTACTGGCCCTGGTCGCGCATTTCCGGCACGTTTTCCAGCAGGTCCGGCCGTATCGCCTTCAGGGCGTTGTATTGGGCAATAACAACCGCGCCTTCGGGAATCTTTTTGGGAATGCCTTCCAGCAGCGTGCAGCCGAGGCCGCTCCGTGCCGCCAGGGCCTCCCCCAGCACCACGCCGGGCGAGGAGGGTGAATACCCGGGAATCGGAAGGCAATAAATCGCCAGCCCGCGACGAGGGTTGTAGAGGCCTTCCAGGTCGCGGCAATTGACCACGCCAGGCGCCAGGTGGGCCAGTGTATTGTCAAGGCGGGACATGGTTTTTCCCGTTTCCCCATCATGGTGTGAGCGTTCGACCCAAGGATACATCCGTGGATTATATCGAAATATCAAATCATACGCTTTATCCGGGACGGTGCAAGGGCGAAGTGCCGCGGTTTTTTCTATCGCTAGAAGTTGACAATGCCGCTATACTATTTAACCGGTGGGGACTACGGCCAGAGTGCCCGGGGAGTTAACGAATGCGCAACACCAAGATAGTGGCCACCGTCGGCCCTGCCTCCAGTTCTCCAGAAATGATAGCCGGTTTGATCAAGGCCGGGGTTAATGTTTTCCGCCTGAACTTTTCCCACGGCACCCACGAATCGCACCGCGAGGCGATGTACCGCATCCGCGCCGCTTCACGCGAACTCGGCATCAGCGTCGCTATTATGCAGGATCTGTGCGGGCCGAAGGTGCGGGTGGGCAGGATGGAAAACGGCGCGGTGGAACTGCGCACCGGCGCGGAGACCATCATCACCGCCGACGACGTGGTGGGGACGCCGGAACGCTTTCATACCCAATACCGCGAGCTGCCCCGCGACGTTAACCCGGGCGAGCATATCCTTCTGGACGACGGTCAGCTCGAACTGGAGGTGACCAAGGTCGCCGGGAACGACATCACCGCGACCGTCATTCGCGGCGGGCTGCTCAAGGACAACAAGGGCATGAACCTGCCGGGCATCAAGGTCTCGGCTCCGTCGGTGACGGAAAAGGATCTCGTCGACCTGCGTATGGGCATTGCCGAAGGGGTCGACTTCGTCGCTCTTTCGTTTATCCGTCGGCCCGAAGACATGAACCCGGTCCGCGAAGCCCTCGCGAACGCGCACTGCCAGGCGCGGCTTATCGCCAAGATTGAGAAGCCGGAGGCGATTGAGAGTATCGAGTCCATCGTGCGTCATTCCGACGGGGTGATGGTGGCGCGGGGCGACCTCGGCATCGAGATGCCGATTCAACGGGTGCCTGTGCTGCAAAAACGCCTTATCCACCTGGCGAATGCCATGGACCGCTATGTCATCACCGCCACGCAGATGTTGGAGTCGATGACTGTCAACGCGCTGCCCACCCGCGCCGAAGTGTCGGACGTCGCCAACGCCATCGTCGACGGCACCGACGCGGTGATGCTGTCGGGCGAGACCGCCGCCGGCCGCGACCCGGTTGGCGTGGTGACGATGATGTCGTCCATCGCGCTCGAGACGGAAAAATACCTGCGCCAACGGCCGATGACCTGGGACTGGGCCAAGAACCTGTCGTCCGAAAACCCGCTCCAGGACGCGCTCGGCCATGCCGCCCTCAAGCTGGTCGAGGACCTGGGCATCAAGGCGGTGGTGATTCATACCGCGTCCGGCGGGACGGCGCTGTTTATGTCGAAGGCGCGGCCGTTTGTGCCGATTGTCGCCTTTACCCCGAGCGAAAGCGCGGTGCGGCGCTTGTGCCTCTATTGGGGCGTGACGCCCGTCTTCGCCAAGGATATTCGCAGCCGCAACGAACTCTACGTCGCCGCGACAAAATACCTGCTCGATCAGAATATGGTCAAGAACGGCGATCGGATTCTCATCATCTCCGGCAGCAGCTTCGGCCAGGTCGGCACGGCGGACGCGATTCTGGTGGCGACGGTGGGGGAAGACTGAACCCGAAAATTCATAATTCACAATGCATAAATGCACAATGAACCGACGCAGGCTCTGTGTTGGATCAGTGTGGTAGGATCATGACTTGTGATTTTACATGGAATGAATAACAGAGAGAGAGAGGAATAAATCATGGTCGAACCGGAAGACACGCCGAAAAAGCACGTGCTGTGCTACGGCGATTCAAACACCTGGGGATATGTGCCCGCCGGCGACGGCGCGCGCTTTCCAACCTATACCCGCTGGCCGGGCGTGCTGTCGAAGCTGCTCCGGACCAACTACCGCATTACCGAAGAGGGCCTGTGCGGCAGGACCACCGTCCACGACGATCCCTTCGCGCCCGGAATCGAGCGGAACGGCTTGAAGCTGCTCGGGACCATTCTGGACTCACACAAATCGGTGGATCTGGTCATTATCTTCCTTGGCGTCAATGATCTGAAATCGTGCTTTTCCTCCACCTCGGCCGACATCGCCAAGGGGGTGGAACTGCTGGTCCGTTCGGCGCAGAACCCCGAGTTCGGCCCGGGCGGCATCGAGCCGCCGGACGTTCTGGTTATCTGCCCGTTGTCGATCTGGGAGGTGGCGACCAACTTCGGCCCCACGTTCAAGGGCGGCAGGGAAAAGTCGCAGGATTTGCGCGACACCTTCCGCCAGATGACGAAGCGTATCAACGTGCCGCTCCTCTACGCCGAGGACTTTATCGCCGTCGACCCCTCGGACGGCATCCACCTGTCTGCCGAAAGCCACGGCATTCTCGGGCAGGAAGTGGCGAAATGGATTCTCGAATGGTTTGAATCGCGGTAGGGTAGGGGTATAGATACAACCATTACACAATCGGGCGGCGCATCATGCGCCGCCCGGTTTTTTTGCAGCCGTGGACGAGTCGTCGCTACGCCGACACTGGCTCCGCATCGTCGTCCAGCGTCAAATCCTCCGTTTCGCCAGCCGTTTCCCGTCGCCGCAACCGGCGGAACTCGGGAATCACCATCGATAGTGCCAACAGGAACGACACGGCGTCGGTGATGGGGCCGGCCAGCAGCACGCCGCGCACACCGAAAAACTGCGGCAGAAAATGCACCGCCGGAATCATGAACAGGATTTGCCGCGACAACTGGATGACCGAAGCATGCACCGCCCTGGCCATCGACTGGAAGAACGTCGCCGTGAGGATGGTGAAGCCGTTCAGGGGCGCGCAGAACAGGAAGACGCGGAAACATTGCCGCGCGAATTCGTTGTAGAGGGCGTCTTCGTTGCCGAACATGGCGATAAGGTATTGCGGGAAGAAAAAGAAGGCGATAAACCCGGCCACGCCGACGCAGGTCGCCAGGGCGACCGACAACAGGTAGGCCCGCCGCACCCGGTCGTAATTCCGCGCGCCGAAGTTGAAGCCGATGATGGGCTGCGCCCCGATGGACAGGCCGATCAGAACCGAGAAGAGGATCTGGTTGACCTTCATGGTGATGCCATGGGCGGCGAGGCATATTTCCGCGCCGTATTTCGACGCGCCGCCGTACTCGACCATCGATTTATTGACTGTGACGATGACCACCATGACCGCGAGCTGCGACACGCTGGGCGGGATGCCGCACGACAGGAGTTTGCCGAGAATGCCCCCGGACAAACGGAAATGTCTTCCCGCCAGACCGAAGCGGTTGCCCCTGATATAGTAATTCAGGACCACGCAGAACGAGATAAACTGCGAAATGGCGGTGGCGATGGCCGCGCCCTTTACCCCCATACCGAAGGTGAAAATGAAAATTGGGTCGAGGATGGTGTTCACGATTGCGCCCGTGAGCATCGACTTCATGGCATAGCCGGGCGACCCGTTGGCGCGGATGATGGCGTTCATCCCGGGACCGATCACCAGGAAGGGGATGCCGTAGGCAATCGGCGCGGCATAGTCAATCGCGTAGGGCATGATGGCCGGGGTTGCGCCGAAAAATCCGAGCAGCGGCTGCAGGAAGGTCAAGACGACGACGGCGAAGGTAACGCCGATAATGGCCAGCATGACGATGGCGTTGCCGACGGTGTGGTTGGCCTCTTCACGGCGTTTCTCGCCCAGGCGGATGGAGTAGACCGCCGTCGCGCCTTCGCCGATCAACATGGACACGGCGATGGTGAGGACGTTGACGGGGAAGACGATGTTGGTGGCGGCGTTGCCGAGATAGCCGACGCCATGGCCGATGAAGAGCTGGTCGACGATGTTATAGAGCGACATCACCACCATCGAGACGATGCCGGGGATGGCGAACTTGGCGATAAGCTTTCCGATTGGCTGGGTGCCAAGGGCGTTCGTATGGGCGGTACGGGTGGAAATGGCGGACATTGCGGTAATCCTTGTGTAACAACGGCGAATCGAGCAAGTATCCATGGAATGAAGGGAATGTCAACCGCTTCCGGGCAGACCATGGCAAACTCCCGTAGCTGCGCCGGAATCGCCGTGGCGAAAAAGAGCGCGCCACGATAGACTCGTTGGTCCGGAGTCTTTATTGGGGAATTCATTATGGTGAACTTTTCGGGAGCAAGTATGAGCACGCGCATGAGGGATGATGTCCGTTCCGCCGGTTTCTGGGTTAGTCAAATCGTCATCATTATCGCCACTGTCGGCGGCGTCTATCTCGCCGCCAGCCAGGGCTTGCGCCAGGCTATGCAGTTTGACACCATCAAGTCCTTGCAGAACAACTTTTATTTGCGTAAATCGCTGCAAAACGAACTCTCCGATAACGTCGGCTATATGCGCGACTATATCACCAAAGTGAACGGGCGGGTGGTCAACCCGTCTCTCAATCTCGAGACATTCGTCTGGAACAGCATGACCTATTCGCCGACCTCCCTCGAGACCCCGTCCGATTTGCTCCGCGAGGCGCAGAAGTTTTACCACACCGCCGCCGACATTATGGCCAATCCCCATTGGAACGATATGAACCGCGCCAAGGCGCTGGGTGAATTGGCCGACCATATCGAGAAGGAAGTGCTGCCCCGGTTTGAGGCAAGCGGCGCCGCGCTGCAGACCCGGTTACGGGGGATGGGGGTGGAGGTGTAATGGTTCCCGCCTGACAACAAGGAGCACTAACCATGTGGATGGTCTGGGCCGGACTTGCCGCGTTGTTTTCCGCCCTGGTGGCAATCCTGTCGAAGCGTGGCCTTGAGGGCATTAATTCCCACTTCGCCACCGCTGTCCGCACCACCGCGGTTATGGTCATCACCTGGCTGTTTGTGTGGGGCATGGGTGTGAAGGGCGCGGCCATGACCATTACCCGCCATCAACTCTTCTACCTCATCCTCTCAGCCATCGCCACCGGCGGGGCCTGGATTTGCTATAACCGCGCATTGCAGGAAGGGCCTGCCACCCGCGTCGCCAGCATCGACAAGCTGAGTATCGTCCTGATCGCCTTCCTGAGCTGGATCGTCTTTGGCGAAAACATGAGCCCGCTCGCCATCGCCTCCATTGCCCTCATCACTTTTGGAACCGTTTTGCTGGTCTTTGCGTAATACTTGCGGAAATATCCCATATCGTATAGGATTCGCCGACCGTTTATCCGATACCGTCAAATAATCGCAATCCATGGAGAAGGGACACGCATGAATGCATCGACCAAACGCTGGCTGATCCTCCTGGCCGGACTCGTCGCCAATCTCTGTCAAGGCGTCGCCTACACGTCCAGCATCTTTATGCTGCCCCTCGGCGAGGTCATGCAGCGTCCGGCCGATACTTGGGCGCGTGAATGGGGAATCATTTTCGCCATGACCCTCGCTTTTCTCCCGGTCGGGATGTTGCTGTCGGGTAAACTGGCCGACCTCGGCTATACGCGTTTGACCATCGGTCTTGGCGCCATCTTCTTCGGCGGCGGCCTCCTTATGGCGGGGCGGGGCGGATCGGTCGCCTATATCGCCTGCACCCTTGGGCTGATGACCTCGGTTGGCTCCGGTTTTGCCTACGGCACCATCATCGGGGCGTGCGTCCGTTGGTTCCCCGACCGGCGCGGCCTCGCCTCCGGTCTCGCCGTCGCCGCCGTCGGCGTCGGTCCCATCGTTCTCGCGCCCATCGCCAGCCGGCTCACGGCGGCGTATGGCGTCCTGACCATGTTCACGATTCTTGGCATCGCCACCTTTATCCTGATGGGTTTGGCTGCTTTGTGCGTGTCTAATCCCCCCGCCGGGTATGTCCCGGCCGGGTGGACGCCGCCCGCACCCGCCGCCGGGACAGCCGGTCCGACCCGGGAGAGCCTCAACTGGAAGGCAATGCTGACCCGGCCCCGCTTCTGGCTCCTCTACGTTACCTATTTCTGCGGCGTCTTCGCCGGTATTCTCGTGAATGGCCTCGCCGCCCCCATCGCTATCGAATTGGCCAACTTCACCCGCGACCAAGCCACCGGGGCGGTCATGCTCTTTGCCCTGTGTTCTGCCGGCGGCCGGGTGTTGTGGGGATTTCTGTCCGATAAGTTTGGCCGCATCTTCATGATTGGCCTCGCCTTTATTCTCACCGCCGCCACCATGTTCGTTCTCCACGGCCACGTGAGCACGCCCGGCGTCCTCATGCCCTGCGTGGGGATGGCCGGTCTGTGCTACGGCGGCATCTTCGGCACCTTCCCGAGCCTGAGCGCGGAATCGTTTGGCGTCAAAAACGCCGCCGTCAACCTGGCGGTGCTGTTTACGTCCTTTTCCCTCGTCGCCGTTCTCGCCCCCCAGGTGGTGGCCCATTACCGCTCCGGCGGACCTGAAGAATATCCAAAAGCGTTTCTGGTGGCAGGATGCATTGCAGCCGTGGGCCTCCTCCTGTCGATAATAGTGGGAAAGAGCATGGCAAAGCAGGCTATGCCCGCCGTCGCTGTCGGCGGAGTCAAATCGTAGACAAAGGAAAACCATACCATTATGGCTGGATTGTTTGATAACCTCCCGAATCCGGAGGATATAGAGGCGGTCATGGGCATCGACACCTATGCCCAGGTGTCGGGGTGCCAGGTGTTGCGGGCGGAACCGGGCTATGCCGAAGTCAAAATGCCGGTCGGGCCGAATGTCCTCAATGGCCACGGCAACCTCCACGGCGGAGCCATGTTCACCCTGGCCGACTACGCCGCCGCCCTTGCCTCCAACCTCTGCGACCACCCGACGATGGCGGTGAACGGTTCCATCCAGTTCATGAGCGCGGTGCGGGAGGGCCATGTCGTCGCCAAGGCCACCACGGTCAAGAACGGCAAGCGGATGAAATTCCAGTCGGTGGAAATCGTCGACGCCGACGGCCGCCTGGTCGCCGTCTTCCAAAGCGGGTCGATGCATGTGCCCCGGCGGGACGGATGAGGCGACTTGACGCGGCGGCGGCGATCACCATAATTGGCTCGTTACATTACTCCACCAGGACAGAAGGAACCGGCACTATGCGCAAGCTTATATTCTTCTCCACCGTATGCATCCTGCTGGCTGCCATGCTTGGCTGCGGCAGATCCATCGGCGGGCCACGCATCTGGTGGGACGACCGCAACCAGCAGCCACTCGAAGAGTACGACCTGCCGCCCGATCCGACCGCTCCCGCCGACTACGGCATGGAGTCGCCTCCCGCCATGCCCTCGGGCGAGGATTTGTCGGAAGATAATCTGCGCGACTACCGCACCGACCTCGACCGCGAGGAAGAACGGCGCAAGTCCGAGTCGTCGCTGGTCGACTTCTAGGATAAACGAAGCGGCTCCGATATAAACCCATCCGCGTGGAACGGCGCCGGAACGACTCCCGGCGCCGTTTGCGCAAACGCTGACGCGATGGCGCAAAAAGATTCGAGACGAACAGGCGAACCAAGGCAGAAGGGTACCGTATGGACAATTCCGACTTCATGACCGACGATTTCCGCAAGATGGATCCGTGGCGCATCTTCCGCATCATGGCCGAGTTTGTCGAAGGCTTTGAGGCGATGGCCCACATCCAGCACGGCATTTCCATCTTCGGCTCGGCGCGCACCCCCCACACCGACCGCTATTATGAGATGGCGCGCAAGCTCGCCCACGATCTCACCGTCGACGGATTCACCGTGATCACCGGCGGCGGGCCGGGCATTATGGAAGCGGCCAACCGCGGCGCGAAAGAGGCGGGCGGCAGTTCGGTCGGCCTGAACATCGATCTCCCCTTCGAGCAGGAGCCGAACCCCTATATCGGCAAGCTGCTGTCGTTCCGCTATTTCTTCTGCCGTAAGGTGATGTTTGCGAAATATTCGCAGGCGCTTATCGCATTCCCGGGCGGATTCGGCACCATGGACGAATTGTTCGAGCACCTGACCCTGGTCCAGACCATGAAAATCCCCGCCATGCCCATTATTCTGGTCGGCAAGGATTTCTGGAGCGGCATGCTGGATTGGGTTAACAAGTCCCTCCTGCATGGCGAGAATTATATCAGTCCCAAGGATCTCGAATTGTTCCGGGTGGCCGACTCGGCCGAAGAGACGGCAGATATCCTCAAACAGTGGTTGAACGAGTCGCAGGAAGAAATGGCGAAGCATATTTCCGGCAGGCACGTCCCCAAAAAGTAACGGTCGACGACGCCTCGCCGCACAGGGTGAGTCTTTCACCATTCCAAGGAAACGCGATGAGCAAGCGGCTCGACGACGACGAACAAGAACGCAAGGAACGCCTGGCCTATGTCGGCGTTCTGGCGGCGAGTTTGATTCACGAAATAAAGACGCCCCTCCACGCCATTCTCCTCACCGTGCAGATGCTGGTGGAGGATTCGGAGCGCCTTCCCCCCGATCTCCGGCCCCGGTTCGAGCGCCGCTGCCGCCGGGTGCATCAGGAGGTGAAATCCCTGGCGCGGATGCTGGACGCGTTTCTGTCCTTCGCCCGGCCGCCCAAGGCCGACCCGACCCCCATCGACCTCAATCACTTTATCCGCGAACTCATGGAGTTCGCCAAACCGGAGATGGACGAACTCGGCATCATTCTGGAGACGAACCTGGCCGAGGACATGTACCCGGTTGTCCTGGACAAGAACCAGTTCACCCACGTCGTCCTGAACCTGCTTAAAAACGCGCAGGAGTCGATCGAGACCCAGCGGGAGAAATCGGAAGAGGACTTCGAGGGCCGCATCATCGTCGCCACCGCCGAGGACGACGAAGGCATTACCCTGGTCATTCAAGACAACGGCATCGGCATTCCGCCGGGCGACGAGGAAAAGGTCTTCGAGTTTTTCTACACGACAAAATCAAAAGGCACCGGTCTTGGTCTCGCGCTGGTGCAGCGCACTATCGAAGAACATCGCGGCCGCATCCGCGTCGAACCTATTGCCGAACGCGGGGCGCGCTTTGTCATCAACCTGCCGCGCGGCCATTTTCTTGAATTTTCCGACGGGTCTGAGGAAAACAAATCCACCCGCGAAAGCGCCCGTATCCGCCTTAAGCGGGACGGATATTTATAGGTTGTTTCAGAGCCTCGGATCGGGACTTCAGCCGAGGAAAGCTGGCCGGCAGGGTTTTCAAAAAACGTGGTGGGAGTTGTTTTTTGAAAAGCCCGAGAGGCCGGCTTGACGAAGGATCAAGGCTTGAGACGGGGTTCTGGAACAATCCTAACACCGCAAGGAGAAGGTAATGCCCAATAGCCAGTTACTGGCGCGGCTGGACGAGCTGAAGAAAAAACGGAACGCCGTCATCCTCGCCCATTCGTACCAGATTCCCGAAATTCAAGACGCGGCCGACTATGTCGGCGACAGCCTCGGCCTGTCGCGCCTCGCCGCCGACACCGACGCCGACGTCATCCTTTTCTGCGGCGTCCATTTTATGGCCGAGACAGCCGCCATTCTCTCGCCGCAAAAGACCGTCCTTATCCCCGACGGCAATGCCGGCTGTCCCATGGCCAACATGGTCACCGCCCGGCAACTGCGCGAGTGGCGGGACAAAAACCCGGGTGCGACCGTCGTCACCTACGTGAATTCGTCCGCCGCCGTCAAAGCCTTGTCCGACATTTGCTGCACCAGCGCCAACGCGGTGGAAGTGGTCGCGTCGCTGCCGCGCGAGGGTAAAATCCTCTTTGTCCCGGACCGCAACCTCGGCCACTGGGTCATGACCCGCCTGGGCCGCGAGATGGAATTGTGGAACGGCTTCTGCCCAACCCACGAACGGATGCTGCCTGAGATGGCGGTGGAAGCGCGGGCGAAGTATCCGGGCGCGCTGCTGGTCGCCCACCCAGAGTGCCGCCCGTCCCTGGTGGAAATGGCCGACTTTGTCGCCAGCACCACCGGCATCGTCAAATTCTGCCACGACAACCCGGCGAAAGAATTCATCATCGCCACCGAGATCGGCGTTCTGCATCCGCTCCGCAAGGCGAATCCGGAGAAAACCTTCCACCCCCTTACCGTCGTCGCCGATTGTCCCAACATGAAGTTGAACAGCCTCGAGAAGATGGTCTGGGCGCTTGAAGACATGGAGCCGCAGGTCACCGTCCCGGCGGATATTGCCGAAAAGGCGCTTCGGCCTATTCAGCGTATGCTTGAAATAGGGTAGCCCATGCCGAGCATCGAAGAAAACCTCCGCGCCGTCCAGGCACGTATCGCCGCCGCCTGCGCCCGTTGCGGCCGCGACCCGGGCAACGTCACTCTGGTCGCGGTGACGAAGACCGTCACCGACGTCGAGGTGGCGGAGCTTTACCGCTTGGGCGTGCGCGATTTTGGCGAGAATCGCGTGGCCGACGGACTGTCCCGGAAAAACGCCCTCGCCGCCGATGACGCGCGCTGGCACCTCATTGGCCACCTGCAGCGGAACAAGGCCGCCGACGCGCTGGAGGGCGGATTTCTCCGTATCCACAGCGTCGAGTCGGCCAAGTTGATTGCCGTCCTCGATAAAGAATGCGGCAAGCTCGGCGTGAATGCCGAGGTCCTGCTGGAGGTCAACGTCTCCGGCGAAGAGTCGAAGTACGGCGTTACGCCGGACGGGGCGGAGGCATTGGCCCGGCAGGCTGCCGCCTGCGCCAATATCGCGGTCGCCGGACTGATGACCATGGCGCCGTTCACCGACGACCCGGAAACGGCCCGGCCGTATTTTCGCCGTCTGGCCGAGCTGCGCGATGAACTCGTTACCCGCCTCGGCATCGCACTTCCCCACCTGTCGATGGGGATGACGGGTGATTTCGAGGTTGCCATTGAGGAAGGCGCGACCCTGGTGCGGGTCGGCACGGCTCTTTACCGATAAAGCGCGATCGAAGGGGAACGACCATGGACTCGATGTGGACGGACAAGCGTCTCGGCGTCATCGGCGGCGGCAATATGGCGGAGGCATTGGTGCGTGGCGTGATTCGGGCCGGATTGCTGACGCCCGACCGGGTCGCGGTGTTCGACATCTCGCCCGAACGCAAAGCTGTCTTTGCCGAAATGGGCTGCGCTATCGCGGACAATGCCGCCGGCGTGCTCGGGGCCGAGGTCGTCCTCCTTGCCACCAAGCCGCAGCAGTTGCGGCAGGCGCTGTCGGGCGTCGCGGTCGGGCCGGGACAACTCATCGTCTCCATCCTCGCCGGGGTGACAACCAAGGCGATTGAAGCGCTGCTGCCGCCTGGTTCACACGTCGTCCGCACCATGCCGAATACGCCGCTCCTGGTCGGGCAGGGCATGACCGCCCTCGCCGGCGGGGGCCACGCGACAGCCGACGATGTGAAAACGGCACTCGCCCTCTTTGCCGCCAGCGGCGACGCGGTCGAGGTGGCGGAGGCGGATCTCGACGCGGTGACGGCCCTGTCGGGGAGCGGCCCCGCGTACCTGTTCTATTTCTACGAAGCGCTTCTGCGGGGAGCCGAAGTCATCGGCCTTGAACCGTCTCTTGCCCGCCGTCTCGCCTTCGGGACGCTCAAGGGTTCCCTCGCCATGCTGGAAAACAACGGCGACGAGGTCGAACTGCGGCGTCGTGTGACCAGTCCCGGCGGCACCACCGCCGCCGCCATTGCCGCCCTCGATAACGGCCGCTTCGCCGGTGTTGTCGCCGATGCTCTGGAGGCGGCATGCAAACGGAGCGTCGAATTGGGTCGGGGCAATGGCTGAGGCGGAAGTACTCGTCGAGGCGTGGGAGGACGGGGCGTCCTTCCACATCAAGGCCCACGCCGGGGCGCGGCGCGATGCGGTTGGCGGTTGCCATGACGGCATGCTCCGGGTCGAGACGACGACTGCGCCGGAAAAGGGCAAGGCGAATAAATCGATAGCCAAACTGCTTGCCAAGCGTCTCGGTGTCCCGGCGTCCGCTGTCGTCCTCCTCTCGGGCGAGACTAACAGCCGCAAACGCTTCGGCGTGCGCGGCGTCACTCCTGATCAAATCCGCGCCGCGCTTCAGTAGGGTTACCCTCTTTCCCGCCGCACCAGCAGCCACAGGAAAAACGGCGCGCCGCACAAGGCCGACACCACGCCCACCGGCAGTTCGGCCGGTGCAATCGCCATCCGCGCCACCGCGTCCGATGCGACCAGGAACGCGCCGCCGAAAAATCCCGCAGCCGGCAAGAGCCGCGCGTGTCCCGGCCCCACCAGCATTCTGGAGATATGCGGTGCGACCAGCCCGACAAACCCCACCGGCCCGCACAGGGCGGTGATGCCGCCCACCATCAGCGATATCGCGAAAAACATGCGCCGCCGCACCCGGCCGGTGTCGACGCCGCGCGACAAAGCGAGTTCCTCGCCAAACGACATGATGTCAAGCTCGCGCCAATGCAATGCCGAGACGATCACGCCTACGGCGATGAACGGCAGCGCCAATACGAGTTGCCGCTGGCCCGCGCCGGAGATGCCGCCGATCATGGCCCGGAAGATGCGGGCGGCGTTGTGCGGGTCGACCAGGTGTTGCAGGAGCATGATCAGGCTCGAGAAGAAGAAGTTTACCGCCACGCCGGCCAGGAGAATGGTGGCTGGCGAGGTGTCGTTTTTCCACCGCGAAATCGCGTAGACAACGCCAATGGCCAGGAGCGCGCCGATAAAGGCGAAGATATTCTCAAGCGCGAGAAAACCGCCCAGTACCAGACCGCCGCCGGTGAACAGCGCCAACGCCACTCCCGCCGACGCACCGGCCGACACACCCAGGATAAACGGTTCGGCCAATGGATTCCGGAACAGCGATTGAAACGCCGCCCCGCCCACCGCCAGGCCGCATCCGGCCAGAAAACCCACCACCGCCCGGGGAAAGCGGAGCTTCCAGAAGACGTCGCTGTTCAACGGATCGCCCCAGCCAAGGACGTCGGCCAACGACACCTGCCGCAGTCCGATCCACGGGGCGATAAACAGCACGGCGAGACTGACGACGATGATCGCCGCCAAGGCGAGGCGTGGGCGTGCCGTCATGGCCGGTCCTCCACGCCGACTCCGGCCATGCGTTTTGACACGGCGAGGGTGTGGCCGCCCGGCACCGGTGCAAAGGCGAAATCCATATCATAGATACGGCGGAGCGTTTCTTCCCCGCGCAGTTCCGCCGACGGACCGTCGTAAACAACTCGGCCGTCGTGGAGGGCGAGGGTGCGGTGGGTGTGCAGCATGGCTGCGTTGACGTCGTGGGTGACCATGAGGACCGAGACGCCGCGTTCCTGGTTTATTTTGCCGACCAGTTGCAGCAGCATGTCCTGGCGGAGCGGGTCGAGGAAGGTGGCGGGTTCGTCCAGAACCAACAGCCGCGCCTCCTGCGCCAGCCCGGCGGCGATGGCGGCCATTTGCCGTTCGCCGCCCGAGAGGGTGGTGAGGCGGCGGTCGCGGAGATTGCCGATACCGACGTCGTGGAGCGCCCTGTCTATCGCTTCGGCGTCGCGTGCGCCGAGGCCGTCCCACAGGCCTAAATGGACATACCGGCCCATACTGACATAATCCCAAACGCTGAACGCGGGCAGCGTGCCGCCGATTTGCGGCAGGTAGCAGACGAGCCGCGCCAGCTCGCGCCGCGACAGGTCCGCATGGGCGCGGCCGTCAAGTTTGATGCCGCCGGTCCACCCGGCGACGACGCCGGCGAGGCAACGGACGCAGGTGCTTTTGCCCGCGCCGTTCGGCCCGATGATAGCCCGTATCTCACCCGGTTGCATGGTGAAGTCGACGTAGTTGAGGATGGGCTTGCCGCCCAGCGCGATGGACAAGCCGGAGATTTCGAGAAGGGGTGCCGTCATGGCGCGGCCGCCTGGACGATGGCGTCCAGATCCTGTTTCAACAGGACCAGCCGCATGCCGGGGACGAAGACGTAGTCGGCGTTGATGTAATAAATGTGGCCGTCCCGGACGGCGGGCAGGTTGGCGAGGCTGTTCCAGTCGCTCCGCAAGGAATCGGGCGGTTCGTTTGTGCCCATTTCAGCGTAGATCGCTTCGACGATAATGTCCGGCTCGAGCGCGGCCACACCTTCTCCCGAGAGAACGGGATACGGAAGGCCGCCGGTATAGGCGTTGCGGCAGCCGACTGCGGCGATGAGGCGATCGTAGAGGCCGTCTGTGCCGACAGCGTAGGCATTGGCTATGCCGCCCTGTCCGTAATCGCGGCCGATGAGGAAAAGCATCGCCGGTCCATCGGCGCTGGCCGACGACGGCGCGAAGGCGTCTGCCAACATGCGTTGCGCCTCTTGCGCCCGTTCCGGTACGCCGCAGAGCGTACCCAAAGAACCGAGCGAAGCAAGCAGGCCGTCCAGGGAGCGGTGGTCGAAGACGCGGTATGGGATGCCGAGTTCGTCGAAGCGGTAGAAGATAGTGGCGTGTTCCTGCAGAGCCAGCACCATGTCAGGCCGCATGGTGAGGAGCGTCTCCAAATTCGGCGTCTGATACGAGCCGACTTTGGGGATGGCCAGCGCTGCGGGCGGATAGCGGCATTGGTCGGTGACGCCGACCAGCGACTCGCCCGCGCCCAGTTCAAACACCATCTCCGTGAGGCTCGGCGCAAGCGAGACGAGGCGGCCTATCGCTTCGCCCGATTTCGCCGGCACGACGGTGATCAGGATGAACAAAAGAAATGTCACGGTTGCGCGTTTATACATGAAGCCTATCGTAGTTGGAATTCGATGATGAACCGATCCTCCATGGCGATCGGAATGCCGTCTTCGCTGGCCGGTGCGAACGAGGCCCGGCGCACCGTGTCCAGTGCCGCACTGTCGAGATCGGGGTAGCCGCTGGAACGTTCCACCGCTGCGCCGACGCACCGTCCGGACGCGTCGATTGAGGCGCGGACCAGCACCTCGCCCTGCTCGCCCCGGCGGCGTGCGCCCTGCGGATATTCGGGTACAAGCGCTCCAAGCGGTCTAACGCGCTGAATAACGCCGCGCGGCCGCGCTTCGGCTCCAACAACCGCAGCCACAGACGCTTGGCTGGCGGTCGACGGCGCAACCGATTCTGGCGTCGTTTCCTCCGGCTTTTCAGCCGGGTCGGGGGCGCGGGTGAGCGCTTCGGGCTGAGTCTCTTCCGGCTCCGACACCTGACGATGATACCTGCGCCGGGGCGGATCCGTCAACGGTCGACCTTGTTCCGGTCTGCCCTCGACCCGCTCCAGCGGGCGCTCGTGTTCGAGTTCAAGATTGCCCTGCAGGCGGCTGGCCGCTTCGGGCGGCGGATCGTCTTCGAGGATTTCCTTCTCGTCGTCGTGCGGCAACGGCGGCTGGGCGTCGGCGAACTTCGCCTCGGGTATTTCCGGAAGGGCCGGCGACGGAGCGGATTCCACCGCAGCGCCTATGTCGATGTCCATGGCCTCCTCGCCGCTTTGCAACTGTAAATGAATTTCGATATGGCTCGGCTTTATAAGCATAAATATACCCACTGCCCCCGCATGAAGAAGAAGCGAGAGCAGTAGGCTGATGCAAAAGGTACGGTCGTATCGCCGCTGATGCGGCTGATGGAGTATTAGCATAGGATTATTAGAAGGAAGCGGTAATGCCACCGAAGAAGGATAAACGCTCGGTGCCAAATCCGCGTATTTGCGAATACTTCTTGTTGAAGAGGTTTTCCACCCTGCCAAAAATTTCGAAGTTGTCATTGAGCTTCCACTTCGCGCCCACTCTAAACACCGAGTGCGAAGGCAGATTGACGTCGCCTGCATTGAAATCCGCCCGCTTCCCGACATAAACATAGCCGAACGTCATTGTACCTTTTTCATTGAACTGGTAATCAATGTTGGCAGAGGCAGAGTGTTTGGGCCGTCTACCACGAATTTGACCATCCAGATCCATCCGCAGGAAAGTATGTTGCGCAGAAAATACAAGGTTGTCCGTCAGTGCTAATTGGAGGAACGATTCAACTCCCCAAGCTTTATATGTATCGATGTTGGCGTAGGAGTAGGTGTAATTAACAGGGTTAGTCAGAACGGTAGCGATCTTGTCCTTTACCTTGTTGTGGAAGAAAGTCGAACCGAAAACCAGTTTGTCGCAGAACAGCGATTGTTCGAATCCCACATCCCAGCCGAATGTCCTTTCAGCCTTCAAATTCGGATTCGAAAACGTATCGTAGAAGCCCCCGAAGTCATAGTCGATATGGAGTTGGTCAATCGTCGGCGCCTTGAAGCCCGTACCCACCGATGCTTTCAATTTGGTATTGGTGGGCAGGACGTACATGGTGTTCGCCTTCCACACCGTTTTGTCGCCGAAATCATCATGGTGAACCTGGCGAACGCCGAAGTTCGCAAAGAAGGTGTCATCGATATTGATCTGGTCTTCGATGTAAAACCCTGTGGTCGTCACTTTGTCCGGCTTGGTCCTCGTATAACGGTCCGAAGCCGTTCCATCGTATTTTGTCATGGATTCTGTGACGACGTCAACGCCGGCCAACAACGTATTAGTCTCATGGATATGGAAAATGCTCTTATAATCGATTTTGAGGGTCTCACCCTTAAATTTGTATCTATCATAGAACGAATCGCCGAAGGCTTTTCGATAGGTTTGCATATAGCCAATGCCGACCGTCTGCTCCCAGCGGCCGTCCATAAGCAAGAGTGACGCCTGGGGACGAACCATATAACGTTCGGTTTTACTAAACAAGTCGGATGCATCGGCTGCGGTATTGCCCAGCCACCCATCGTATTCCTTCTCGTCTTTTAACGCATTGGCGAAGAGGTCGAATCGCAGGCTATTGGTGGGATTGAAGCCCAGGCGAATGTTGATGTTACCATACCTGTAACGGTCTTTCTCCGTATTGCCGTTGCGTTTATCGGCAACGCTGTACCCGTCGGTATGGAAGACGCTGCCGGCGACGGAGAAATCTCCCTTTTCGTTTCCAGCGTCCATGCCGAGCCGGGTGAGGAATGTGCCTCTGCTGCCTGCCTCTGTCGAGGCATAGCCGGAGAGCGGCCCTTCACCCTTTTTACTCATAATATTGATGACGCCGCCTGTCGCGCCGGAACCGTGGAGCGTGCTTTGAGGGCCACGCAACACTTCCACTTGTGCAACGTTGTCAAGAACGAACTGCCCGAAATTAAAGCTGCCGTTGGTGTCGCCCGGATCGTTCATGGGCATACCATCGACCAGGAGGACGGTATTGCCCGAGTCCATGCCGCGCATAAAAACACTGGACGATGTCCCGTTACCACCGCTGGTGTAGAGCGAAACACCTGGGACATTCTGCAAAACTTCGCCAAGGCCACGGTATTGCCGTGTCTCGAAATTACCCGCCGAGTAGATGCCGTCGGCCAGCCTGCCGACCTGTGACCCGCCCGGCGTTCCGCCTTCGAAAACGGTGACTGGTCCCGCCACCTGTTCCACCGGCGTCGGTATCCGCGTCGCTGTTACCACGATTCGCTGTGGCTCGAGGCTTTCGCCGTATTCCGTTACCATCGGGGCGATCGTCTCGCCCGCGACCGCGACTCCCATTAACGCCACCCAGAGGCATAACGCCCCCGCCATCCCCTTACCCATCGCTTCTCCTCGTGCCAAAAAAACAGACGCCGTTCCCCGAGGAACGGCGTCGTATGGCATTGTGGATCAGCGGGGACAATCCCCCCTGCAAGGCCCGGACGTCATCCCATGCGCGGGGATTCCGGTACGGCGGCAAGGAGGGTATTCTGGCTTCCGGCGTCCCGGGTGCGTCTGGCGCACCCATGAAAACCGCCTTCCCGGGATATCCCAGTGACGATTTTCAGACATGTTACTCCGGTTACAGCAGCGCGTCTGCGACGGATTTTCACCGTCTTCCCAGTCTCCTTGCGCGCGTTATGTATACTACTGCATTGCGACCATAGTGTCAGCCAATTTTTTTGGCAAGGGTTTTTTCCACTAGAAAGTGCCAGCCTCGCCAACCCGCAGTTTCATCTCGTCGGAATTGGTGAACAACTCGGTCGCGTACATGCCGCCGCCGAAGGCCGGTAGGGCCGAGAAAGCGCCAGGCGTTTCGGCCCGGAAGCGGTAACTGATCATGCGCGTCCCTCGTGGCAGAGAACGGATGAACAGCACCACCTTTTGATCGCGGTACTCCACATAGGCTCCGAGCCGGTTGGCGGTATAACCGGATTGAACCTCGACCGATTCCAGCCCCGCCGCCTTCATGTCCTCGAAGACCAGGTACTCATAGTCGTTGTTCGCGACGATGGTCAGTTCCACTTCGACAAGATCGCCCGACTGTACCGTCGCTGTTTGGTCGCTGTCCAGCCCGGGCAATTCCACCCGCCGGTACCCCTCGACCGCGCCCTGGACAGACGTGCCGGAGGCGGTCGGCATTTCGGCGCTGCGTTGGCCCGGCTCCAATTTGTAGAAGCGGCGGGTGACCGTCAGGTCGAGACCGGCGGCGCGGATGGGATCCTCGAGGTTGAAGATGTCCAGCGAACCGGAGTAATAAAGGTTGCCCGTTCCGGTCCGCTCCAGCCGCAGCTCGTGATCGCCCGATTCCACCGCCAGCCCCTCGAGGACCAGGCGGTTGTCCTGGAGAATCTCCTTTGCCGTGAGGATGCGCCGCATTACCTCCACCCCGTCCAGCGTCAGGATCACCTCCATGGTCGGATCGGCTTCGCCCGACGCGACCGCGTATTCTGCCAGTGCGTCGATGGCGTACGCAGTGTCGCGGGTCGACCGCCAGTACCCGCCGTTCTTGCGGTTCTGAAGCAGGTATTTGGCGACGCCGGAGGCGAGTTCGCCTCGAGGCTCGACCCGGGCTAGCAGCTTAAGGTACCAGGCCTGCGTCTCAATCGCGTCGTTATACCACCACCACCAGCCTTGGACAGGCGTCTGCAGCCAAGCAGTGCCGGTGGAGTCGTCCGTCTTGACGAACTGCGACAGGTTACGGACCACCATTTCAAGGGCGTTGGTCGCGCCTTCCTGGTCCAGGGCAATGCCAAGCATGGCGAGGGCTGTTGGCGACAGGCCGAGGCGGTCCCGATAGAGGAAGTCCCGCATATCGGGATCGAGCGGCCGGCGGCCGTCGAGAGCCAGAATCATATAAACGAACGCATCGGTGTTATCCGCAACCGACTTGGAACCGGCCGTTTCCGGCTCCGCCTTCAGGCGGGCGATCTGTTCGGCCTGATAGCCGCGCAACCAGTCGATGCCGCCGTCGAGAAGACCGCGTGGCAGCGGGACATCGTTCGCCACCGCCGTCTGCAAGCCGTAAACCACCACGGCTGTGGTGTGGGGCCAACTGCGTTCGCCCGCGCCGGAGAACCAGCCCCAGCCGCCGTCCGCGTTCTGCATCGCGGCCAGCCGTTCAACGCCGCGCGAGGTCATGGCGGCGAGTTCTTCGTCGTCAAACACCGCCGAGACTTTGGCCCGGTCGTCGCCAAAGGTACCGCGCCAGGCGGCAGACTGCGGGTCGTCCCGTTTTCCTTCGACAGCGGATTGGGCGTCGGAAAGCGTGACGCCTATCCCGTCAAGGAATCTGCGGGTCATGACGACGGGGAGGAAGCGGTTCAGCGTCTGTTCGGTACAGCCGTAGGGATAGTCGATGAGGTATGGCAACGCCTCCAGCATCGCGCCCGCGATACTGGGCGAGAAAGAAAACTCGAACCGCGACCGGTCCGCCAACCGTTCTTCCGGCACGGTGAAATTGATAACCTCCTGATTGCGTTCGCCACGGATCACGCCGCCGTAGCTCTGGACCCGGCGCGCGCCATGCACGACCACCGGGACGATGATTTCCGCCGCATCCGATTCCTCGTCGGTGAGGAGCCGCATGACGACGCGGGCGTCGCCGGGGCGGCGGGCGCTGACCAGCCAGTTCACCCGCGCTTCGCCATTGGCGGGGAGCTGGACCTGCCGCACCAGCGGCGACGCCGCGTCGGCCTCGAGCAACCCGCCCTCAAGGATAAGTTCGGCGCGGGCCGCCTTTCCCCTGGGGAGGTAATTGTGAAGGTTGGCCGACAGAATGACCTGGTCCGTCTGCGTCAGGAAGCGCGGCGCTTGCGGACGGACGATGATGTCTTTCTTCGTCTCCACCGCTTTCTCGCCTTCGCCCACCCGAACGCCGTCACCCATGACCCAGGTGCGTGCCTTCCAGGCGGTGAGGTTTTCCGGCATAGCGAGGGAGAAGGTGGCGACGCCGTCCGCGTCTGTTTCCAAAGCGGCGAGCCAGAGGGCGGTGTCGGCGAATTCGGAACGGAGCGCCGGTTCGACCGCTTCGCCGCCGCCGCCACTCGTGGGAGAACCGCCCGCATAGGCGGGTGAGTCGGCGGTATCGTCCATGGACATTTCCATACTAGCCGCCTGCATGGGCGCGGCCGGTGCGGGGACTGGCATCGCTTCCGACATCAACATGCCACTGTCTGCGCTCATGCGTCTCGCGCGCGGCAGCTTGCCGTTGACATGGACCGTTTCGTCGTTCCAGTCCGCCTCCTGGTTACCGAATGCGCCGATTGGCTCCCAAAAGACGTCGCCTCGCCGGGAAGGCATGTAGGGTGTTTTGTCGAGCGACGAAACAATGGACGTGTTGTTGTAGCGCTTCCAGCTCCAGAAGAAGGAGCGGATGTCGCCGACGTTGGAGCCGCCGGAAATGTATTCGACCGAGCGGTCGTAGACAGACACCACGCACTGACCGACGACGGGACGGCCGTCGTCATCGCTGATGCGGAGGGTGAAGGTGGCTTTTTCGCCAGGGGTGTAGGATTCCTTGTCCGGCGTGATGTCGACGTTCAGGGTCTTGTCGGCCGGCGGGACGAAGATTTCCCGCGTTTCGCTATACAGCCGCCCGTCGTGGATGGTGATTGCTTCGCAGAAGAAATTCGGCTGGTCAGCCACCCCGACGGGAATTTCCACCACTTCGCTGCCGTCTTCGAGATGGTAGAGGAGCGGCAGCAGCGCGCCTTCGCGTTCCGTCCGTTCAGCGCGCGGGAATAAGAGAACGGTGGCATTTTTGAAACGGGAATTGATGGCCAGCTTCACCATGTCGCCCGGTGCGTAGTCGCGTTTGTCCGGCACCAGTTCGAGTGCACCGTAGCGGAAGCTGCCTTGCCCCGGCATACCGCGCACGGTGACCAACGTCGCGCCCTCGACCCTGTTGCCGCCCGCGTCCTCGAGAATGCATGCGAGACGATATTGCCCTGCTTCGGCCAGGGTGAAATGGACGGTGGCGTCGCCGGTAGTATCCGTCGCCACCGGTTGACTCGCGACTTCTGTTTCCGACGGGGTGCCTTCTTCGTCGTAACGGATGCGATAGAGGACTGCCTGTCCAGTCGCTTCGACGCCACCGCCCAAGGGCAGGGCGGCGCGGACCGAAGCGGTGAGACGGTCGCCGGCCGGGTAAAAGCCTCGATCCGCCCACAGCGTCACCGCGAACGGACGCCGCGCCGCGACTACCCTGCTGCTGCCGACAATGGTGCGGCGGGAAGCGTCCGTCACCTCGGCCGTCACCGCATAGCTATGATCGCGGTCGCCGAAGAGTTCCTTTGCCGGTGCTGTATCGAGGTCGAGGCGGAAGACGCCGTCGGCATCCAGCACCCCTTCGCCCTCGGCGACAACTTCGGGCTGCTCAAAGAACCACGGCGGACGAATGTCTGGCGGCGCCCATGGGGCAGAGCCTGGATACCACGAATAGTCGACCCTACTGCGCCACGCGCCAGCACCATAGAGCCAGTCCCAGCGCCACGGCGGCGTCCAGTCGCCCCGATGGGTGGTGCGGACGACACGGTAGGTCACCCGCGCGTCCGTGACCGGCGCGCCGTAGTAGTAGCGGGCGCGAATCTTCAACTGCGCCGTGTCCCCCAGGGTGATGGCTTTGTCCGGCGTCTCAAGGCCCACTTCAAACTCGGGTTTTTTATACTCTTCAAGCCTGAAGCCGATCCCGCCGCCAAACTCCGTTTCGATATAATACATCCCAAGCATCGCGTCGGGTCCGAGCGTCAGCGAATCGGCCGAGCCGCCGAACTCGTCGGTCAGGAGCGGTTTTTCATACACCGTTTCGCCGCGCGGATTTCGAACCGTCACCTTGACCGGACGGCCTTCGACCGAGGCGGGGCGTCCATCGTACGATGCCTGCCCGTACCAAATCTTAAAGTCGATACTCTGACCAGGGCGGTAGGCGGGACGGTCGGTGATGACAAAACAGCTTTCCCTGCCCGATTGCGTGTCGCCCGAATGGATGGGCCATACCGAATCGAAGCCGAGATAGGCGAGGCGGCCGTCGTCCGTCTCCGCCGTGATCAACCATTCCTTGCGCTCCAGGCGATCGGTGGGGACGAGCGCCAGGCCGTACTCGTCGGTGCGGACGGCGAATTCGTCCGATATCATGTGTGGACGCGTCCCGTCGTCGTTGTAGCGGATGTCATAGCCGAGGAACGACAGCCCAACCGTCGGCACCAATCTGCCGTTGGAAGCTTCGGCGACGAAGAGGAGCTGTCTGTCGCCGGTGTTTTTGCGTACCAGGGCGAGGTCTTGAATCCAGAGAACCATGCGGCTGGTGTTGCCGTTGCGCATACGCGCTTCAATCAGGTAGCAGCCGGCCTTGTCGAAAGGGAGCTCCAGAGAGGCGCGGCTGGAGTGATGGTCGGGGAGAGGGTCGAGCGGGACATCCCATTCGGCCACGGTCTCGGCGATATAGCGTTTCGCGTTTTCCTCCACCACCATACGACCGAGCATGTCCGGCCTGCGCCCGGCATAGCCTTGCAGCAAGGCACTGTCGCCCGCCTTGACGCCCGTGCGGATATCGGCGAGGAGCTTTTTTTCGTCCAGCCGCTTCGCAACCAGCCGGACCGATTTGCCGTTGCGGAACAGGTAGGACAGGGTGGTACGCTGCCCGGCGGGAGCGACCGTATCGGCTTCGAGCATGCCGTTGTTGCCGGTAATGCGTTTGAGCCGGTCCTGACTTACGTCGTCCCGAATCCGGTTGCGTCGGGTGAGGTCGGCCCGGCGCTGCCAGAACGAAACCGCGCGCGGGTACTGCTGGCGGTTCTCGTAGATTTGCGCCAGGGAGGCGAGGGCGTCGCTTCGTATCTCGACGGTGTCCGAATCGGCCGCGCTGCGGAGCACGGCGATATGGTTGATTTCCTCCGGCGGGGAAAAGCGTTTCAGCCCGGTCGCCAGCCTGGCGATGGTCTCGGCATCCAGCAAGGTGCGGACGGCATAGGGACCTGTCTCGCGGCCGACGTCGGCGTCGCGGGCGAGGGGTGTGTTCGCCGTTATCGTCTGGACGCCGAATTGTTCCATCAGGAAACGGCCAAACAGCAGGTCGGCCGTGCTTTCCCCTTCTTCATTGATCCCGGCCAGCCGCGCCAGCAGCCAGCGGTAGCGTTCGCCGTCTGTTTTCGCCGCTTCCCACGATTCGGGCCGTTGGTGGTAGACGGGATTGCCGTCCGCATCCACCGGCGCGTGACGGCGCGGCAGGGCGTAAATCGGCGTCGACTCGCCCTCGGCGGGCGGCGTATCGAGATCGGTCAGGCCGGTGAGCCGCCAGGCCAGCATGCCCTCCCGGCTCCGAAGAAGGAGGGAGATGTAGCTGCGGTAGAAATCGATCCTGTCGGACGCATGTGCCGGATCGTCCGGGTCGTCCAAATTCGCTTCGGCCCGGTGCATGAGCCGCAGGCCGAGAACACGCCCGCGTTCGGCGTCGCGGTCGCGGTAACCGCCGCGTCCGGGCAGGGTCATCGGGTGGGCGGCTGCGGCAAGGACGCGCCAACTGGTGGGCCGGGCGGATATCGCGGCATCAAGGAGCGAGCGGACTTCATCCGTTTCGCCCAGGCGCAGATAGCAGGCCGCCGCCATGGAGAGGTCTGTCGCCGCCTGCTTTGACGGCACCGCCGCATCGAGGACGAGGTTCCGGTAGAGGACGGCGGCGTCGCGGTAATTCCCTTCCGCCTGCAGCCGTTTCGCCTCCGTGCGCCGTTCCGATGGCGTTGCCGCCTCCGATGGGTGGGTAAAGGCGAAAACCGCGATAACGGGTAAGAGCAATAGTGACAAACGATCCAGCATGAGCTTTCTCCTTGGTTACCTCGGCGGCAAGCCGCCCCTCGTCTTTGGCGCAATTACCCTATATACGGGCAAAGGTCGGAGCGGTGTCAAAAAAAACAGCGCGCGGCTGGCCTCGCTATCGGCCCATACCCGCGAGGCGCGCCGCAACGGCGGCGACCACGTTGCCGGGAGCGACCACCGCCAGTCTGCCGGTGACAGGACTATACTGCAAGGCACAGACGGGATCCCGCCACACGCCGGGAAAAACCTCGCGCCGCAGCGTTGCCGGCAGGACCGCGTTGTCGCCTCGCCGCACCTCGAAGCCGGCGACGGCCAAGCCGTCCCAGAACAATTGCCGCGAGCGGAAATCGGTCGCGTATTCGCCGTCGCCCGGTTCGAACAACACCGCGCCGCTCGCGTGGAAGGCGCGCTTCCCCAATCCCCACGCGTCGGCGAATACTTCGGTCAGCTTGCCAAGGGTGTAGCGGTCGACGGCGGCGGGGAGGTCGCGCCCGCCCACCGACGGCGGCGCATGCAGGAGAATCGCCACCCCGGCCTGGTCGGCTGTATCGGCGAGGATTTCCCGTGGTTCCCTGCCGCGAGGCCGCGCGACAGTCCGGCCCAGGAGCGCGCCCCAATCGTTCGAATACTGGATGGCCCGGGCGAACAGGGCCGGATTGGCGAGGGCGGGCGCATCGCCGGGGCTCGCCTCGAGGCAGCGGACCGCCCGCTCCAGATAATCGGCCAGGACCGGCGGCAGGACGGCTGTGGCCCGGTAGGCGTTCGGGTTGTCGGGAAGGGGGTAATTTTCCACCGCCAGCGTGTGTTCGCCCGGCAACACCGGCATGGGTTTGACCAGTTCGCCGAGGAAGCGGCGCATTGCCTCGACCCCTCCGTCGACCAGCGGCGGCATGCGCGGGAACGACAGCGACGGCTGGGCGGCAACCCAATCGTAGGACCGGGAACACTCGACAACCCCGGTGGCGGTGACGCGGAAGCGGAAGCCGAAGCGGCGCGCCAGACCTTCCAGCACCGTCCCCAACGGCACGCGGCCGGTGACGATGAAGACGTTATCGGTGTTGGCGGTGGCGGGAAGGTCGGCCAGGAAATACCGGACCTCGATGCCGGTCTGGGCGTGAATCTCCCGGGCGGCATCGTTCAGGCCGACGCCCCAGAGGTTCAGCCGCACCGGCCGGTCGAGGGGATGAACCGTCTCGGCCGCCGGAATTGCGGTGGCGAGGATGAGGAAGAGCAGGACCAGCCGGATGAGCCGCATCACTCCCGGAGATCCCGAAGCAGGCTTTCCGCCGCGTCCGTGACTTCGCCCGGTCCGGCGAGGCGGATGGCGTCGGACGCGAGGGCGGCGGCTTCCGGTTTGCCTTCCGGCAGGGATGCCAGTTTGTAGGCAAGATGCAAGGGCGCGTCCGGATTGTCCGGCACCACCCGCATCACCCGACGCCAGTGGGCGATGTCACCTACCGGGGCCTGCTCGCGCGGCGGCATCGGCGCAAGTTCAATATGGATAAGCCAGACCATGCCGCCGATAAAAAGGGCTGACGCGAGATAACCGGCCAGCATTATCCGCCGCACCGCCAAGTGGTGGGCGTCGCCGATCTGGGGAAAGCGTTCGACCCGGCGGAGATAATCGACCCGTTCGGCAATGCCGAGATGGTGCCACGACTCCGCCAGCCGCACATGGCCGGCGCTGATGCCGAGTTTTTCCAACGCGTTCACGAGGCCGCGCGAATCGCCTGACATTTCGAGCGCGAACAAATCGGCCTGCCGCTCCATGTTGCGGGACAGCCAGCCGAAGACGAGCCGGAAATACGCCAGCACCAGCACGGTGGTGACGATAAAGCGTTCGGTCGAGGTCAGCGGAATAAACGCGCCCAAAAGCACCGCCAGGTTGATGCCGGCCAGCGAGGTGAACAGATAAAAGAGGAGGTGTTTGTTTTTGATATGGCCGAGTTCGTGCAGGATGACCCCTTCCAGCTCGTCCTCCTTCATGTTGCGGATGAGGGCGGGGGTGAGGAACAAATAGCGGAACGGGCGCATGATGCCGACAGCCGCGGCGTTCTGGGTATTGCCGCCGCCCGGCTCCCACAGATAGACGCGGGAGAATTTGACCCCGGCTTCGTTTTCGAGCCGGCGGACCGTGTCCATGACCGGTCCCTCGGGCAAACGGCGGCAGCCCCAGGCCCGGGCGAGCAGGAGCGGGAACGCCCACGCGGCCACGATGAACAGGACCGGCAGGAGTACGAGAAATTCGCCCAGCCAATCCGCGAGGAAAGCGAAGGGGAGCCACGCCAAGAGCATGTAAAGGTTGTAGCGCGCCTTGTGGACGAGGAACGACACGCGCGTCCATTTGCCCGCGTTGGTCTCGCGGTGGAGGGGAAATTGCGGCAGCCAGGCGGCAAAGAATAAGGCCACATAGGGTAAGAGGCCCAGCGCCTGGACGGCGAAGCTGTCGGAGGCGGGATTCAGTCCCCAGGCCGCAACGAGGCTCCACGGCAGCGAGGAATGGTACAGGGTGGCGACATACGCGCCGACCAGGAGGACGCGGAGCGCCATGTCCGCCTTGGCGGCGATGCTCCGCCGTTCGGCATAGGGGAGGCCGCGCCGCCGCAAAGCCCGGCGGGCAAAATAATCCAACAGCATCGACACGATGAGTGTGGCGACGACAGCGCCGCCCGCGATAGCCAGGGCATGGCCGGGGGGCGGTGGTTGCGGTGCGGGACTTTCAGCATACCAGCCGAGGAAAAGCATGACGGCCAGCATGTCAAACGGTAAGGGCATAGGGTGCCGTTATTCTGTCGGGACGTGCCCGATGGTTTCGAGTGCTTTGTCCACCGCCGCCTGCAATGCGGGGTCGGCGGCGTAGCGCCGCGCCTTGGCAAGGAATCCCGCGGCCATGTCGTCGTTGCCGGTATAATGGTTGAGAATACCGATGTGGTACTCGAACCAGGCCAGGTCCTCCATCGGCAAACCCTTTATGACCGCCTTGAGGTAGGTCTGGTTCCACGGGCCTTCCAACTGGCGGTAATTGTCGCCGTACCGCTCGTCGGCCTGCTCGTAAAATCCGGCCGCATTCCTGGCATAGACGTGGCCCCACAGGGGCGACTCGTGCGGCTGGCCGATTTTCCGGATGACCTCGTCCGGGATGGCGGCAACGCCGAACACCAACTGGTAGCCGAACGGGCTGGCTTCAATGGACTTATCCAGATTGGCGGTGAGGAAGCCGGGAACGGTCTGGTAAATGACTGTCTCCAGGTTCTTGACCAATTTGCCTTCTACCAGCGAAAAGCCTGCGTACCAGACGCTGGTGGGCGAACCGGACCCCCAGAAATACACGACGAACGACTCGGTCAGGGTCACCTTGTCCGCCACTGTCTGGATGCGGCAGTGGGTAAAGGGATCGTCCTTCACCACCCCCAGGTCGTTAATCGGCTTGGCTGCGCCGGGGATTGGGGATTTGTCGAACAGGAGCTGCCGGGCCATGGCGGTGCGTTTGCCGTCGGGGCCGACCTCGCAGGCGACGACGATGGCGACCTCGATGGGTCCGGGGTTGCGGGCATCGCCCTTCTGGATGGTGGCCAGGACAATTTCTTCCTCCACCACGCCGTTGCCGTTCAGATCGCCGGATATGGTGCCGCGTATCCACAGCCAGTACGGTTCATCATAGTTATTGATGAGGTCGGCGAAGAGGTGCTGGTAGAGCGCGCTGTTTTCCCCGGGTTTGAGATTGGTATAACCGAGCGAACACCCGGGCAGGGCGAGCAGGGCGAAAACGGTTCCGATGAAGACGGCCGCGCCCAAACGGGAGGGACCGAAGCGGAGTGGTTTGCGTGAACCCATGGCGGCATTTTCTCCCTGTGCAAAGACGTTCAGCTGGTGATTATACGGTAAAACGGCCCGGGTTACAGAGAAAAACGACAAAGGCGATATAACCCGCCATAACCGCCCATCCCGGGTCGGGTGGCAAAGGATGGCGCGGTATAATTGCTTTGCTTTGTAACTCACCATCCCTATAATCCAGAGATGGAAACGCTTTTATTCACGCGACGGGGTTTACCTCACGCGTGAACAAAAGCTGTTTCCCGCATATTAATCCTCATACGGGAGAAAGCTCATGTCTCACCTTGACACCGACCACCAACACAGCACGCGCCAAGGCACCACACCCGAATCCATTCAGCTCGATTATGCCGAACAGTTGAAGTACGAACTGGCGCGCGACCGCTACACCTCGACCAAGAACAACCGCTATATCGCCCTTAGCCGCGCTATCCGCGACCGTCTTATCGACCGCTGGATCGAGACCCAGCAGGCCCACCATGACGACCGGGTCAAACGCGTCTATTATCTTTCGCTTGAATTCCTTATGGGCCGCGCCCTTGGCAATAACGTCATTAACTTCAAGCTCCAGGATTCGGTGGAAAAAGCCCTGGACGGTTTGGGCGTGGACTGGGAAGAACTACGCGAAGTCGAAGTCGACGCCGGCCTCGGCAACGGCGGCCTCGGCCGTCTCGCCGCCTGTTTCCTCGACTCGCTGGCGACGTTGCAAATTCCCGCCATGGGCTATGGTCTCCGCTATAACTACGGCATCTTCCGCCAGACCTTCGAGAACGGCTACCAGGTCGAACACCCGGACAACTGGCTCCAGAACGGCAATCCGTGGGAAATCGCCAGGCCGGAACTGCGTATCCCGGTCCGCTTCGAAGGCCGTATCGAACAATGGACCGAAAACGGCCGCCCGCGCTACCGCTGGGTCGACGCCAAGCCCGTCCTCGGCATGGCCTACGACACGCCTATCGTCGGGTACGGCGGCAACACCGTCAATACGCTCCGGCTGTGGTCGTCCTACGCGGCGGAGGATTTCGACTTTGAAGACTTCAACCGAGGCGACTATATCGAGGCGGTGGCGTCGAAGACCGAAGCCGAGAACCTGACGAAGGTTCTTTATCCGAACGACCTCCACTACACCGGCAAGGAACTGCGGCTCAAGCAGCAATACCTGTTTGTCGCGTGTTCGCTGTGGGACATCCTCCGCCGCTTCAAGCACGACAAAGAACCGTGGAGCGAATTCCCCAACCGGGTCGCGATCCAGATGAACGACACCCACCCGAGTCTGGCCGTGCCGGAACTGATGCGCCTTCTTATCGATCAGGAAAACCTCGAACCGGAACAGGCGTGGGAAATCACCGTCAAGTCGTTGGGCTACACCAACCACACCCTGATGCCGGAAGCGCTTGAAAAATGGCCGGTGCCGATGATGGAAAAGCTGCTGCCGCGCCACCTGCAGATCATCTACGACATAAACTTCAAGTTTATGCAGAAGGTGGCGATTGCCTTCCCGGGCGACACCCAGAAAATGGGCAACATGAGCCTTATTGAGGAGTCGGAACCGAAGCAGGTGCGGATGGCCAACCTGTGCATCGTCGGCAGCCATTCGACCAACGGCGTCGCCGCCATTCACACCGAACTCCTGAAGAGCCGCGTCGTGCCCGATTTCGCCGACATGTATCCGGAGCGCTTCAATTCGAAAACGAACGGCATTACCCAGCGCCGCTGGCTGTTGAAGGCCAACCCGCCCCTCGCCGACCTCATCACGTCCCGCATCGGCGACCGCTGGATTATGGACCTCGACCACTTGCGCGAACTGGAAAAGTACGCGGACGACGCCGAATTCCAGGCGCAGTTCCGCGAAACCAGACGCAAGGCCAAGCTCGCCCTGGTCGAACACGTGAAGAAGGAGAACGGCTTTATCCTGAACCCGGACTCCATTTTCGACACCGAAGTGAAGCGTCTGCACGAGTACAAGCGCCAGCTCATGAACGCGCTCCACATTATCATGTTGTACAATCGGCTGCGCCGCAACCCGAACATGGAGTGGACGCCGCAGACGTTCCTGTTCGGCGCCAAGGCCGCGCCCGGCTACGAAATGGCAAAGCTCATCATCAAGCTGATCAACAACGTCGCCAACGTCGTTAACAACGACCCGGCGATTGGCGACAAGCTAAAGGTGTATTTCCTGCCGAACTACCGGGTGTCTTTGGCGGAGAAGATTATCCCCGCCACCGACGTGTCGGAGCAGATATCCACCGCCGGCACCGAAGCGTCCGGCACCGGCAACATGAAGTTTATGCTGAACGGCGCCCTCACCATCGGCACCCTCGACGGCGCGAACATTGAAATCATGGAAGAGGTCGGCCGGGAGAACATGTACATCTTCGGACTTGATGCCGAACAGGCCAAGGATATCACCAAGGATTACGACCCGATGGCGCTGTACCAGCAGAACGAGGAAATCCGCGACGCCCTCGACCTGCTGTTCGGCGGCCACTTCTCCGTCGGCGAAGGACCGATTTTCGAGCCGATCCGCAAGGCCTTGCTGGAATGGGGCGACCGCTACCTGCTGATCGCCGACCTTCCGAGCTATGCCGAAGCGCACGCGAAGCTGCAGGCCGATTACCGCGACCAGGCGGCGTGGACGAGGAAGTCGATCCTCAATACCGCCCGCTCGGGCAAGTTCTCCAGCGACCGGACGATTATGGAATACGCGCAGGAGATCTGGCACACCCCGCCGCACCCGCTGGACATCCGCCACAAGCGGTCGAATACGATTATGGAAGCGCGGAATATGGAGAACGGGAATTAGGCGTTGTCCACTATTGAGATACTATGGCTCCTCCCTGCGATTGGGTTGGGAGGGGCTTTTTTTTGGGGGGGGGGATTTTTTGGGGGTGTTTTTTGGAGAGTCTGGCGATTTCGTGTTGACCCCCGCAAAAACCCCATTTAGCGCAGGGGGATGTCGG